>CAYLOW010000001.1:0-63813 GCA_964385315.1 uncultured Anaerolinea sp.
CAAAACTGCCTTCCATAAAAATCACCATGCGCAACATGTGTGACCTTGAATTGATAGCCACTGGCGGATTTTCACCTCTGACAACTTTCATGGGCAAAGCAGATTATGACCGTGTACTGCATGAAATGCGCCTTGCAGATGGAACACTCTTTCCGCTTCCCATTACCCTGACCGCTGATCCCAAGGAGCTGCCGACTGTCGGCGAAGAGCTGGCATTGCGCAGTGCAAACTTTGATCTGATCGCAGTAATGACTCTTGACGAGGTCTATCACTGGGATGCACAAACAGAAGCTGCGTTGGCTTATGGTTCGACCGATTCCAAGCACCCGATGGTTTCCGAAATGGCACGCTGGAATAAGGTTTGTATTTCCGGGCCTTTGAAAGTCGTCAATCTGCCCAAGTATTACGATTTTGTGAATCTGCGTCACACGCCCGCCCAGGTACGCGCCATGCTGGAAGAGATGGGACACGACAACGTAGTTGCATTCCAGACCCGCAATCCCTTGCACCGTATCCACGAAGAACTCACCAAACGTGCTGCCGCAGAAGTCAAGGGCTCCTTGATTGTCCACCCGGTTGTCGGTATGACCAAGCCTGGAGATGTGGATCATTACACCCGCGTCCGGACCTACAAAGCATTGGTTGATAACTACTACGACAAGAAGGACACCATGCTCAGCCTTTTGCCCCTGGCGATGCGTATGGCGGGACCGAAGGAAGCGCTGCTTCATGCCATTATCCGCCGTAACCACGGTGCAAATCACTTTATTGTTGGGCGGGATCATGCGGGTCCGGGAAATGATTCTGCGGGTAAACCGTTCTATGGGCCGTACGATGCGCAGGAAGTCATGAAGAAGTACGAAGCAGAACTTGGCGTCAAGATGGTTCCCTTTGAAATGCTGGTTTATCTTCCTGATGAAGACCGTTATGTGGAAGAGAAGGACGTGCCAAAAGGCGCGAAGACTGCCAATATCTCCGGTACGCAAGTTCGCGATGTTTATCTTGCCAAGGGTAAATTATTACCCGAATGGTTCACACGCCCCGAGACCGCTGAAATTCTGCGCGAAATGTATCCCCCGCGCCACAAACAGGGATTTTGTATCTGGTTCACAGGATTGAGCGGATCAGGGAAGAGTGCCACCACTGAAGTGCTCACCACCCTACTCCTCGAGCGTGGACGTGAGATTGCCATCCTTGACGGCGACGTTGTCCGCACGCACCTTTCCAAGGGTCTTGGTTTCAGCAAAGAGGATCGTGATACCAACATCCTGCGTATCGGATTCGTGGCTGGGGAAATTGTCCATGCCAGCGGCGCAGTAATCTGTGCAGCGATCAGCCCCTACCGCTCCACCCGCGCCGAAGCCCGCAAGATGGTCGGTGAGAATTTTGTTGAAGTTTATATGGATACTCCTGTTGAAGTCTGTGAACAGCGCGATGTGAAGGGCTTATATGCCAAGGCGCGTCAGGCAGTGCTGGATGGCAAGCCAATGGGCTTTACCGGCGTTGATGATCCCTATGAACCGCCCATCGAACCTTCGATCACGCTCAAGGGCTTTGGTGCTTCGCCGGAAGAAAATGCACACATCATCGTCAAATATCTTGAAGAGCAGGGCTATATCCTAAAGCAAGTTTAATAAGTTTTTCCCGGAGACGCTCTATCATCCAATCCTCCCCTGAAGGGAATTCCCCTTTTGGTTAAGAGTTAGGGGCGGTGGAGCGTCTCTGTACTTTATCCGATGAAACAATATTTGAAGTCCCAATCACTTTTTTTGATCGTCCTCGGTTTGATTGTTGTGGGTGCGATAGGTATGCTGCTGTACGGCACGCCTGAAGGGCTTGGGCTATCAGATGATTCGATCGGTTATATCGCAGGTGCACGCAGTATTCTTGGCGGTCAGGGCTACCGTGAGGCCTGGCTGGCGAGCAATCAGCCTGTTACACATTTCCCTCCCGGTTTTTCATTCACATTGGCACTGGTCGGTCTTAGCGGACTTGATCCCTTGCGCGGCGCACACTTTTTGAATGCGTTGCTTTTTGGCGCAAATGCATTTCTGCTGGGTATCCTCGGTTGGAACATGACCAAATCACAGGCGGCGGGCGTGACATTGGCCTTGCTATTTGCGGTCAATGCCTCGCTGTTTAATGTTCATGCCGTGGCAATGAGTGAACCCCTGTATATATTCTTCACCATTGCTGCATTCCTAACTTTCTCAAAATATTTTTCTTCTTCATCCATTTCTCCCCAAGACAGTCGGAAGGGGGGGAGATGGCTTATCACGACCGGTGTTCTCACTGCCTTTGCTTATCTTACGCGCTATGCGGGACTGGCACTGGTGGCAACCTTTCTTGTTGCGTTGGTCCTCCTGCATGATACCTGGAAGAAAAGAATAACCAGCGCTGCGATCTTTATCGCCAGTACACTCCCTTTCATATTTGGGTGGGGCATCCGCAATAAAGCCGTAGCTGATAACGCCACCAATCGTACTCTGGTCTATCATCCGCTCACAACAGAAAATATTGAAGCAGGGATTTACAATATCTCGGAATTCTTCATTCCCCTGGAAGCATGGCGGCGCGCGCTAATGAAAATTCCCAACTTCTTTTTCATTTTAATTATCATTATTAGTATAACTCTTCTTATTTGGGTCTTTTACAAAGGCTTAAGAAAATTTCTCCAGCCAAACACTGAACAACTTGAAATTTTATCCTTTACCAATGGGCTTTACCTTTTTGGTTATCTTGCCTCCATCGTTTCGTCCATGCTGCTCTTTGATGCCAGTACGAAATTCAAACTTCGCATCCTTTCGCCGGTCTATGTTACTCTGTTGATCCTGTTTGTGTGGTTCGGATATTGGGCATGGCAGAACCGAAATATTATCTTTCGCGGGATTTTTACCCTAATTGCAATTCTTATTTTGGCGCTTTCTGCCTACGATACATCGAATTTCGTGATCAAACTCCATAAAGGCGGACAGGGTTACGCATCTTTCAAATGGTATGATTCAGCGGCGATGGATTTTTTGAGTGGACTTCCCGCAGGTACGCGTATTTACACCAACCAACCTGGTCCCGTTTACCTTTATACCGACCGCCCAAGTTATGTCCTGCCCGACCTTGTGGATGCTGTCACGGGCTTGCCGCGTGACGGATATGATAGAGGCGTCAGAGCCCTGCAAAAAGATGTACTTTCAGGAGATGCGGCCCTGGCGCTTTTCCAATTTGGGTCGGAAGAGGAAGACGTGCAATCTGTTTACTTACAGCTTGCTGACGGTTTATATCTCGCTCACAACTCGCACGGTGATAAAATTTATACAGAATATCCAAAACCTTAAAGTTTGTTATAACCTTTAGGTTTTTAAAAAGGAAACCAAATGACAATATTTGATAAATTCAGTTTAAAAGGCAAGGTTGCCGTCGTCACTGGCGGTGGTGGACAGCTGGGGACGGAATTTTCCCGAACATTCGGCGAAGCGGGTGCTTCAGTGGTGGTCGCCGATCTATTGATGGATCACGCAAATAAAACATCGAAACTGCTGACGGATTTGGACTACGCCAATTTCGCCTTTCAACTTGATGTGACCAGTGTTGAGTCGACCCGTGAATTGGTTGCTGAAACATTGAAACGATTTGGACGTCTTGATATTCTTGTCAATTGCGCCGCCCTCGATCCAAAATTTGACCCTGACGCCGCATCCAAAGGAATTGCGCCCGGTGCGTTTGAAGATTATCCGTTGGAGCAATGGAACGCTGCCCTGGATGTGAATTTGACGGGTATCTTCCTGATGACCCAGGCTTGTGTCGCACCAATGATTGCACAAGGTAAAAAAGGCAGCATCATCAACATCTGCTCCACTTACGGATTAAATGGACCCGACCAGCGCATTTATATCAAAGATGGCAAGCGTGTGGCTTTCAAGCCTGTTTACTACACTACGACCAAGGCGGGTGTGATGGGCTTCACAAAATATTTATCAGCCTATTATGCCGGGACAGAGATTCGTGTGAACGCGCTTACCCCTGGTGGTGTGTTCAATAATCACGAAGATTATTTTGTCAAAAATTATTCCGCCAAGACGATTTTAGGCCGGATGGCAAAGAAAGACGAAATGAACGGCGCGTTATTGTTTCTTGCTTCTGATGCTTCCTCCTATATGACAGGTAATAATGTCATCGTCGACGGAGGATGGACGGCATGGTAGCCATAATGATCTGCGGCCGGTATTTATTAATAAGTATTAGAGATCGCCGGCGATTGACGACTGATGAGTGATATTCTTGCCATCATCCCCGCACGTGGCGGGTCAAAAGGGATCCCGCGAAAGAACATTCGCTCATTTGCAGGCTATCCGTTGATTGCATGGAGTATTGCCGCCGCAAAACAATCGGACCTGGTCACACGTATAATTGTTTCAACCGATGACGAGGAGATCGCGGCGATGGCCCGCGATTGGGGGGCTGAGACGCCTTTCCTTCG
Organism: uncultured Anaerolinea sp.; assembly: GCA_964385315.1. GTDB lineage: Bacteria > Chloroflexota > Anaerolineae > Anaerolineales > Villigracilaceae > Villigracilis. The sequence continues at coordinate 4,475 of CAYLOW010000001.1, forward strand.
CCCTGCAGAATTTGCCCAGGACAAAACCACAGATTTGCCCGTTTTTGAACATGCGCTCAAATGGTTGGAAGCTGTTGAAGGGTATCGCCCCGATGTAGTGATCCAATTACGTCCCACGTCGCCCATCCGTCCGCGAAACATGGTTGACGATGCTGTCAATATCCTTCTTGGCCATGCTGATGCGGACTGCGTCCGCGGTGTTGTGCCTGCAGCCCAAAACCCATTCAAGATGTGGCGTTTCAATGGCGAAGATAAGCCTTTGAATCCGTTGCTTCATGTGGAAGGAATTCCCGAACCGTACAACGCACCGCGCCAGATTCTGCCGCCTGCCTACTGGCAGACGGGACACATTGATGCAATCCGTATTTCAACGATCATGAATAAAAATTCGTTGACAGGTGATGTCATTTATCCCCTGGTGATTGACCCGAAATACACGGTGGATATTGATACATTACCTGATTGGGCAAAATATGAAGCCCTGGTCTACAGCGGGTTGGAAATGATTTCACCCGGGAAGAAGCGCAGGCAATTCCCTGAAATTGTTAAATTGATCATCTGTGATTTTGACGGTGTAGTGACTGACAACCTTGTCATCACCAACCAGGACGGCGGGGAATCGGTCACTGCTTCACGCAGCGACAGTATGCATATTAAGACCCTGCGCGAAAAAGGGATCGAATTAATGATCCTCTCTTCGGAACCGAATCCTGTTGTGCTGGCACGCGCAAAAAAGATCGGCGTGGAAGCAATTCATAATACAGGAATGCAAAATAAAGGGCGTGTTATGCGCCAAGTTCTTGAACAGAAAAATATCCAGGCGGAGAATGTCATTTACATTGGCAATGACCTGAATGACCTTCCATGTTTTGAAATCGCCGGCTGGTCTGTGGCGGTTGCCGATTCCTATCCCGAAGTTATCCGTGCGGCAGACCATGTGTTGACGAGGAATGGCGGTCATGGGGCCGTGCGTGAATTGTGCGAACTTGTTTTGGAAAAAATATAAAATTTCGGGACATACTGCGCTCATCGTGTGTTCCAAATGTCAGGCATATAAAATCAAGGAGAATTAATAATGGCTCGTGAAATAAAGTTTGGAAAACGAATGATGGGTGATGGACACCCAGCCTATATCATTGCGGAAGTTGGCATTAATCACAACGGTGATCTGGATATCGCAAAGAAGATCATTGATGCTGCTGCCCACGCGGGTGCGGACGCGGTAAAATTCCAGAAACGCACACCTGAAGTGTGTACGCCGCTTGATCAACAAAAGCAAATGCGAGAGACCCCCTGGGGCTACATCACATATCTGGATTATCGTTATAAAGTTGAATTCAATGAGGAGCAATATCGCGAGATCGACCGCCACTGCAAGGAAAGGAAAATTGATTGGATGGCTTCGGTATGGGACGAACCCTCGGTCGATTTTATGGAAAAATTCGATACTCCTGCATATAAAGTGCCTTCTGCCTCGCTTACCGACCATAATCTGATGAAGCGTGTTCGTAAAACGGGCAAGCCCGTTATCATTTCAACCGGCATGTCAACAATGGAGCAGATTCATAAAGGTGTGAATGCTGTTGGTGTAGATAATCTGGTTATTATGCACTGCACCAGCACTTATCCCTGCGAACCTGAAGAATTGAATCTCAGGATGATCGAAACACTTCGAAGGGAATTCCCAAATACACCCATTGGCTATTCAGGCCACGAAGTTGGGCTTGTGCCTTCGGCAGTTGCCATTGCTCTTGGTGCAACCTCCATTGAACGCCATATCACTTTGGATCGCGCCATGTGGGGCAGTGACCAGGCGGCATCCGTTGAGCCAGGTGGTTTCGAACGTCTGGTGAAATATATCCGGGTTACTGAGGCCGGGCTGGGTGATGGCGTGAAAAAAGTCTACGAATCCGAAAAGGGTTCGATGAAGAAACTCCGTCGTGTTGTAAGCGAATAAACTATAAAACCACGAAGTAGCACAAAGCTTTGCTTCGAGCTGCTTCGTGGAATATTCTTCTCATGGGTATTACACAAAAATTCCGTCGCACGCTCCGTCCCTACGGGAAAACCGCTCAAGCCATCTTTCGATGGAAGCGGTTCTCTTTCGATGCTGTTCCCCCCGTATTTGGCAATTCCAAGCCCAAGAGCGGATCCCATCTTTTACTTCAGATTCTGAGCGGCTTTACCCAGATCATGCCCTACCGTTTTGTGGAGGCTGAGCCTGTTCGTACCATCAAGCAGAATGGGGGACGAAGGGCGGAAGGTGATATCGCAGTTGATTTGCGGGATATCCGCCGAGGTGTGATCGGCTGGGGATATGTGGATGCGTCACCGGATAATGTGGCAATATTGTGCCAGTCGAATCGCGTTAATTATTTCATCTACCGTGACCCGCGTGATATGCTAGTCTCGCAAGTATTCTTCGCAACCGACATGCACGGTGAACACGGGATGCACGAATATTACAATTCCCTGCCTGATTTTGGCGCGCGGCTCAATGTGGCGATCACAGGCATTGATCGTGACGGGTTGAAAATGGTCAGCGTCAAGCAGCGCTACGAAGGCGTGTTTCAATGGCTGGAGCAAAAGCATGTGATGTGCATTCGCTTTGAAGATTTGATCAACAACCGCGATGCGACGCTCACTGCCATGCTCAATGAAGTGGAAAAAACAGGGTACAAGATCCAGACTCCGCGCGAAAAGGCACTTGCCCTTTTGACGGATGCCATTCAACCGAATAAGAGTCATACCTTCCGCTCCGGGAAGACGGGCGGATGGAAACAGCATTTCAACGGGGAACACAAAACCTTATTCAAAAATGTGGCAGGTGATCTGCTGGTCAGGCTGGGGTATGAAAAAAATAATGATTGGTAAGGGCTGGATGAAAGATTTTTTCACCCAACGTATTAAACGCGGATTTGTCCGCAGGCTCAATAATTTCAAAATCGCCCGTGTTGCAAGGCAGGTTGCCAGTCGTGAGCCCCAGCCTCATGGCGATCCCATAGTCTTCTTCAAAGCTTCCACTGGTATTGATGATCTCTCCTGGAACAGCGGGTTTCACCTGCTGACCTCGTGGGCTTTTCGCTTGCAAGGCATCCCAATTGCTTATTTTGCCTGTAATTCAGGCATGAGTAAGTGCGTGCTGGGAACAAATAGGGAAAATTTGCAAAAGGCACCGCCGTGTAAATCCTGTGTCTATCAATCGAGGACGTTGTATGCCGGGGTGGGAGGTGATGACTTCAGAGGTTCTGAGAATTCGAACACGGCCGGATCCCTAGTCTATTGGTTTGATTATCAAGTCAATACACAGCTTGCTGCCGCCATTGAGAATCTTTCCATTCTCGAGCTTATGACCTTTGAATGGCAAACCATCCCGCTCGGCGTGCTGTGTCTGCCTGGCTTGAGATGGGTTTTACGAATTCATCATCTGAGCGATGACGAACATACGCGCCGCCTTTATCGGGAATATATTTTATCGGCGTGGAATGTTGCGCAAAAATTTGACGCGATGCTCGAACGAACTCGTCCCCGGGCAGTTCTCGTTTTCAATGGGCAATTCTTCCCCGAGGCAACCGCGCGCTACATGGCCCATAAACGCGGGCTGCGGGTCATCACACATGAGGTGGGCTTGCAGCCGGCAACTGCATACTTCACTGAGGGCGAGGCGACAGCATACCCGATTCAGATTCCAGATGAATTTGAATTGAATGATGAGCAAAAAGCCAAACTCGACACCTATCTCGCGAAGCGCTTTCAAGGTGATTTTACAATGGCGGGTATCAAATTTTGGGCTGATATAAAAGGGCTCGACGAATCATTTTTAAAGAAGGCTGAGGGCTTCAAGCAGATCGTCCCCATCTTTACCAATGTCATCTTTGATACCAGCCAGCCGCACGCCAACACTATTTTTGAAGATATGTTTAACTGGCTCGATTTAGTGCTGGAGGAGATTCACTCGTACCCTGAGACCCTGTTTGTGATTCGGGCACATCCTGATGAATCACGCGTGCGAAAAGCCAGTCGTCAGACTGTGGCAGGCTGGGTTGAAGCGCGCCGTGTAACAGATTTACCCAATGTTGTTTTCGTCTCGCCGAAGGAATCGCTTAGTTCATACGAATTGATTTTGAAGTCAAAATTCGTAGTGGTTTATAACTCCACCATCGGTCTGGAAGCATCGATCATGGGCGTGCCTGTCTTGTGCGCGGGCAAGGCAAGGTTTACACAATATCCCACGGTGTTTTTCCCGCAGACGAAAAAGGGGCAAAAAGAGAAATTTGAGGAATTATTAACCGCTGAAAAGGTTGAAGTTCCTTCTGAATTCAAGCGTAACGCCCGCCGATTTTTATATTACCAGTTGTTTAGAACCTCCCTGCCGTTTGGCGACTTCCTCGAACCATCTGTCCGCACCACGCAAACGAGGCTGAAATCATTTGCGTTGGAGGACCTGACAACATCGGAGTCGATCAGGGTAATTGCGAATGGGGTATTGGATGGCGGGGATTTTTTATTAAAGGAATAATTTCGGTAAACCGACAGTGTGTCCGTTCAGAAAACGAGACAAGCCGTGAGTTGGCTTGCCTCGTTTTCTATTTGATCAGTATACTGCCTATTCAACAGCTTTAACCAACCGTTCAAGTTGTGGGATGTTTTTAACACCAACTACCAGCGAAATAACTGCAGGTTTTTCCAATAAGCTTTTCAGGGAATGTTCGAGAAGGGTACGTCCCTGTTTTTTCGCTTCGGATTTTATCATCTCCAATTGATCGAACATTTCGCTGGTAAGAGCCATGGTCCATTCAGGCTTCTCGGCCTGACGTGAATCTTTTGGCGCTTCAATACCACGTTGATATTTATCCGTCAGTAAACCGCCTTGTAATACTTGATAGGGCAGGACTGTGATCTGCTCGCGCTGGCAGAGCGGTAATATTTCAGCTTCAATGTCACGCTTGAGCAGGCTGTACGCAGGCTGTAATGCCACAGGACGCCGCAAGTTGTTTTCGTCGCAAATTTTGAGAAGATCGGTTATTTGTTCCGAAGAGAAATTGGAAATTGCCCAGTAACGGATTTTTCCCATACCAATCAAATCATTGAATGCCTGGGCGGTCTCAGCCAGTGGAACGGACGGATCGAATTTGTGCATATAGTAAAGGTCCACATAATCGGATCCCAGACGGGCGAGGGAACGGTCGATCTCCCTTAAGATATGTTTACGGCTCGCTCCCTGATCGTTATCAGCGGGTCCGATCTTCATACCGACCTTGGTGGCGACCACTGCCTGTTCGCGCCTGCCTTTCAATGCCCTGCCCAGAATTTCCTCACCCACACCACCAGCAGACCCCGGAAATCTTGTATAGCCTTCATACATGTTAGCTGTATCCATAAAATTGATGTCATGATCCAATGCCCATCGTGTGAGTTGAATGGCATCGGTTTCACCAACGGGTGTGCCAAAGGTCATTGTACCCAAACACAACGAAGATACTTTCAGATCGGTTTTAGGAAGCGCTTGTTGGATCATATCTATTTTGCCTTCAATGTTGAAATACCTGCCTTAACCGAATCAACCAAATAATCTAGCGTCTCATCGGGCATGCCGATCCACCAGGGCAGGCTGAAGGAGTTATCCCACCAATTCTCAAGCACGGGGCAGTGTTGTTCCGCCATGCCCAGTTTCTGGAAAAGAGGGTAACGATAAAGCGGATAGTATTGAACAATGGCACGTATCCCCGCTTCTTCAGTTAGGAAATCCAACAGGTCGTTGCGATTCTTGCCGAAAGCTGAGCCATCAAAGTGCAGGACAAATTGGTGAAAGATATGCCGGTAGCCGTCTGGAATCTTGGCAAACTTGATCTCTGGAATACCCGACAAAGCAGCTCGTAACTTTGTGGCTTGGGCTATTATTTTATCGTTTGACTCGTCCAGTGTTTTCAATAATTCACTGCCCAGGGCGCATTGAGCTTCGCCTATGCTGAAATTATTGGGCCAGATACTTTCCATGTCAATATCTACATTGGACATGGCTGGAACCCAATAGCGCTCACGGTTGGCAGAGAAGGGGCGCACTCCGTTGTGGCGCAAGCCCGGGGTCAGCGCAGCATCTGCATCGGACCTTTCCGTCAAAACGCCGCCCTCACCCAGGGTAGTAATATTTTTTGCGCCGTGCAAACTAAAACAGCCAAAGTCTCCGAAACTCCCCACTTTTTTTCCGTTGATCGAAGCGCCCGGCGCCTGGGCGCAATCTTCAACCACGCGCAGGTTATGTTTTTGGGCAATCTCCATCACGGCAGGCATATTCACCGGCATCCCGAGCAGATGAACAACAAGCAGGACCTTTGTGCGTGGTGTGATTTTCTTTTCAATATCTTGCGGGTCAACCACCCATGTCTGCGGATCAATATCCGCCCAGACCAGGGTTGCTCCTGTGGCACCGAAGGGAATGGCAGATGCGCAAAACGTATAGCCCGGAGCGATCACTTCGTCGCCAGGACCGACACGACACATGATGGCAGCAAGGCGCAGGGCGTTGGTGGCGTTATCCAATGCAAAGGCGTAATTGGCGCCAGTGTACGCCTTGAAATCAGCTTCAAATTGGCGCATGTAATTTCCCTGCGTTTGGACTTCAGCATTTCGCATTACATTGACCACTGCTTCGATCTCTGCTTCGGTATAGGTTCGCATCCGGGCAGGGAAATTCACCCGATAGCCTGCCACCGTCCCGCGCCCAGAGGCATCCCCAACTTTGGTTGTTTTTGTTTGATTTGACATAAAAAATCTCCTTGAACTTTAAATTCGATTCTGTAGTATTCCATCAGCAGACAGGCATAACTCAACTGCCCGTTGTGTATTTTCGATAACCCATGATGGAGCGTCATCGTCGTGGGTTAGCAGGATGTTGTTGCAAACGCCCCGTTTTTGAAGGGCATAATTTAGCATGTGAAATAGAGTGGATGATGCGGGCCGGCGCTCGATGGTCTCCCTGACCAACTCGATCAGTTTGTTGATCTCTGCCTGCAGCAAATCAGCCAGTGTGTCATTACCCGCACGGACGGCGTGATATACACCGACAAATAGATTTGGGTCAATATGCAGCAGGCTGACGATGAAACCCGACGCGCCAATCCGTAAAGACTCTGCAATCAGGTTTTCCTTGCCTTGCATGAGATAAAAATTAGGGAATGGCTGTAGGGCGTCGATCAATCCCGTGAAACGTTCATAATCTGCACTGGAATCTTTAAAGCCAATTACGTTGCCGTGTCGCGCCAGTCGCAGCACCATAGCATTGGCAAGTTTTACATTTGTAAACTCAGGGATGTCATACACCATAACAGGCAGGGGACAGGCATCAGCAAATTCCAGGTAGATCGTTTCGATCTCAGATTGGCTATAGTGAAAATAGCCAGGTACAGTTGCGACGGCGATCTGGGCGCCTGCGTCCGCCATGGCACGTGCGTTTTCCAACATGCCTGGCAGGCCCGACGAGGAGCAGCCAGCAAATAGCAGCGGAGCAGCTCCGGGGGAAACTGTATTTTTGATTTGATCGGCAGCAGCGCGGCAAAGTTTTTGTCGTTCACCAAGGCTGAACCAGGGACCACGTCCCGTAGTGCCAGTGACAAAAATTCCACGGCAGCCAACTTCCAACATTTCATTACAAACAGATCGGAAACCATCCAGATCCAAACTGCCGTCTGGATGGCATGGTGTCACGATGGGAACAACAGGTCCAAGGTCTTTCATTTTTCATCCTCTCAAAAATTTTTCGATTTCGATCTCTGCAATTTGAATACGCGTGGGAAGTAGCATCCCTAAAATCCAGGCATAATCCCTGCGCGGGTTATTGGTGTAGTAGCTGATAAAAACCGTTCCATCGGCGATCGCGACACCCGCGTAGGATGTATCTCCACAACTGGGCAGATCTGTCAGATGGATCAGCCCCCCGGTATTTTCCTTGACGAGAAACAACGCAGTCCTTTTTCGGCTGATCACCGATCCCATCCTTTGGAATGGACTGGTGGTCTGAGGCTGGTGCCGTCCCACCGCATAGACCTGATCTCCAACACTGAACAGGGTCGGCCCATCAAGACGGGTTACATGGCTTCTGACGATTTCTGTCCACGATGTATATGGGGCAGTTGCAACAGAAATCAAGGTGCCTGCTTGGGGGCTGCCAAAGATGCTGCTTCCCGCCTCCAAGCGGGTAGCGGCGATGATCCGTCCATCAGGCAAAAACTGTATGGCGGTCTCATCGGCCCGTTCTTCCCTGCCTTCAAAGATGGTGCTCTGAAGCGACCAGTTCAATCCGTCCGTTGACTGTAATAGCAGGGCAGAGCCCTGGCCTATGCGATGGGCTGGTACATACCAAATCGTTTCGTCCAATGTGATTGGACGCCCCAGCAGCCAACCATCGGGAAACCAGCCGTCCGGAGCTATCGCTTCAAACGGAGTCCAGGTTGTTCCGTCATTGCTGTGAGCAACAATGGTCTTGTAGGGCTCAGGGTCAATACGCTTATTGAGCAGAGCGTACAAATATATTTGACCTTGAATGACCGCCAACTTTGGGTCACGAATATCCTGTCTGTTCCCATCAAACTCCCTGACTTTTTGCCAGTTCTGTGCATCGCTTGATCGGAGAAGCACCAGGCGGCTTTTCCTGCTCGCAAAATGTGACGGTGATGAAACATATATCAGCCAGAAGGAATCCCGCCAGAAGAGCAGGTCGGTGAAGGCATTGTGTTTGCCATCGTTTGTAACAACCCGGGTCTTCATTTGGAATGGCATCCTATTCCGCCTTGTCAGCGTTACGTTTTGCCAATTCTGCACGAAGTTCCGCAAAGCGTTTTCGATCCAGTGGATAACGTGTCGCGAAAAAGACCCCGATCAATAGGAAAACAGCTGGGATGGGGCCGATCAAAGATTGAATGCCGAGGATCGTGGCACGCGGTTGGGTTGGCGAATTGGCAACGTATCCCGTCCATTCCAACATCAACAGGACGAACGGCAGGGAGAGTGAGGAACCGACCTTTCGTAAGGTCTGCACGAGACTGTAGAACATGCCTTCGTGGCGCTGCCCCGTTTGCAGTTCGTCCCACTCGACCGCATCGGGGATCATTGCCCAGGTTAAGACTTGAACTGCGCCAAGGCCAAAACCGACAAGGGCGCTGAATACCAACAGGACGGGCAATCCCCATTCAGGCCGCATGAATCCCATCACGGTGATCGCGATGCCAAGGAAAAGCATCCCGAAGATGACAGCCCGTTTTTTATCCCAGCGGCTTGCCACCCAATTCCAAAATGGGAATGAGACCAGCGCGGCAACAAACAGCAAGCCGAAGACGAGGTCGTAATTCTCTTCGAGGTGCATGTGGTATTTTAGAAAATAGAGCAGCGTGGATTGCGTAATATCCAGTGCGGTTAAACCGAGCAAAAATATGCCTGCGGCATAAAGAAAGGGTTTATTTTTTACAGCAGCCAGCATAGACTCCTTGATACCGGGCTGTTTTTGTTCCTGATATTCAGTCTTCTCACGTGTTCCCAAAAATACAGCGAGCATGGGCAGGATGCTGATGAATGCGACCCCGGCCCCAACCGCCATGATGCGTCCAGCGCTTTCCGCATTCATGGTACCGATAATTGCCAACGGAACGACAAAGGCAATCATTGCACCAAGAGTGGAAAAAACCATGCGATATGTAGTGAGGCTTGTGCGCTCATCGTAGTCCGAGGTCAGTTCAGGTGTCAGCGCGAAATAAGGCATATATAGAATAGTCGCCAGGGTGTCGTAAAGTACAAAGGCAATGCCGTAATAGATCGCGAGTCCCATCTGGGTGGAAATTGGCGGTATCCACCAAAGCAGCATGTACGCAAGAGCAAATGGCAGCATCCCAAATAGGATGAAGGGGCGGCGGCGTCCCCAGCGGCTGCGTGTGCGGTCGGAAAGATATCCGATGATTGGGTCGTTGAAGTAATCGAATGTACGTCCGATGAATATAACCAACGCCGCCAGTCCGGGGCGGAGGCCGACCACGTCGGTCAGGAAGATCGCAAATAGCAAGCCAACCACTGTGTCAGCCAGATTGATCCCTGCGTCCCCAACTCCATACATTAACTTTGAGCGGCGTGAAAGAGTTTCTTTTGGGTTGATCATGATGCAATTTCCTTATTCTTTTACTGCTCCGAAGGTGATGCCTTTGATGAAATATTGCTGGAATGCGAGGAACAAGCCGATCATAAATACAGCTCCGAAGGATCCTCCTGCCATGGTGATCCCGACATCCGTCAACATCTTGCCGATTGCCGGGGTGCGGGAGATGATCGAGACGCCGACAGGAACTGTGTATTGAAATTTGTCTGTGGCAAGGACCATATGCCACATGAAATAATTCCATGCCTGGTTGAAGGTAAAAATAGAGAGTGCTGCCAGCGCAGGTTTTAACAAAGGCAGCACAATGCGCATGAAGACCTGCCATTCGGATGCGCCGTCAATACGGGCCGCATCCAATAATTCGTCCGGGATGGTGGAGCAAAATTGTTTGATCAGGAAGATGCCGAACGGGGATGAGATCATCGGCATTGCCATTGCAAAGTAAGTGCCAAGCAGGGTGGAGGTCAGGTGCAGATAACGCACAAGCAAAAAGAGCGGAATGAGCATCACCTGATTGGGCAGGAACATGGTGGATAGAAGAATAAAAAAGAGAACATTGGACCCGGGGAATTTCTTCTTGCCAAATCCGTAACCGGTCAATGAGCTGACGATGAGCACCAAAAAAACGGTAAGCAGTGAGACAGCAATACTATTCAGCACCCAGCGCCAGATCGGCCAGGGTCCTGTGAATAGTCTGATCCAATTTTCAAGTGTCGGGCGCGTTGGGAACAACTCTGGCGGCACTGCCATTGTTACACTTTGCAGTTTGAATGAGCCGGTAAACATCCAGTAGAGCGGCAGGAGGAATGTGACAGCGAATGCGGTCAACATCGCATAGCTGAGGAAGCGGGTTGATTTCTCAACTGCGCTGCGGTAGGCATCTTGTTTCTTTATCTGGGCAGACATCGCATTACCTCACACATCGGATTCTTTCCAAAACCTCAGCTGCACCAATGTGAAAATCATGATGATACCCATCAAGACCACACCGATCGCCGACGCTTTTCCATAATTGCCGCCGATGAAGGCGGTTTGGTAGATCAGGTAAACCAACGATGTGCTGGAATTGAAAGGACCTCCCCCGGTGACCATGTAAATTACCTCCCAAAGTTGAAAGACTTGAATGGTCTGGGTTGCCAGCACGAAGAGCAGGACCGGTCTTAACATGGGAAGCCGAATATAAAGCGTTTTTTGCAGGTTGCTCGCGCCGTCCACAGTGGCGGCATCTATAATATCCTGTGAAATGCCTGCCAGCCCAGCCAGAAACAGGATGATCGGTTGTCCGATGGTAAAGGTCAGAACGACAAAGCAAATAGCCTGAAAACTGTGGGGCGCAGTTGCCAGCCAAAGGATCGGTTTGATCCCGGCCAGACCAAGCAAATAATTCAACAAACCGTAGGTGGGATTAAATATCCACAGGTACACTACCGAGAGGACGACCCCTCCTGCCACACCGGGAAGATAGAAAGCGCCCCGGAAAAAAGATTGAGCCTTGACGCCCAGCGGGTCAATTAACAAGGAAATTACAAGGGAGATAAGAACTGTTGAAGGTACGATTACCAGCGTGTAATTAATGGTATTGATCAGTGCCTTTTTAAAGATCAAGTCTTTGCTCAACAGGATGTACTGTCCAAAACCTGTGAATTGGCGGGCGCTGATATCGAAGGAGGCCTTGTAAAACGACAAACTGATTGCAAAAAGAATGGGAATCAGCATGAAGGCAATAAAAGCAATATAGCCCGGTGCAATGAATAGGTAGCCCGCCCAGCCTCTTCGGATTTCCCTGGCAAGAGTCTTGATTTTTGTCATGAGTCCGGACCTCCTATGCCTGTCAATATTTTGAGCCCAAACTGCCGGAAGCAGCTTCGAACAGTTTGGGCTCATCGGTTGAATTACATATTAAGTACCCTATGTCTTGGGAGGCAGGATGCAATCCGCCTGATTTACCCATCATAAAGCTGATGGACGGTCCAAAACTGAAAAACAGATCCTATGGGCAGCTTGAAACGATTCCGTTGGCGCGTTCCACAAAGCCATCCAGGATCGTCTGGATGTCGGCATTATCCTGCCAGAAAGCCTGGCGGGTTTCAGCCCATGCCTGACGGACATCATTGTAATTGCAGGGGACGCCGTTCACAAAGTAGGGGTCGTATGCGCCGAACTTGCGTGCCGCAGCAAGCGGTTCAGCTACCGACGGATCGGTACTTTCGAACGCCGCATCGGTGCGGACGGGGAGTTTGCCCCAGCCGACGGCGATCGCGGAGGCGGTCTCAGGCTTCTGCATATATTGAACCAGGTCGTAAATTGCCTGCAGTTTATCCGGGTCAGTCTGTTTAAAGACACCCCAAACATCCGGATTGGACATACCTACCGGTGTGACGGGCGTGCCGGGTTTATTCGGGAATTGGACAAAGATGTAGTCAAATGCCTTGATGGTTCCCTCTCCAACCGCTTTTTTAGTGATGCTGTCGTACCAATTGCCCTGACCAAGCACAGCCACTTGCTGGTTCATCCAGTAGGGGTCGGTGGTGTCGTCGATCAAACCGGCAGCGCCGGGTACCATGTATCCCTTCTCGTAGATGGTGTGCATGAAGGTAAATGCTTCCACACAAGCCGGGCTGTTTACCGTGTATTTGGTCGAAGCTGCATCAAAGAATTTGCACTCGGGGAAACCTGCCAGCCATTGGTTGGTGGCTGAGTCCATCGAAGTACTACCTGCAAAGAATGCCGTGCAGTACACGTTATTGGCAGGATCGTTGATCGCATCGCAAGCCGCCATAAATTCTTCGGTAGTCCAACTGTAATCTGGAGCCTGTGGTAATAGATCCAACTTTCCCGCCTTCTCGAACAAGCTCTTGTTGACGATCATGTTCCAGTAGCCGCCGTCTGCGGGAATACTCCACATCATGTCGCCGCTCTTCGAGCCTGCGATGGAGACCGGGTCATACACTTCAATGTCGCCTGCGGTTAATACGGGGGTTAAATCTTCCAGCAGTTTGGCGTCTTGATATTTCTTAACGCGGAATTTGGTGTCGAAGTAAATATCGGGCGGTGTTCCTGCAGCTACAGCTGTATCTACAACCAGAGTGCTGCCACTGGCATCGTAGCCTTTGAGTGCGAAGTCAATTTTGATACCTGGATGAGCCGCTTCATATTCTTTTAAAATTTTGGCGTACCAGTCTGTCCACAGGGTACCATCTGCCATTGCTGACCCCTCACTGCCGAATGCCCAGTATGTAATGGTTATTTCCTTTACCGGCGCGCTGGTTGGCGCTTCTGTTGCAGCAGAGGCTGCCGTTGCCGGCTGTTCTGCAGCTGCCGGGGCTTCTGTAGCCTGCGCTTGTGGGGCGCAAGAGGTCAATAGAATGCTCAATATAACAAGTACAGCAAATAGAAACGTAAGTTTTTTCATCTTTTTCTCCTTGGGAAAACTTAGTGAAATATACGAAATCCAAAAAGCTCGTGCTTGACTATAAGTTGTTCGTATTTGTACTGTAAAAACCTCCTTTTAGTCCGTTAATGTGACAGAATTGACGGCTTATTAAAAATAAGCTAAAATAAATCATCTATAAGACATCAGATATCAGACATCTTATAAGGTAAGGCCATTTTACGAAATGTTCCGCTAATTGTCAATAACGAGAATCCAACTTTTTACACCTTGAACCTGCATCAAAATTCCAAGCTATAAAATTTATTATTTCCTCAGGTTTTAGAACATCCAAAGTTGCTTGTGGTAACATTAATCCATCATTATTTTCCGTCCCATATTCTGGCGGTTATGGTAAAAAATTATATTTTGTGTGTTTACAATGGAGATTAGAATGAAACAATCGTTGCGAGGACCGGCATTATATACTGCCGTTCGTGACTATATAAAGCGATATATCCTGGAACATGACTTAAAGCCTGGAGATCCCCTTCCTCCGGAGGGCCAATTGGTGGAGGATTTGGGTGTGGGCCGAAGTTCTGTCAGGGAGGCGGTCAAATCTTTGCAATCAGTGGGAATTGTGGAAGTCCGCCAGGGGGACGGCCTTTATGTGAGGGAATTAAACTTTGACCCCATGCTGGAGGCGTTCATCTTTGGTATGAAATTCGACCCGAACACACTTGCCGAATTACTGCAAATCCGCACCTGGCTTGAAGTGTCGGTCATAGGTGATGCGGTGGGACATCTCAATGATGAAGACCTAACTAAACTTGAGGCTGTCTTAAAGGAATGGGAAGAGCGGGTACGCGGCGGTGAGGAATACTCAGATCTCGACGAAGCATTCCATCAGATCATTTATGGCGTCCTTAATAACCAGACGTTAATGAATCTCTTTTCAGCCTTTTGGATAGCCTTTACAAATCTCGAGAATGAAATCACTCATGATACTGACCCTGAAAGTGTGCTTCAGTTTCATCGATCGATATTGGATGCAATTCGAACCCGCGATCCAGATATGACCCGGAAGCGGTTATTGCAGCATTTCGATAACATCAAGAAGCGTATTGACCAGCATCTTGGGAGTTATGAAACCATCGGGCAAATTTCATCCTAGTCAACTGTTATTTTGATAACGATCTTCCTGACAGGGGCGGGAGTATCAATAACAATTCCGGGCATGTGGGCATCTTCAGGCATAAGAAAAACAAAACTGCCGCTGTGCAGGGTGACAAAATCACCTGCTCCGTGCAGCGGCAAAAAGTCTTTGTCTGGATCGTAATCGCCCTGTTCCAGGTAATTTATGTTGGCATAGCCAACTCTCTCGGCACCTTGAACAACATATTGCAAATCAATATAGCGCCGATGGGCTTCCCATAACCCCAGTTCCCCTGGCTTCGTATTGTATTGCTGTACCAGGGCGTACATGTTTTTGCCGTCTATTTCATATTTTCCAGCGGGTATGGCATCCATATCAATCTGCTGGATGTATTCAAAGGCCTGTTTGAATCGGGCGTTTACCGCATAATACAGGTGGGAATTGCGAATTCGGTCTATGATCATTTTTTATGTATTCCTCTTGAATGTCCTTACCCTTCCAATGGTATATACTTTTTTGGCGGGTTGATTCCTGTCATGCCCTTAAACGCATCCTGAATTTCCTTCATATCCGTTTCCATGTTCCCGGTGGGATAAAATACTTCGCCCACACGCATGGCCTTACGCCTGCCATCCACCTTGGCCATCACAATTGGTATCCCCGCATTTTTTGCTATGTGATAAAAACCGCGCTTCCATTCCTTGACGCCATGCCTTGTGCCTTCCGGGGCAATAACCAGGATGAATTGTTTCGCTGTTTCGCAGGCTTCCACCATCTGTTCCACCAGCCCCTGTGACCTTGATCGGTCAACGGGAATACCGCCGCACCAGTAGAAAAACCAACCGAATGGGTTGTTGAATAATTCCATTTTTCCCATATAGCGTACATTCGCCTTCAGACGAAAAATAACACCCAAAAAAAGAATAAAGTCCCAGTTTGAAGTATGCGGTGCGCCGATGATGACATACTTGGGCAGGTCGGGAAGATTTCCCTCCACACGCCAGCCAACTGCCCGCATGGCGGAGTTACTGATGAAACGGAAAATTTGACTGATGATTGGGGTGTTGAAGATGGTTATTTTCATAATTCCTCAATTGTAAAACCCCGGGCAAAAATAAAGGTGTCGCATCCTTCTGAATCTGTGGTTAAATATCTTCATGGCACTTAAATCGTCGCTCCGCTTCCTTGTTTATAAAACTGAAAAGCTGGCACAGCGCCTGCGCTTTGCTTCCCAGCCTGCAAACCTTCCTATATTGCTTGGCATTTCGTTCCCCAAAAGCGGGACACACCTGCTTGACCAGATTTTACTTGGTTTCTCGAATGTTGCACCTTTTGCAAAGCGCCTGCATTCTTTCTATGCTGAATATGAAGGTGACAGCGGGGTAAAACATAGGCCTGAACAGGCTCTTGCCTGGCTGGATGGGCTTGGCCCGTGTGATGTTGCCTCAGCGCATTTGTTTGCCCGTCCCGAAGCTGTCTCTCGCGTATGTTCGCCCAATTTTGCGCCATATTTTATTTTCCGCGACCCGCGTGATGTGGTTGTGTCCCATGTCTTTTACGTCACTGACATGGAAGCTCGCCACGTTCATCACGAATATTATCAATCGTTGCCTGATTTCAACGCGCGGCTGACGGTCAGTATTTTAGGCAGGCCAGATGCAGATATTGAATTTTTGAACATCACTGACCGCTTCACCCCGTACCTGGGCTGGCTCGATCACCCTGAAGTGTTAACCATCCATTTTGAGGATTTAATTCACGACCGCACCGCGACTCTGGCCCAAATCATGGATCACCTCCTAGCCCGTGCCCCGCTGTCAGCTACCCGACAGTCGATTCTTGACTCTCTTGAAACATCCATCAATCCAAAAAAGTCGCCCACCTTCCGTTCCGGCAAAACAGGTGAATGGAAAAAATATTTCACTGAACAACATAAAAAGGTTTTTAAAGACGCAGCTGGTGATTTATTGGTGAAGCTGGGGTATGAGAAGGATTGTGACTGGTAGACAAGTACAAAGGGAATGTGCCCTTTGATTATTGACATTTTTTTTCTCCTTCATTCTTTTTCCCATGACCTGTTCCATTATCATCCGAGCCTATAACGAAGAAAAACACATTGCCCGTCTGCTTGAAGGGATTAAACAGCAGACCGTCAAAGATGTGGATGTGATCCTTGTTGACTCGGGGTCAACCGACTTAACCACCGCAATCGCTGAATCATATGGTGCACAGGTTGTGAGGATCCCGTCAGCAGAGTTTACATTTGGACGTTCTCTTAACTATGGCATCAAAGCCACGGCGCGTGAATTGGTTGTCATTGCCAGCGCGCATGTTTACCCAGTCTATCCTGATTGGCTGGAGACTTTACTCCGCCCATTTCAAGATGAAAGAATTGCACTCACCTACGGCAAACAGCGTGGGCCGAATTTTGCCAAATTCTCTGAACAGCAGATCTTTCATCAGTGGTACCCCGATACAGGCAAGCCGAATCAGGATACCGCTTTTTGCAATAATGCCAACGCCGCGATCCGAAGAAGTTTGTGGGAAAAAAATAACTATGACGAAACGCTGACGGGCTTGGAAGACCTCGCCTGGTCAAAGTGGGCAAAAGAGCAGGGGCATGCCATTGCCTACACCCCAGAAGCCGAAATCATCCATGTCCACAACGAAACGCCGCATGGTGTTTATAACCGTTATCGCCGCGAAGCAATGGCGCTGCGGAAAATCTATCCCGAAGCGCATTTCAATTATTATGACTTCCTGCGCCTGACTACAACCAATATTTTCAGCGACCTTTGGCACGCTGCACGCGGGGGTGTTTTTTTGAAAAATATTTTTCCCATTTTCTGGTTCCGCTTCATGCAATTTCATGGCACACGGATTGGACATCGTGAGACCAGCCTTGTTACCCCACAATTGAGAGAGACTTTTTATTATGCGAGAGAGCGGATAGGGGAGGCAGAAAGTAAAAGAGATGTTAAACCCATTCAATATAAATGATCGTCAGATATCTGCCGCCATTTTTATTTCGGTATAATTGCCCCATGTCCAATTCTTATACCCTTAAACCTGCCTCCGAATTCCCCATCTCCCAACTCGCAGACCTGCTTACGCGCGGATTTCAGGATTATGTTGTTCCCATCTACGTTCCCGAAGCCGTACTGCTGACCATGCTCCGCCGTGACAGTATTGATTTAACCACCAGCCGTGTGCTGTTGAAAGACAACGACCCGATCGGCATCGGACTGGTTGCCCGGCGCGGCTGGACAAGTCGACTCGCGGCAATGGGAATTGTGACAGATGCCAGAAACAGCGGCGCGGGAACCTGGGTAATGGGACAACTTATCGATGAGTCCCGGATACGCGGTGAAAGGGAAATGTTGCTGGAAGTGATCGAGACAAACACAGCGGGGGTGAGGTTATACGAGAAAGCTAATTTCAAAAAAGTTCGCAGGCTGGTGGGATATCGACTTGAAAACCCACAAGTTGAGGCCCAGCACCCATTAGAAGAAATAGATATCCGTGAACTTGGGAGGCTCGTTACATATCATGGATTACCCGATCTGCCCTGGTTGCTCTCAGGGCCGACCATAATGCACCATACGCCGCCCTCTCGTGCTTTCCGTCTTAAAGATGCCTACTGTCTGATCAGTGACCCATCGATTGACCATGTATCAATTTCGTCGGTCCTGGTCAAAACCCGTTCGCGGGGCGCAGGTCTCAGCAAGGCCCTCCTTTATGCCCTCTTTGCACAATTCCCGCACAAGACCTGGCATGTTTCAGCCATCTTTCCTGAAGAAATATCCTTCATTTTTGATCATGTGGGTATGAAACGTGAAGAGCTTTCACAATGGCAGATGTCGCTGATGTTGTAAGATAAAATAGGGGATATGAAACTAGCTGCCCTTATCCCTATGCGTCACCACAGCCAACGTGTGCCTGGTAAAAACTATCGTCCCCTGGCAGGCAAACCACTTTTTCATTACGTCATCGAAACCCTCCTGGCAGTGCCTGAGATTGATACTGTGATGGTTGATACGGACTCTGAGCCTGTGATGGATGGCGTGCGCCGCTTCTTTCCAACCGTCAGGCTGATTCATCGCCCCGTTCATCTCCGCGCCGACGATGTGCCTATGAACGATATCCTGCTCTATGATACGGCACAAGTTGAAGCGGATTTTTATCTGCAAACCCATAGTACCAATCCATTGCTTAAAGCAGAGACCGTTTCCCGTGGGGTTGGAACTTTTTTTGCCGAGCACCCAAAATATGATTCCCTGTTTTCAGTCACCCGTTGGCAAACACGGTTGTATTTTCAGGATGGGCGTGCCATCAACCATAATCCGCTTGAGTTGATCCAGACCCAGGACTTACCGCCCGTGTACGAGGAAAATTCCTGCCTGTATCTTTTTACCCGCGAGAATCTAGCGCGCAAGCATCACCGCATTGGTGATAGACCCTACATGCTTGAAATTGATAGAGCGGAAGCCTGGGATATTGACGAAGAGCTCGATTTTGAGATCACAGATTTCTTGATGAAGAGAAGAAATAATGCAAAATAAAAAACAAGTCGATGGAACATTCTGGTGGGGCGTACTGATCGTTTTTGTCGTTTCTGCAATTGCTTACCTGCCTCTGGCGAATCAGATTGGCTACCTTAACGACGACTGGTATTTGATGTATGACATGCAGGTCAAGGGAGTGAAATTCTTCCACGAGATATTTAGCGGAGATCGTCCCGGGCGCGCGCTGGGAATGATCCCGCTATTTTCAATATTTGGCTTTAAGCCATTTTATTATCATTTGAGCGCGTATCTATTTCGGTTTCTGGGCGGGGTTAGTTTATATTGGGCGTTTCACATGCTCTGGGATAAAAAACGGTTTACCCCGCTTGTTGCCGCGCTTTTATTCACCATCTACCCCGGTTTTCTTTCGCAGACCAATGCAATTGATTATCAGTCGCATATTTTGGGATTGTTTCTTGCGACATTGTCAGTTGCATTAACCATCAAATCCGTTTTGACCGTGGACCGAATACCGCGTATTTTTTTCACGGCTGGATCCATTTTGGCGGGTTGGGGATATTTAAGCCAGATGGAATACTTCATTGGCATCGAGGCTTTTCGTTTTGCCAGCATTTTTATTTTGATGTGGCGTGCGCAGGGCGAATTGATACGGCAGAAATTAATAAAGATCATCATTGCCAGTTTGCCGTTCCTGCTGATCGCGGGCGGATTCCTAATATGGCGGATGTTCTTCTTCACCGCCGAGCGCAATGCGACAGACATTGGCTTGCAGCTCTCGCAAGTGCTTTTATCCCCGTTGACACTTTTGTGGTGGTTGAATTTTTTGATCCAGGACACATTCAGTGTGGTATTGGTGGCCTGGGGGCTTCCGATGTATGTATTGGCTTTCCCCATGCGCCTTCGTGAAATTATGTCTGCATTTGGGTGGGCGGGACTTGCCATGCTGCTGACGGTTTTGGGAATTCGTCTGCTGCGACAAAATAATTTTGAATCTGAATCGAATTCAAAGCGGAGTCAAGAGGGGCTCTGGTTAAGTCTCATCTGCATTGCAGGTGGATTAATCCCCGTCATTCTGGTCAATCGTCATGTCACCCTTCCAGATTATTCCCGCTATACCTTGATTGCTTCAATCGGCGCAGCTTTGCTTTTGGCAACATTGATCGAATATATTTCCTCGCATGCAGTGCAATCTGTTGTGCTAACCCTTTTTGTGGCGGTGGCAGTGCTGACGCACTACGGCAATGCAGTGCGGGCAGTGAATGAAACTCAGGCAACACGAAATTTTTGGTGGCAGGTTTCATGGCGCGCACCGCAAATTCAGCCGGGTGTGACATTGATCGCTTCATATCCAGGAAGCCCGCTCAGTGAAGATTATTTTATATGGGGACCTGCGAATTTGATCTATTATCCTGAGAAGCAAAAAACAAATCCTGTTGAAATTAAACTGCCGGCCTCTGTGCTGACAGATGATGCAGTCCTGAACATCATCACAAATGATGGCGTGGAAACTCCGCTTCGCCGTGGAAATTATTTGGAGCGTGATTTTGGCAATGTGCTGGTGATGATCCAATCGGGATCCAATGGATGCGTGCGAATAATTAATGGGGATGTACCTGAACTTTCCCCCTCAGACCAGCACCGCTTGTTGTTGATCGCGCCATTCTCCCGTTTGGAAAATGTGAAAACGGAAGGCGGGTTTAAAACCCCGCCCGTGGTTGTTTTTGGTGAAGAGCCTAAGCATGGCTGGTGTTTTTATTATCAAAAGGCAGATCTTGCCCGTCAACGCGGCGAATGGGAGAAAATCCCCGATTTGCTAAAGCAAGCCCTGGCTGAGGGACTGTATCCCGAAGACGGTTTGGAATGGATGCCTTTCCTGCAGGCCTCTGCCGTGTTAAACAAGGTGGACAATGTCCGCAGTACTGTAAAACTTGTGACTACCGATAAATTCTTGCGTTTGCAGGTTTGCAGCATCATGACCGATTTTATGGAAAAAGAGACGCTGAGCAATGAAGTCAAGACCGTCATTGAGCATGGGATTTGTAAATAAAAATTGTCCGGGTAATTTATTCTTAAGGGTATCAAAATGGATATTCAAAAGACAGATATTCTCATTATTGGCGGCGGTTCGATTGGATTAAATTGCGCCTATTATCTTTTAAAGTCGGGGCGAAAGGTAACCATTGTAGAATCAAAAGGCATAGCCGGGGGGAGTTCATCCGGTAATGCGGGGCATATTGTGCCGAGTCACATTATTCCGCTTGCCGCGCCTGGAATTGTCAGCACTGCATTCAAGTGGATGCTTGATCCCAAAAACAGCCCTTTTGGCATGAAGATCAGCCTCAACCCCAAATATATTTCATGGCTACTGCAATTTACGCTGGCCTGTAGTGAAGCTAATGTTCAGCGTGCCATTCCACCGTTGAACAGTCTCGGCCAGTTGAGTGCAAGGAACTATTCACAAATTATCCCCGGGGAAAAGTTTGATTGTTATTATCAGAAAACAGGATTGCTCTTTTTATATAAAACCGAGAAAGCCTTCGAAGACGGACGGCACGAAGCTGAAATGATGCAAGGGCATGGCATCCCCGTGACTATGCTTGGCAAGGCGGCACTGCATGCAATCGAACCTGCTGCACGCGATGACGTGTTGGGTGGTGTGCATTTTACAGGTGACGCACACCTCAACCCGGCGCTATTTCTCCAATTACTGGGCGAGCGTGTCCGCTTGATGGGTGCGGAAATTTTTGAGAATACCCCTGTGACGGGTTTCGAAGTGGCCGATGGAAATATTCGTGCTGTGATAACCAGCGCGGGTGGTTTTGAAGCGAACGAAATTGTTCTTGCCGCTGGCGCATGGACTCCGGTTGTGGCTCGCGATCTTAGATTGAATCTTCCCATTCAATCTGCACGCGGCTACAGCATGACCATATCCCAGACAAAAAATATGCCGTGCCATGCACTTTTGCTTGGCGAACGCCGCGTGGCGGTCTCACCGATGGGCGGTTTGCTGCGTTTTACCGGAAGATTGGAGCTAAGTAATATTGATACGATAATAAATGCCAGGCATATTGCTGGTATTGAACGCGCTGTGCGGGATTATATCCACCTGGATGAGAATCTCAATGTTCAGGGGACCTGGGCGGGTCTTCGTCCCACCACACCTGACGGCCTGCCGATCATCGGACGATCGGCGCGTTATAAGAATTTGATCCTTGCCTCGGGGCATGCCATGTTGGGGCTGTCGCTGGGGCCAGGTACGGGCCAGGTCGTAGCGGAATTGGTGAATAGGAAAGAGACAGCGTTTGATTTAAGTCCACTGCGGGTCGAGCGATTTTAATAAAATAAACATTCCTGTTTACAAATCGAATTATTCATCAGATAACAAATGTTTTGCCGCTGCAATAGTTTCCATATCATTGCGAACTGGCAATAAAAAACGATTACCCATTTTCTTCATCGTGTGCTTCGGGGATGTGATTGGGTTTTTCTTTACCCAACTCCAGTGAGCGTTGATATGCCGCCCAAACCGCGCGCGAAATGGCCGTGCGGAAGCCTGCTTTTTCCAAATAATATAATGCTTCGGCAGATGTCCCGCCCGGGGAGGTAACCTGGTTTCTTAAAGTGGCAGGATGTCTGCTTGCGCCCTGATAATAGGATGCCGAACCTTTGATGGTTTGCAAAACCAACTGCTCGGCGATGCGGCGGGGGAATCCCATATGCACGCCCGCATCGATCAATGCTTCGGTGAAGAGGAACACGTATGCAGGACCCGAACCCGAGAGTGCGGTTGCCATATCCAGATAACTTTCATCTTCAACGAAGACTTCTTCTCCCATGGCGCTGAGAATGGCTCGAGTCATATTTTGTTGTTCTTCACTAACATCCTTTGATGCTGTCCAAACTGTTATACCTTCCCCAATTTGGCCCGGGGTGTTGGGCATTGAACGCACAACCGCCTTGTGTTTTAGTCCGGTACTGATCTTTTTCATGGATGCGCCCGCAATGATTGAAATGACGAGAGATCCCGGACGGATGCCTTTGAGACTCTTCATCACTTCGGTCAACCGCTGTGGCTTGACCGAAAGCACAATAATATCTGATTCGTGAACGGCTGCGGTGTTGTCAGTGCTTGTTTTGATCCCATATTTCATGTGCAGCTCTCCGCCGCGTTCCTCGCGGGGACCAGCTGCAGTGATATTTTTAGGGTCAGCGAGTTTTTGGCGAAGCAAACCTGCGATCATGGCTTCTGCCATGACACCAGGTCCGATGAATGTGATCTTTTTATTAATCATAATAAACTCCTAAAAGATGAATTCTGGGGAATGAAGGATTACCAAGTTTTAACCGGAAAGTTTATTTACTGAAAATAACCCAGTGCCAACCTGAGACGTTCGCCTGTGTCATCGGGCGCATCTTTTGGAATGAATTGGAGTGCGGCTTGAGCTTCCACCACCGAGTAGCCCAGCGCAGTGAGGGCGGCTATGACTTCGGCATCGGTATCCGAGATCGCGGCAAGTTTGGAAAGCGAGTCAACCGGCTTGAGTTTGTCCTTGAGGTGCAGAGCCATTTTTTGCGCAGTCTTCTTGCCGACGCCAGGAACACGGCTCAAAACATCGGGTTCTTCTGCAAAAACGGCACGTTGAATTGCATCCAATGTCATGGTGGATAGAACGGAGAGCGCAACTTTTGGCCCCACTCCATCCACGCCCAGCAGAATATTGAAAAGTTCCCGGTCGCTTTGGGATTCGAATCCATAAAGGATAAGTGCATCCTCACGTACTACCAGATGAGTGAATAAAAAGACGGGTTCGCCCGCTTTGGCTTGCCCACGCAGGGGGGCAGGGACAAAGACTCTCAGTCCCACGCCGCCGACCTCGACGATAAGGGCATTATCTTCTATTTGGGAGACTTCTCCGCGTAATGTTGCAATCATGTTTGTATTTTACCGTAAACGCAGAAGCGGGGTCATGATTGCGAATGCCAAAAAGAATGGGTAAGAAGTCCCTGGCGTGCCTGGTTGGCTGCGCCGCGATATAATCTCCAATATGGAAATATCTTTTACAACCCCTGCTTTGCTTTTCCCTACTGTATCTTTGTTGATGCTGGCTTATACCAATCGTTTCCTTTCCCTCGCGACCGTCATTCGCAATTTACATGATCGTTACAAGGCCGAGAATAACGGCAACCTGTTGAAGCAAATTGCGAACCTGCGTTACAGAATTATTTTAATCCGCGATATGCAGATATTTGGACTGCTCAGCCTGCTGTTTTGTGTGGTGAGCATGTTTGCCCTTTTCGCCGGTTGGATTATGGCGGGACAATGGAGCTTCGCTATCGCGTTAATCCTGATGATCGTTTCAATGGTGATCTCTTTGCGCGAGCTGCAGATCTCAGTCGGCGCACTCGATGTGTTATTGGCAGAGTTGGAGAGCGAAAATTCAAAAGACGGATGATGTCATGATCGTGTTGAAATCGTGGCAAGCTGCCTGGTGTTATGCAAGAAACAACACTGCCACCCCGACGATTGCGAGCAGCGTGCCCGCAATTGCCTGCCAACCGATTTTTTCCTTGAAGAAGAAGTAACTGATCGGGATCAGAATCACAGGCTGGAGCGTTATCAACGTACTGGCTACCCCGATCTCTGCGTGTTGCACAGCCAGCAGGGATGCGGATACACCCAATACAGGACCAACCAAAGCCCCAAGTGCAAGCAGCCCTATTACTTTTGGCTGCTTGCGGACCGCTTCGATTGTTCCGCCTGCCTGTCCCATAACTGCAGCCCCAATCCAAATAAAAATTGCCGCGGCAAGCATACGGATGGAGGTTGCCTGGAAGGGGGGGAAATTTTCCGTCATCCCCTGTTTGGAAAGGACAAGCCCAATCGCCTGTCCAAGCCCTGCCAGCATGCCAAAAATCACGCCGCGGCGGGTGTGTCCACGCGGCGTATTGGCAGGTTCCTCATGAGACATGACCACCCAGCCAATCCCGGCCAGTGCCAGGGCAATACCTGTGATTTGCATCCAAGTGAGCGTCTCATCGAAGAAAGCCCAGGCGATAATCGAACCGAAGATCGGGGTGAGACTCAGCAACAGACTTCCGAGTCTGGGTCCCAGAGAAACAAACGCCTGAAACAGGAATGTGTCACCCAATGCAAGACCAATCACACCGGAGAGACTCAGCCAAATCCAACGCGACGAGCCTGCCGAAAGGGGCAGCGGTTCATGATAGAAAACGATATTAATAATAACAAGATAACTTATCGCAAAAAGAAGCCTCATGCGGTTGGTGATTTGTGAACCAACCATGCGCCCTGTTTTTGTAAAAATTATCGCTGTTATCGCAAAAAAGAAAGATGTTGCAAGCCCTGCGATTTCACCGATGAAATTCATTTTGCTCCTGAAAAATTATGCGCCTGGTTGACTGCTGCTTCTTTTTCCCAATTCCGCCCTTGTTAATAAAATTACAGCGACCAGGATCAGTCCACCGCCGACCATAACGATTGGCGTCAGTACCTCGCCAAATAACCACGCTGCAAGCAGAACCGTGACCACCGGTTCCAATGTGGATAGCATGGCAGCGTTAGTCGGACCGACCTGTTCCAATCCTGCAAGAAAGGTTGTTATGGCAATAATGGTTGAGAATACGATCATGCCCAGCATTGCAAGCCAGCCAGTGTTACTCGCCGGGAGGTGTAACCCATTTACCACGGTTAACATCCCGTAGACGGCACCAGCAGATGCAAAAATTACCGTCGATGATTGAAAGGCTGAGACATGTTTCATCACATTTGTCCCGACAATGATGTAGACAGAATAAACGAGCGCGGCGGCAATTGTCATTAATGCGCCGATGAGCTGGCCGCCATTTGGATCCACAGTCAGTGCACAGCCGATAAACCCAAGGATTAATGCGATAATTTGTGCCGAAGTCACCTTTTCATGGAGAACAAGCACTGAAAGGATGAACACGAACATTGGATATAGATACAAAAGCAGGGCGACCAATCCGGCTGATGCGTATTTGATGGCAGACAAATACAGGAAGGATTGTCCAACATATCCCAACGCGCCCATGCCGATGAGCGTGGCAAGAATCTTTCCACGAGGAAACCGCTCCCGGCGCAGGATCAGGATCAGGGTCATGAAAAGGGCAGAGACGCCGAAGCGAATGAAAAGCACTGTGAAGATGTCCATCCCGTCTTTATAGACATATCGCCCAAAGATGGCGAGAGTCCCAAAAGAGGCGGCGGAGATGGCGATGAGCAGGATGCCGAAGAGTTTTTTCATTTTTATCCAATCATATTTTGTAGAAATGCGCGGATTTGACCCGCAGTCCGGGTCCACGCGGGTTGTTGTAAGTAACGTCTGCGTGCATTGAGTGAGAGGTCGGTGAGCAGGCCGCGGTTGGACGCAAGTTGTGTGAGATACGCTGCAAGTTTTTGATGGTCGTTGGGCTGGATCAGATAACCAGTTTTTTTATGCTCGATGATCTCGCCTGCTGCACCCGCTGTTGTGCCTATGGCGGGCAGACCAAAGCACATCCCTTCAAGATAGACGATACCGAAACCTTCATAGGAAGATGGGACGATGAGAAGGTGGGCCTGTTTAAGTTTCTCGATAAGCGCTTCATCATTTAGGGCACCGTGAAAATTGACCATGGAGGATAAACCGTTGATCACGACGAACTCTTTCATTTGCTCTGCATAATTTGGCTCGATGGTTAATGAACCAATAATGTCAAGCTGAATGTTGAAAGTCAAAAGCCGGATGGCCTCAAGAAGAGTCTGCAGCCCTTTACGCGTGATGATATTGCCAAGGAATATTATATTTAATAGTTTATTGTCTGCGCGTTTTTTTATTTCTTCTTCTGAAATTACGCCTTCAAACCTATCGGCAGGCGGGTAGGCAGTTACTGAAGGTTTTCTTTTGCCTATCAGGCCATTGACCACCCCCATTGTTGTTTGTGAATTGAAAATAAACCCGTCTACACTTTGCAGGTATTTTTTCTCAATCATGCGATAAAGATCGTTCCGCCATTTTGGACGCAATTCGGAGGATCTCAAATGATGCACGAGGCTGATGACAGGGGATGGATGCGGCTTTTGGTTTGCGGTGATGAGCGATGGATGATTGAGCTCGTCTTGTATCAGGATGTCAAGATTGGCCGGGAGTCTAAAAGAGAAATTATCTGTCAAATGTGCTGCGTAATTTCGCCAAGGAAGGGAAATGATTTCAACTACATCTCCCTGAACACGGAGGTATTCGACAAGTTTACGGTCATACAAATATCCGCCGCTCAGGGTGTTGAGTGAACCGTAAATTACAAAACCTATCCGCATGATTTGAAACTTAGCAAACTGCTATCCTGCCAGTCTTTTAACTGCAAAAGCTGCCCATGCATTCTCATGTTCCCATAGCACAACCTTGAGCATGGAGATATTGCTCGCTTTTATTTTTTCATTCAATGTCATGGCAATTATTCGTGAAAAATTTTCAAGGGACGGATTTAATCCGGTGAATTCGATTTTTTCATTAAGCATTTGCTCCGTGTAATCATTGACCACATCATCCAGATGCTTTTCGACCTGTACAATGTCTACAAGATAGCCGTGCTGGTCCAATTGACTGCCTTCAAGCTGCAATTCAAGGATGTAGTGGTGGGAATTGGGGAAATTTTCTGCCCCCCAGTCTCCTCCAAATAAGAAGTGACGTGCAATGAAGTCGCGACGAACAGCAAGGGTGTACATTTAATGCTCCAATATCGGGATTAGGTCGAATAATCAAAGATAACTTGTATCGTTTCCTGAGGATTTTCATCCAGTAACCGATACGCCTTATCAGACTCTTCGATAGGAAAGCGATGTGTGATCCATTTTTCTGGTTTGATGCGCTCTATCGCTTTCCATGCCACTTCAAACCGTCGTGTTTTGTCCCATCTACCCGATAATTCAGGCGAAATGGTACTGACTTGTGAAGAGATCAATTTGATGCGTGAGCGGTGAAAGGCGCCGCCGAGGTCAATCTCAGCGCGTTTTTGCCCATACCATGATCCGATAACAACCCGCCCGCTGAAAGTTGTCAATGCGATCGCCTCGTTCAGCGCAGACGGGGAGCCGCTTAGTTCAAAAGTTAGGTCAAAAGGGCTTAAAGCATCGTTCTGGGAGTATCGAAGGTCGTCTGGATTGAAGTTTTTTACCTGCGGTCTACTGCCTGCATTTTGTAACACCATTCGCCTAATCTCAAACCGATCTGCCACAACTATGCTCTCCAGCGGAAATTCACTTAATATAGAAGCGGTTAGCAATCCCACCACACCCTGGCCTAAAACCAAAACGCGCTCACCTAATATTGGTGCGCCATCCTGGACTAGATTCACCGCGGTTTCTGTGTTTGGGAGAAAGCAGGCGGATTCGGGCGTAAGCCCTTCGGGCAAGAAAATGAAAAACGAATGCTTTGCGTGAAGGATGAAGTGCGAGGTGTGCGGCTGAAACGCGAAAACCAGTTTTTCCAACCACGCCTTATCAACCATCCTGCCTATTACCTTTACCCGCCCCACGCACCCATACCCATACGCCAGTGGATAATTCAATCCGCTGCTTACACCATCATGCGCATCAGCCAGATGTGGAAACTGTCCGCGATAGACCAGCATTTCCGTTCCTGCGCTGATGGCGGAACAAGTGGTTTCAACGAGTATTTCGTCATCTCCCAGTGCGGGAAGGGGAGTTTCTCGAATTTCAGTATTTCGGGGAGCGGTGAAAAACAATGTTCTTGCTTTAGGCATGGACAGAGTTTAACATAAAAGATAACAAACATTTTCGCGAAAGTGTTTGTTATTAATGGTTCTTCTCTTAATTTTCATGCCAATGGCTTTATCGTATAGTTGGGCGCCTTATGCCGAAATTCATAATCTTTCATAATCGTTTCGATGACCCGGTTTTGAGCAATTGTCACTTTTTTGAATTCAAACCCAATGGCGAAAAACTCCGGGCTGATATCCGGTTCATTCCATGCCACACGTGCAGGGATGATGAGGCGCCTTTTATTGAAATTTATCAGGTCAGGCAGTTCAATTGCGAGCGTGATTTGTGTATTTTCAGCCATTGGTTTATCACCGATCACCATCGCGCCGCTTAAATTCAGGTCGCCCAGATACCCGATCAAATATCCCCCGGACAGGTCAAAAACCTGTGTGTATGCCATTAAATTGTTTCGTTGAATTTTTCGCCGTTCCTGCATGATCACTCCTTGTTAAATAGTTTACATGCATCAGGCTTCAAAGATTATTGCTGTTTTATGGTAAAAATGGCCCATGCGATGGATATATGTTTCTCCCCATTTGGATGATGCCGTACTTTCCGCAGGCGGTTTGATCTATGAACAAACCCGCGCGGGTATGGATGTGGAAATCTGGACGATGATGTGCGGGTTCCCTCCCACTGATGAACTCTCCCCCTATGCACAGTTGATGCATTATGAATGGGGAATTCCTGCTGCTGCCGATGTGATCAACGCCCGTCGGGAAGAAGACATCAAAGCTGCCGGTATTGTCGGCGCGAAAGTTGTCCATTTTAATTTTTTAGATTGTATATACAGGCGAAACAAAAATGGGGATTGGTTGTACTCATATGTTTTTGACCCGCCGCATGAGGGCGATGAGGGGCTGCCAGTGCAAATTGCTGATGCCATTTCCGCCCGCCTTCAACCAACAGACCAATTGGTCTGCCAATTTGGCATTGGATCACACGTGGACCACGTTCTTGTACGCCGAGGGCTTGAAATAATTCAAAGTCCCATCCTTTATGATGCGGATATCCCCTATCTGTTTCGTAATCCTGACGAATTGGCACCTCAAATTGCCGGGATGAACGCGATAGCCTACAGGATGACCGATGCAGGGCTCAATTCATGGCTGGAGGCTTCCGCAGCCTACGAATCCCAGATAAACAGCCTTTTTGACAGCCCGGAAGCAATGCAAGTTCAATTTCAACAATATTGGTCTGAATATATTGGAATTCGCTTGTGGTCTGCACCCTAGACAAATTGTGATACTTTTGGGGCTTGAAACTCATTTTGAATTATGATATAGTATCGTCGACTTTCCGGATGACACCACCGGAAAATTTTTTATCAATTGCATCTCTGTATCAGGGATGCAAAATTAATTCTAATGGCAGGATATTCTCATGACAACCAATTTCCTTACCAAAGAGGGCTTTCAAAAACTTCAAGAGGAGCTGGATCACTTACGCACAGTCAAACGACAGGAAGTTGCCGAGCGTTTACACGAGGCAATGGAAGGCGGCGAGTTGATCGAAAATGCGGAATACGAAGCCGCAAAGAATGAACAGGCTTTCGTGGAGGGACGTATTCAGGAGCTCGACCTGCTGCTTGCCACGGCACAGATCATCGAAGATACTGGAAAAGGAAAGAAAAATGATGCCATTCAAATTGGATCAAAGGTAACCATAAAAGAAGGTAACTTTGAGGCTGAGTCCTTTACCATTGTTGGCGCGGCGGAGGCAAACCCTCGTGAGGGCAAGATCTCCAATGAATCACCCATTGGGAAGGCTATTTTGGGTCATAAGTTGGGAGATATCGTAAAGGTGGAAACCCCCGGCGGTACCTACAATGTAAAGATCATTAAAGTCGGCTAATCAATACAGGACGCGATTTTCAGTCCCGCGTGCCTATGCCCGCGGGACTATTTTTTGGAGTTCATAAGTTCTTCAGAAATATAGAAATACAAGTAATACAAATTGAAGTTCAAATAATTAATTTTGAACCTCAAAATTATTATAGAAGGTTAAATTACCATGGCAGAATATTCACACCTCGAAAAAATTCGTTTGCAAAAAATCGAAGAACTCCGCGCTGAGGGAGTGGAGACATATCCCACCCGCGCCGAGCGGACCCATATCAGTACACAAGCCATTGCCGCGTTTGAAGCTGCAGAGGTTTCGGCAGACCCGGCCGGAGTGGTTCCGGAAGTTAAAGCCACACTTGCGGGGCGAATTCGTGCCAGCCGCGCCATGGGTAAGGTTACCTTTGTTCATATTGAAGACATGGGCGGCAAAATACAGTTATTCTTCCGAGTCAATGAGTTGGGCAAGGAACGCGTCGATTTTTTCAATAAGATGCTCGATCTGGGCGATTTCATTCAGGTATCGGGTGTGATGTTCAGAACCAAGGCGGGTGAGATCACGCTGCATGTGCATGACTTTAAATTGCTTGCCAAATCTGTCACCCCTTTGCCTGCTGATAAGGACGTCACCCAGGAGGATGGGACAGTCATCCGGTACGCTGCGTTGGAGGATGCAGAACTTCGTGCACGCCAGCGTTATGCTGACCTGGCAGTCAACCCTCATATTCGTGAGAATTTCCGCAAGCGTGCAATATTGGTTAAATCCCTGCGTTCCTTCCTCGATGACCATGATTTTCTCGAAGTGGAAACTCCCATCTTACAGCCATTGTATGGCGGCGCGGCAGCCCGCCCGTTCGTCACACATCACAACGAGCTCGATCAGGATATGTATTTGCGTATCTCATTCGAGTTGTACCTCAAACGTTTACTGGTCGGAAACCTGGAACGGGTGTATGAAATTGGACGCGACTTTCGTAATGAGGGTGTTTCTTTCAAACACAATCCAGAATTTACGCAATTGGAATTTTATTGCGCCTATGCCGATTATTTGCAGGTCATGGAATTAACCGAACAAATGGTCGCCTTCGCTGCTGAAAAGGTGGCTGGTTCCACTACGGTAAAATTTGGCGAATACGAGTTGGATTTCAAGCCACCCTGGAAACGGTTGGAAATGCGCGTGGGTATTCTCGAAACCAGCGGCATTGATATTGCCGAGCACAAGACGGCTGATAATTTATACAAAGCCATTGCCGCAAAACATGGCAACAAGACTCCGGACCCCAAATCGACTCGCGGCAAGATGATCGATTTCCTGCTGGGTGAGTTCCTTGAACCTACCCTGATCCAGCCAACTTTTCTTTATAACTATCCGCGTGATATTTCCCCGTTGGCAAAATCAATTCCTGGCGACCCGCTGACTGTGGAGCGCTTTGAAGGTTATGTCGCCGGCTTCGAACTATGTAACGCTTTCACCGAGTTGAATGACCCGCTCGATCAGGAATCGCGCTTCATTGAGATGAGCCACGATTACACGGATGACGAAGAAGAGAAGCATCCACTGGATGAAGATTACCTGCGTGCCATGCGCTATGGAATGCCCCCCAACGGCGGATTCGGCATGGGCGTCGATCGTCTTGCCATGCTGCTCACAGACAATCACTCCATCCGTGAAGTATTGTTGTTCCCGGCGTTGAAAAAAGAAGAGTTCGGAAAATAAAGCAATAATTTTCCTTCAATCACAAAGGACATACCCGCTCAATTCTCCCATTCGATTCGCATTCCGGAACTTTGTGTTTGATTGGTTTTACGTTGGAGACATCCCGCATGAATTTGCGGGATGTTTTCGTTAAATCCCTGATTTATGAGTAAAATAACCTTATGGACGAACCTGCTCTTATTCAAACTGCGCAGCATGGGGACTTGGATTCATTCAACTCCCTGATTTTGCATTATCAGGACATGGTTTTCAACACGGCGCTTCGTATTCTTGGCGATGAAGACCTTGCCGGAGATGCAGCACAGGAGGCCTTCATTTCCGCCTTCCGGAGCATTAACACCTTTCGTGGCGGGTCATTCAAAGCCTGGCTGATGCGGACTGTGACTAATGCCTGTTATGATGAATTAAGACGGCAGAAGCGCCGCCCCACCACACCACTCGAACCTGAAACACATGACGGCGAGGAAGTGGATTCTCCGCGCTGGCTGGCTGATCCCAAGATGACACCATCCGAACAATTTGAAGCGAATGAACTCGAACATGCCATTCAACATTGTCTTGACATGCTTCCCACTGATTTTCGCACCGTGGTGGTGCTTGCCGATGTTCAAGGCATGGATTACAGCGAAGTCGCAATTGCAGCCCATGTTCCGCTTGGCACGATCAAGAGCCGTCTGGCGCGTGCCCGTTTACGCTTGCGTGAGTGTTTGCGTGGCTTTGAGGAACTTTTACCTTCATCTTTCCGTCTGGAAGGGGAAAGCAACTCATGAATAATTTCCGCGATATAGAACAACTCACTTCTTATTTGGATGGACAACTCAGCCCGACTGAGTCTGCGCGGCTGGAATCGCGCCTCTCCTCCAACCCTGAACTGGCATCGGCTTTTAAAGATCTTCGTGCTGCCCGCGGTATTCTTCGCAAATTGCCATCGCGCAAGGCTCCGCGAAACTTCACGTTGACCCGCCAGATGGTGGGGCTTAAGCCGCCCTTGCCGCGTTCCTATTCCTTTTTCCGCTTTTCAACCGCCTTCGCAACGATCCTTTTGGTACTCACCTTTGCCGCCAATGCTTTGACCCAGATTCCGCGTATGACATTCGGGTCGGCAGCCCCTGTTATGCAAGAGGCTTCCGGAATGGGCGGGGGCGCCCCTGTTGAGTCTTTTACTGCTGCTGAAGCGCCCTCTACAACTGCAACACCCGCGGCAATTGGAGAAGCTCCAGCTGCCGCAGCGCCTGCTTTGGAGATGGAACCCCTGCCTACTGCCAGCCTTGATACAGCTGCGACAGATTTGCCAACAGCAAAAGTAGCGGGGACACAATCAGAACTGGCTGATCAACCGCAGGTTGAGAATTCAGTTGAAGTGGGAGCTGCTCCAGAGGAGCCCTCCCGTTTTCAAAATCGGGTGCTGATTCCTTATATCTGGCAGGTTGTATTGTTCATATTGATCCTGTTCGGCGGGTTGGCTGCCTTCCTGCTCCGCCGTTCTGCAATCCGAAAATGGAAATAACCTGATGGCGCGAGACGACATCATAAAATTTTGCACGCGCTGCGGGACGAAGGTAGATCGTGTTGAAACTTTTGGCGCTGTGCGCCCTGTCTGTCCGCAATGCCGCTGGATTTATTTTCAAGACCCCAAGGTTGCGGCAGCTGTTCTCGTAGAAAGGGAGGGGCGCGTTTTACTGGTGCGTCGCGTGAACGACCCTTTTCGCGGCATGTGGACGCTGCCTGCGGGCTTTGTCAATGGAGGCGAAGACCCGGCCGTGGCGGCAGCGCGCGAATGTGTGGAAGAGACAGGTTTGAGCGTGCGCGTGACCGGTGTGTTGGAAATTATCCCGGGCAGGGAGCATGAGCGTGGCGCGGACTTTGTGATTGTTTACCATGCTGAATTTGTCAGCGGGGAATTGGCTGCCGCAGATGATGCCGATGGCGCGGATTGGTTTGCTCGTGATTCCCTGCCCCCCCTGGCATTTAGGGCAACAAAACAAGTGCTGGGAATTTGATCAACTGATTTCGGAAATCTTTTGTATTTCTGAAAAAAGTACGCCCATTGTGCTTTTTTGTCAACATGACTCATGTATCTTTTTATTTTTTTTCTTTTGGAGTATTATTGCTAAATCGCACAAGGAAAAAGGAGAAAAAATCATGAAATCACAATATCGTATGCCATTAGTTTTTGTTGTTTTATTGTTAGCTGTGGGTTTGGCTTGTTTTGGGGGCGGCACAGTTCCGGTTGCCACGCAGCCTCCTGTAAATGTGGAGCCGCCTGTTGTTGCAACGGTCGAACAGCCTCAGACTGAAGCACCCGTTGCTGCCGAGCCTCCCGCTACAGAGGCGTCCACGGCTCCTGATTTCTTTACTGAAGAGTTTGACGGTGATATTAGCAATTGGACGTACTTTACAAGCAAGAACGACTCGACCGCTGATGACAGCAGTGTTAATCCTATTGCAGAAAATAGCGTTCTTACGTTGGACCTTTCCAAATATTTAAATGTTTATGTGATGTATGACCCTTTTACATATACAAACGTTCGCGTGGATGCGCGTGTGGAAAATCGCGGCACAAATAACAATAACATTAATCTTGTCTGCCGTTATTCCGACGAAGGCTGGTATGAGGTGTCTATTGCAAATAACGGTTTGTATGATCTTTATGCTTATGATGGCGCCAAAGGCAGTTATGCCAAACTTGCAAACGGCGGTTCGAACAAAATAAAAACAGGCAAGGAAGTGAATGAATATACATTCATATGCAATGAACGCAATTTAATTCTTAAAGTCAATGGTATTGATACCAAAACATTTACTGATAACCAATATGTTTTTCGTGAAGGACAAATCGGTATCGGCGCTTCATCATTTAGGGATGTGCCAGTTAAAGTTGAATTTGACTGGGTAAAGATCAGTGAGCCATAAATTTTTCTGATTAATAAAAAGAGACTGGAGAAATCCAGTTTCTTTTTATGCTACAATAATTTTATGCTTGACCTTCGCCCTTCACCAATTGCCGGCACATGGTACGAGGGTAACGCGAAAAAACTCGCTGCCAACGTGGATGCGTATCTCGAAGCTGCCCGGATTCCAAAACTGACTGGAGATGTTATTGCGGTCATCGCCCCGCATGCGGGACACATTTATTCGGGCGGGGTTGCTGCACACGCCTTTGCAGCCATTCGTGACCTTGCTCCCGACTTGGTCGTTGTTATCTCACCCTTTCATAATTTTGAGCCGCATCCGTTGCTCACAACCAAGCATCAGGCATATTCCACCCCACTGGGGAATATCGAGGTGGATCGCGCGGCATTTTCGGATTTGCAGCAAAACCTGGGATCTCCGATCATGGCCATTGCCAATGACCGCGAACATTCGCTCGAAATTGAGCTTCCGTTTTTACAACGCGCCCTTAAAAATAATTTCAAACTTCTGCCGCTTATGGTTCGTGTGCAGGAAGCAGACGCCGCAAAGAAATTAGGGCGTGCCCTTGCGAAAACGATCGAAAAGCAAAACACGCTTATTGTTGCTTCCACCGACCTCTCGCATTTTTACGATCAGCAGACAGCAAAAATGCTGGATGAAGAAATGCTCAAACGTTTTGAGACCTTAAACCCCGAATCTGTTTTCGAAGGTGAGCAAACAGGCAAAGGTTTTGCCTGCGGGCATGCCGCTGTTGCTGCAATGTTATGGGCGGCGCGTGATCTCGGCGCAAACAAGGTACAAATTCTAAAATACGCCACCTCAGGTGATGTCACAGGGGATTATTCATCTGTCGTTGGCTATGGCGCGGCAGTTGTTTTACGGGATACCGTATAGTTAATAGAAAAGGCGCACGTTTTATCATCCTGCGCCAAAAATAGAACCCAGCTTTCCTTTACCCAACGCTCCCCCAATTCTCACAGCATCAAGAAATGGCTTCTTTAAGCCGGTATCGTGGATTTTATCCATGCCGGCATGTATTTTCTCATTTTCGCATCCCACGATCATGCCGTAATTGTTATATCAATCTCCGGTTTCCACTATCGCCGTTATAATCGCACCATGTTTGCCCGTGTTGCTGTTAACGTTTCTACAGTCTCAGATCTCTTTGATTATTCCATCCCTCCTGAACTTGAAACGCAGCTTCAATCGGGATGTTTGGTAATCGTGCCTTTTGGGAATCAGATGGTGCATGGAATCATTGTTCATTTGATCGATTCTCCTGCAGTGGAGAATCCTAAACCGATCCTTGACCTGCTCGACCCTGCCCCAGTATTGACTCTGCCCCTGCTTAGTCTTGCCATTCGTCTGGCAGAATCCACGTTGAACCCTTTGGCTTCCATTATCAGCCTCATGCTTCCAACGGGATTGAGCCAACAGGCGGATATGCTGTATCAGATCGTGGAAAATAGACCGCAGCCCCTGAGCGATGGACAATTGTCTGTGGTTCATCGTCGTTTGCTTGACTTATTAAAACAACGGGGACCTTTGCGTGGACGCCAAATTGATTCGCATTTCGCAAAAATAGACTGGCGCAAAACCGCATCGGTTCTTCTTAAGAAGGGCATACTTTCTTCGAAGCATGTTTTACCTGCTCCGCGTGTCAGGCCCAAATATCTGCGCGTTGCCCAACTCTCCGTCCCCCCTGAAGAGGCGGAAGCGGAGATGCCCAACTTAGGGACAAAGCAGACTCTGGCACGTCGTCAATCCGCATTGCGATTTCTTATCCAACAGCCCGATGCCATCAACCTTTCCTGGGTCTATGCCGAAACAGGCTGTAACCTAGCCGACCTGCAGGAACTGGAAGAGCGGGGCTTGATTCGCTTGTTCGAAAGCGAAATCTTCCGCGACTCGCTCGAAAACCTTGGCCGACAGATAAGCAAAGAATCTCGGTCACAGGCCCTGACTCTCACCGCTGAACAGGCTTTTTCACTTAAAGAAATCAACCACGCTGTGACGTCCAATGACCAAAATTCAGCGTTTCTGCTTTATGGAATTACCGGCTCCGGCAAAACCGAAATATACCTTCGTGCAGCCGAAGAAACCATCAAGCGCGGCAGGCAAGTCATCATCCTTGTTCCTGAAATTGCCTTGACCCCGCAAGCGGTGCGGCGGTTTCTCTCGCGCTTTCCCGGACAAGTTGGATTGGTTCATTCGAAACTCTCGGAAGGGGAGCGATATGATACCTGGCGCAGGGCACGGTCGGGAAAACTCAAAGTCATTATCGGCGCACGCTCGGCCTTGTTTTCACCTTTACCTGATATCGGTTTGATCGTCGTGGATGAGTGTCACGATTCATCGTTTTATCAATCCGAACCGCCGAATTATCATGCCGTTACTGCTGCGCAGGATTATGCCCGTTTGTGCGGAGCTGTCTGTGTGTTGGGGTCCGCCACTCCCACTGTGGAACAAAGATTTCAAGCGGAAAATGGACAATTGATCAAGTTGGAATTGCCGCGCCGCATTGTTGAAACAGGCCTGCCTGCTGTGCAGGTGGTGGATATGCGCGAGGAACTCAAAAATGGCAATCGTGGGATCTTTTCTCGTGTGCTGGCCGAGTCACTGGCAGAGACCATCTCACGTGGCGAGCAGGCCATCCTCTTCCTTAATCGGCGCGGCACTGCCACTTATATTTTTTGCCGTGACTGCGGGCTGGTACTGAAATGTCCCAATTGTGAAACACCGCTGACCCTGCATACCGATGAAAAAGATAAATTACTATGTCACCACTGCAACTACACGCGAAAAATTCCGCAGACCTGCCCTGCCTGCGATGGGAAGAATATCCGTGCCTATGGGCTTGGCAGTGAAAAAGTGGAAGCCGATGTGCAAGCCATGTTCCCAAATATCCGCACCCTGCGCTGGGATTGGGATACAACACGCCAAAAGGATGCTCATGAAATGATCCTCACGCATTTCGCCAATCACCAGGCAGATGTGCTGGTGGGAACGCAAATGCTCGCAAAAGGTTTGGATCTGCCTTTGGTTACTTTGGTCGGAATTGTTCTGGCAGATGTGGGCTTGAATTTGCCCGACCCATTTGCTAGTGAAAGGGTTTTTCAAACGCTGACCCAGGTCGCGGGGCGCGCAGGGCGTTCATCTTTGGGGGGCAAAGTAGTTTTGCAAACCTTTATGCCTGAACATTATGCGGTTCAATTCGCTTCGCGCCATGATGTGAACGGATTTTATGAACGCGAGTTGGAATATCGTAAACAGTTGGGTTATCCTCCTTACGCGAGACTTGTGAGGCTGGAATATCGCCATTCCGACCCGCTCAAGGCCGAGGAGGATGCCCAGAAAATCGCGGCCAGACTCAGGGAAAGGATAAAGATCGAAGGTCGTCATCAAACAGAATTGATCGGGCCCGTTCCCTCTTTCTTTTCCAAAGTTGACAGCATCTATCGCTGGCAAATTATCGTACGTGGACCTGATCCCGGTTCTTTGCTTCACGATTTTAAATTAAAAGACTGGCGTGTTGAAGTTAACCCGATTAGTTTGCTATAATCTGAGCGTCCCGAAGATTTCCTTCGAAAACCATGTGGAGGTTTTCAATCCCTGGGACTGTGCATATAACATTAATTTTAGGAGAGTGAACCATGCAAAGTTTTTCCCGCGGGTGGTCTTTTCTCAAGCAAGCCTGGGAAATGGCATTTAAGGATAAGGATTTGCTCAAGCCTTCGATCTATGCGCTAGTGGCTGGCATGATTGTTTCTGTAATAGGCATAATTCCTTTGGCGATCGGATATTTCATTTTTGGCACCGACGGCATTGGCGGATTTGTGATGTTCATCATGGGGGGTATTCTGGTCTTTGTACAATTTGTAGTGGCATACGTTTTTTCAGGCATGACGGTTTATCTGATCTATGGCTATCTTTCGGAAGGGGACGGCAGAATGGATAAGGCATGGGAAATTGTGCGCCGTGATTTTTTTGATATTCTGACCCTGGCTGCAGCTTCGACTGTCGTGAATATGCTGAAAACCGCTGCGCAACGCAACAAAAAGAACAGCATCGCCGCCAGTCTCGCGCGCTCGGCGACGAGCCTGCTCGAAACCCTGTGGACGGAAGCTTCACTTCTTGTTTTACCTGCGATGATCATTGATGACTTGAATCTCAAAGATGGGATGCAGCGTGTTTGGAAGATCACCAAGGAAAATCTTTTGCTGGTCGGCATTAGTACAGTGGGTGTGCGCTGGGTAACAGGGTTGATCACCTTTATTTTTGGCGCGATCGGTTTAGTGATTGCACTTGCAATAGGAGGAGGCTCGGCTTACATCTCTGGTGGCAGCACGGCACTTTCGCTTGTTGGCATTGTCATCGGCGCATTGATCTTCTTCGCGTTTGTGATGGTGGCAAGCGTTTTCAGTTCCTACACCAACACCGCTTATCATACCTGCCTTTATATTTGGTCACGGGAAGTGGAAACTGCCAGGGCGCAGGGCAGTTCTGTGCAGGTAAAGGCTCCCGCCCCGTTGGCGGCAGCACTGGTTTAATTATCATTGACCTGACCGATTTACAAGATTCGCAGGTCATATCATTGTAAAAAGGAAATCCATGCAACCTGAACCTCGACGCGAAATAATCACATGGCAGGAAGTGGACAAGCTGATCGATTACCTGCTGCCCCAGTTCAAACGTGAATTCACTGCCATGGTGATGATCACCCGTGGCGGTGTGGTCCCTGGTGGAATGCTTGCCGAAGCCATGGATATTACCCATATCCTTACTGCTGCAGTGGATTTCCCCGCCCAATCGAAGACTGAAAAATCCAACCTGATGGTCTGGCCCCAGTTTATTCAATTCCCTGTGGAAGACAAGCTGCGTGGACGCCCGACGCTGATCGTGGACGATGTTTGGGGATCAGGGCGGACAATTACGGCGGTAAAAAACCGTGTTTCTGCGTCTGGCGGCTTCCCTGAAACTTGCGTTTTGCATTTCAACCCATACCGGAACTTATTTGGCAGTGTCCGACCTGATTATTACGCGGCTGTGACCGATGCCCGCATTGTTTACCCGTGGGAGATCTCCCGCGGTACAGACCAGGTTTTACTGGGAGAGGTTTAGTCGAGACCCAATTCGGGAATTTTGCAAAACCATCAGGGCACTGTAGAAGCTTTATGAAACCAGTTGAAACAAGCATACAAGAACGCCTCGGTATTTTGCGCGGCAATGAATATTTTGATGATCTGCCTGAAGCAATGCTGAAGGAAGTCTCAGCTCATATGCATCTGCGTGAATATCAGCGTGGAGATGTGCTTTTTTGGGAAGGTGACCCATGCGATGGTTTACATATCGTTCAACAGGGGCTTGCAAAAATATTCCGTCTTTCACCACAAGGACGCCAGTACATCGTGCGGATTTTACAGGAGGGAGATACCTTTGCCGAGGTCCCCGCGTTTGATGGTACGACAAACCCAGTTAATGTGGAGGCCTTGGAAAATTGTTCAATTTGGGTGATCGACGGTAATAAGCTGCGCGGGCTTGTGAGTTTATATCCGCAGTTCGCGCAGAAGGTGCTGGGGAACTTTGGGAAAATGCTGCGCGGTATGGTTCACAAGGTCAGTGAGATGGCTTTTTATCAGGTGACACATCGTCTGGCAAGATTAATCTCGGAAATGTCCGAGGAGAAATCCGTGCCTCATTGGACTCAGGAACAACTTGCAGCGCGGCTGGGCACGGTACGCGAAGTGGTGGCGCGTTCACTGAAGGAATTGGAACGCAGCGGTGCGATCAAAATTGAGGATCGGCGAATTCAGATCGCGGATAAGGAAATCTTTAGCCAATGGTCACAGCCGGGTAATTGACCAATGATGACCGATAGAAATGAAAAGTGCGCCATCCTCAAAGGATAACGCACTTTTCATTTCTAACATATTGTTTTTAAGAATTATGGAGCTGGTGTCGCGTAATACGTACCGGTGGCGAGCAGCGCTGTATCACCTACGGATTGCGCTGCGAACATTTGCGCCTGTCGCGCGCGGTTTGTGGCTTCTGCAAGAGTCTTCAATGCATATTCTGGATTGTGGAAGCCTGTGCTGTTTTCAGCAGAGACAATGTCCCACATGTACTGCGCTTCGCGATGAAGTTTACGCGCCTTGTCCAGCAATGCCGGGTCTGCATTGCCCGCGGCAACTGCGGCTTTGATGGAGTTGATCGCATCTACAATCGCATCTTCCGTTGTAACCTTGGTGTTGGCAACCTGTTCCTGGATAGTGTTAACACGGTCAACGACATAGTTCGTGTCGGCATGGCACTGGCCGCAGGATTCTTCAGGG
Organism: uncultured Anaerolinea sp.; assembly: GCA_964385315.1. Lineage (GTDB taxonomy): Bacteria > Chloroflexota > Anaerolineae > Anaerolineales > Villigracilaceae > Villigracilis. The sequence goes on from CAYLOW010000001.1 coordinate 46,270, forward strand.
TTGAGCAGCGGGCTGTGTACATCATGTGAGGAATATTTCGTTGCGCCATCACTTGTGTACGGCATGTGGCAATCGGCGCAGGATACACCTGCCTTGAAGTGAGTCGAGCCGGCAGTGAAGGTTTCATATTCAGGGTGCTGTGCCTTGAGCATGGGCGTATCAGTACCAGGATACACCCAATCTTTGAAACCACTTTCTTCGTAATAGCTCAGGATCTCTTCAACCTTGGTCCCATTATCCCATGGGAACGTCAAATACTTGCCGTCGCCCTTGAAATAATATTCAACATGACAGTTCGCGCAAACCACTGTCCGCATTTCCTGACGCGTGAAGGTTGTCCAATCCTTCCCCTGACGTTCAAATGCTTCCTTGAGCGCAGGGTTGGTCACGATCAGCCGCATGGTTCCTGCTTCGTGGCAATTGGCGCAGCCGATGGTATTGTTGATGTTCGGCGTCATCTCGTTAAAGGTCATCTTGTCATAGGCTTCCATACCCATTTTGTTCCACAAGCCGGGGTTGTCGGCTGATTTGCATGAATAGCAGGTGGCAGGGGTATGTTTTGGATCCGAGTCATCCAAGTTCAAACGTTTGGTTGCACGGACATCTTCGAGCATGTTTATGTGACCGCGGTCATCGTTGTAATCCTTGCTGAATGGATAACCTGCAAATAAGATTACCTGGCGCGGATCACGCTCAAGCCATGAGAAATTTGAAGAGCCGCCGTAGGTGGTGTCTACATTGTTCGTTTTGGTCTTCATCAACGTATCATATTGGTTGGGAAAGTTAACCGCCCACCGGGTTGAATCAGGTTCCATTTGAGCGATCTTAACCAACGGTTGTACGGAGCGTTTTTCAGTGGGTTGATTTTTCACATACGCCAGAACGCCGACAAGCACAACAGACAAAATAACCACTACGCCTGTCAAAATAAGATTGGTGTAATTTTTCATTGATGCATTCTCCTTTACTTAATTGGATAGAGGGTTGAGTCTTGATAGGGAATACTTGAAGCACCGCGAGTTCCGTGTGCTACGGTGCGATGGCAGTCCCAGCAGTAACGATCGAAGGGCTGCGCACCCATCATAAGGGTTTCCGCCGCACCTTCGTGGCAGCGTATGCAATTTTCTTGAATGATCCCTTTTGTCTTCTCATTTGCGCGGATCGCCGCAGGAATATTCCCCGCGATAAAAGCGTAGGTGTCTTTTGCGCCCTGTCGGCCCTTTTCGGCATAATACACCGCAAAATTATCGTGCGGCAAATGACAGTCGGTACATTTGGCAAACCCTTCGTGCCCGCCGTGGTACCAATTCTCGTACTGCGAATCCATAACATGGCAATTGGCACAAGTCTCTGGCGCACTTCCACCATAAGTTGTGGCTTTGGTAGTAAAAACAAAATATCCCAGCGCCAGGATCGCGGTTCCGATGGCCATAAAGAACGGAAATTTCAACATTGGCTCTCCTTGGATAAAATTAACCTGCTAATAATATAAGGTAATTAGTAAAAAAATGTTGTGATTTTTGTCACATTTCCGCCAGTGATACAATCAAAATGAAAGAAATCTGCAAGCAGAACTTGCGATTTCTCCTGATTTTCTCAAGAAGTTGTACTTCTGAGCTCTAAAAACTTGGAAAGAGTCGTAATCTAACATTGTATAATTTTCTACCATTGGAGCCTGAATGAAAAAAACTCGTCTGCGCGGACGTTATCTCCGAATTCTTACTTTTTTTGCGGGCGTTATTGTCCGTTTTATTTACTGGGAATTGATAGTTCGCAAGATCGGTTTTCGCCAACTTGCAAAACAAACGCGTCCCGAACGCCTTCGCCGTGAGGCGCTTCGCTTCCGAGCATTGGCATTACACATGGGAGGGGTAATGATCAAGGTTGGTCAATTCCTTTCCTCGCGGCTGGATGTACTTCCACCCGAGGTCACCGATACCCTTGCTGACTTGCAGGATGAAGTTCCGTCAGAAAGTTTCGCAGATATTCGCGAACTGGCAGAACAGGAACTCGGCGCACCGCTCTCGGAAAAATTTGACTGGTTTGATGAAACTCCACTTGCCGCCGCATCCCTGGGTCAGGCACACAAAGCCAGATTGCGGACGGATGAAGACTCAGATTTTGTCAACGTTGTCGTCAAAATCCAGCGGCCCAACATCTCATCCATCGTCTCAATTGACCTTTCTGCGTTAAAGCGTGTGGGGGGGTGGTTGATGCGCTACCGTCCAATCCGTGAACATGCCGACGTGCCGGCGTTGCTGCGCGAATTCTCAACGACAGTGTACGAGGAGATCGACTACAAACAGGAAGCCAGTAATGCCGAAACCTTTTTTGATAATTTTAAGGACGATAAATATGTAAATGTACCGCGTGTTGTCAGAAGCCTTTCCACGCTGCGCGTGCTGACATTGGAAGATGTATTTGCCATCAAGATCTCTGATTACGATGCCATCACTGCCGCAGGTGTTGACCGCAGCGAAGTGGCGCGAAAATTATTGGATGTCTATCTTGAACAAATTTTCGAAGACGGATTTTTTCATGCCGACCCGCACCCGGGCAATTTATTTGTCACACCGCTGCCGCCGGCCAAGGGCAGCAAACGTAAATCTGTGCGCTGGCAATTGACCTTTGTGGATTTTGGCATGGTGGGACACGTGCCAGAAAATCTTCGCAAGGGATTACGGGAGACAGTGATCGCCGTTGGCACTCGTAATGCGGCACGTTTAATAAAAGCGTATAAAGAGTTGGGATTTTTATTACCTGGTGCGGATACACAGGCATTGGAACAAGCCTCGGCGGTTGTATTTGACCGCTTCTGGGGTATGTCGATGAGTGAGTTGCAAAATGTACGCCCGAGTGATGTACATGAAATCGGTCATCGTGTGCGCGATGTGATGGTGGAGACTCCGTTTCAGGTGCCAAATGATCTATTGATGCTGCTTCGCACGATTGCCATTCTCTCTGGTATGTGCACTGGCTTGGATGCGAATTTTAATCTGTGGGAACTGCTTGCCCCGTACGCCGGCAAGCTTGTCAAAGACGAGGCTTCGTCCGCATTTGATTTGGATAATATTCTTAAACAGGTTGGGGATGTGGTGCAAGCCTTTTTCGCCCTGCCTTCCCAGGCCAGCCGCCTGATCGCGCAAATAGAATCTGGCGGTTTGGTGGTTCAATCTCCCCACTTAATGCACGAAGTCCGCACTCTAGGGCGCTCGGTGGATCGCCTGACTGGCGGCGTAATATTTGCCGCATTATTGGTCAGCGGGGTGATGTTAATAAATAGCGGGAACAGCCGAATTGGGGAAAGTTTGCTGGGAGCTGCAGGTGCGACGTTATTGTGGGTACTGTTTCGGGGAAGGGGTGGGAATTAAAGAAATTATTCGCAAAGGGAACTTTGGAAAATAAAATTCCCAGGTTTCCTTTGTTCCTCTTTGCGAATTTTGAATTTAATATTTTTACGCTTTTTCTTCCATTTTTTCAATAACTGCATCAAGGATGCTGCGGACGGCCAGCATCATCTCTTTGCGGGCGGCACGGCGATGTTCGATAAATCCTTCGGGGAGAAGCAGCTTGGCGGCTTCCCGCATTTCCTGGCGGGCCTTTTTGTAGTGCTCGCGGGCTTCCTGGGGAATCTCACGCTTGAATTTCTTTTCGCTGTCAGTTTTTTTGGTAGCCATGTCTAACTCCTTTTTTTGTGTGTCGGAATAATAACCTCCGAGCTCTGTTTATTACGGTGCGCCAGTCGCTGTAGGTGTAGTGATATCTCCAACTGTGATATTAACGGAAAGTGTATCACCAAAAAAGAGACCGTTTTGATCAGTCATTCGCCAGGTGCTTTGGATCAATCCATTTTGTCCGCCGGGGGCCACGAGTTTAATGGATAGCTCACGTTTTGCGCCGGCAGGGATCGGTTCTGTCAGGACGAGGGGAGCCCCTTCCATCGGGTTCCCGCCAAAATTGCTGAATGTGAAGCCTGGTGCCCAGGCGCATCCTCCGCTGTTTTGAACGTACCAGGTCTTGGTGAAGACCTCATTGGCCTTTAGGTTTGTGCCATCGGGAATGGAGTGATCTTCGATCCAAAGCAGGTTATAGCAGGGATCTGCAACAGCAGGTGTGCCCAGCGTGGCGGTCATAACAGTTGTAGCGGTCGCAGATGGTTCGACTGTCAGTGTGGGAGTGTCAGTTGGAACAGATGCCATCGCCTCGGTTAGGGATGAGGCGTAAGTCTCCACTGCTTCGGTACGGATCGCATTAACATCTACATTTGTCTGTTGTGCGCTGTCCGTGGTGCATGATAAGAGCAGTGCTCCCAAAGTCAGAATGACAATTATGGATAGAATTCTTGTTTTCATGATTATAAGTATACAACATTCAGACCCTTAAGGATTTCAAAACCTTGCGACCTCAGGTTTTAAACTTCAATGCCAAATCAGATGCAGATAAAGTAGCCGATGATAAAACTGAATACATCCATGCCCAAACTCAGGCCTGCATTTCCACAAATCTTTCATGGAAGGATTCGCCTTTGGCAACGGATAAGAAATAGTTGAATACCGCTTAGTTTTTTGTTCGTGTTCGTTCTTTTATTTCCGGATTTTAGCAGCATCGGGTACTTCATTTGCGATCGCTGAATAATTCTTTCGCACACCCTCCCCGCGCATCTCCATTAACTTGATCCCAAAGGCAAGTCCAAAGATCACATTGGTCAGGTAATAACCAGGCTATGAGCGAGGGCGGATGTGTTTCTTTTGGCTCTATGCGTTTCTATCCCAAAGCCTGGTATTGCATTGACGCATATCTTCCGTATGCGAAATGTTCCAGCTGGCGTTCGATGTCGTTGAGCAGAGCGGACGCCCCGATGCGAAAGAGGTTCGGGCGCATCCACTCTTCGCCAAGCTCTTCTTTCATCAGAATTAACCAATCCAGTGATTGCTTGGCAGTGCGGATTCCACCTGCCGGTTTGAAACCAACCTTGTAGCCAGTGGCTTCATAATAGGTTCGAATAGCGCGAGTCATTGTCAGGCTGACTGGGAGGGTGGCATTGGTCGGCTCCTTGCCAGTGGAGGTTTTAATAAAATCTGAGCCCGCCTGCATGCAAACGAAACTTGCACGCATCACATTTTTCAAAGTGCCCAACTCGCCGGTTGCCAGAATGGATTTCATGTGCGCATTTCCGCAGGTTTCGCGAAAGGTCTTTACTTCCTCATACAACGCGCGCCAGTTTTGGGTAAGAACATGCTGGCGTGAGATGACAATATCAATTTCAGATGCGCCAGCCTTGACGGATGCCTCGATCTCGGCAATTTTCTGTTTGAATGGGATCAGTCCGGCGGGGAATCCAGTGGATACGGCAGCAACGGGAATACCGGAATCCTGCAGGGCGTCTACGGCGGTTTCCACCATCGAGTGATATACACAGACAGCGCCTGTGGTGACCGGTTTGTTAATACCCAAATCTTTCAGCAAGGCAGGGCGGATTGGCTGGCGGGCTTTGGCGCACAGCCGGCGCACAGTACCCGGGGTGTCATCGCCTGAGAGGGTGGTTAAGTCAATATTTTGGACAGCCTGTAGAAGCCAGGCAGCTTGATATTCCTTCTTCACCGTGCGGCGGGTGGGGATCGTGGCAGCACGCCGCTCGACAGCAGAGCGATTCACTTTGGTGTTCTCCACAGGCGCAAGATCAAATGGCAGGATCGGAATACGTTCATTTAGAAAGGTCGTAGATTTTGTCATCATGTGAAAACTCCTAATGTCATCTGTATTATAAACCGTGAATTATATGATTGCGAGATGGTTACTTGCTTTTTGCCAGGTTAAGGATGCTGTAATTATTCATACCCCCCCCGACTGGGACAATATCGCGTATGGACCATCCCACTCGCTTTGCTTTGAGGACTATGGCGGCGGCCAATACCAGGAAGTGCGGGCGGGAGAATACTGTTTCGCAATAATATAATTTGCTTGTATACTTGAAACTATGCAGCCCGTTTTTGTTATTGCCGGCAAATTGAATCGCGAGTACATTTTGCCGCCTTCAGGCCAACCGGTTTTGGATTCGCCGGGCGGTAGTTTGTTATATGCTGCAGGCGGATTGGCTGTTTGGGGAGATACAAGTGCAGGCCTGCTTGGGCGTGTGAACGAGGATTATCCGCGTCAGTGGGTGGATAATCTGGAAGAGCTCGGTTTTGATACGCGTGGTATTTGCACCGTCCATGAATTAGAAAATGTTGACTTTCGTTCGTTTGTCGCATTTACTGATTCTAATGAGCGTAATAATTCGAACGCGGTATCCCATTTTGCCCGCCGCCAGCTTGCCTTTCCAAAATCACTGCTTGGCTATCAGGTTCCGGATGAGTCACGTAAAGATCCGCATAAGCCGGAACTCGTCTCTCCCGCTGCTTTAGACACACCGAAGGATTATAGGGAGATCCGTTATGTCCATCTCTGCCCATTTGATTTTATCAGTCAGAGTCAGATGGTAAACCTCTTTCGGGGCGGATCGGACCAAATCATTAGCCTGGATCCTGATCCCGGCTACATGATTCCCGGCTTTTGGCGTGACCTGAGACTTGTCCTGCAAGGTGTTACTATTTTTCACCCATCCGAAGATGAACTGCGTGCGCTCTTTTGGGGCGAGACCAATGACTTGTGGGAAATGGCGCGAAAGATCAGCGAGTATGGTCCTCAGATCATTGTGATAAAACGGGGTTTGCAGGGACAAATGTTGTATGATGTTACAGGAAACCATCGTTATGAAATTCCTGCATATCCATCACGCATTGCAGACCCCATTGGGGTTGGCGACGCCTTTTGCGGCGGTTTCCTTTCCGGATTTCAAAGAACAAATAACCCCCTAATGGCAGCCTTGCATGGCAGTGTTTCCGCATCACTCAAAATTGAAGGCAGTGGTCCTTTTTATGCATTGGGAGTTTTACCTGGTCTTGCCAATGCGCGTTTGCTTTCGCTCAAAGAAATGGTGCGGGAAGTGTAAAAATTGTTCCGCCCTTTGTGAAAGAAAGAAATAATCCCATAAGCAATTTCAGTCCTAATCTTTCGTCCTGGACACGGGCAATGTATTACGAAAAATTGATAGACTTGTTATGCCATCACCCGATCACGTAGTAAGAATAGTGATGCTGCCAGGGCCTCCCGATCTGTTTTCGGGAGGTCGAAAATCCATAAAAATGAGTGTGCCCATGAATAATCTCTCGACCCGGGTCATCGACCTTGCCATCCAAATCCAGCAAATTCCCGCCCCTACATTTGCTGAAGGACCACGTGCAGAATTCGTGCGCCAACTTTTTCTGAAGGAGGGCTTGAAGGATGTATCCATGGATCCATTAGGGAATGTATATGCGCGCCTGGCTGGAAAGCAGAAAATAGCCCTGCCTTTGATCGTTTCAGCGCATCTGGATACTGTCTTCCCGGCCAACATTAATCTGCAGGTAAAACAGGATGCGGGGAGAATTGTGGCACCAGGTATCGGTGATAACTCATTGGGCGTCGCTGCGTTGTTTGGCACCCTCTGGTCTTTACGCGAGCGGAAAATGGAGTTGAAGCATGATGTTTGGCTTGTGGCAAATGCGGGCGAGGAGGGTCTGGGCGACCTTTGTGGGATGCGCAGTGTAGTGGAACGTTTTGACTCCCATGTCATCGGATATATTATTTTGGAGGGATTGGCGCTTGGACATATCTATCATCGCGCTATCGGTGTGCGGCGATATCGCATCACAGCTAAAACTGCGGGCGGGCATTCCTGGTCGGATTATGGCCAACCATCTGCAGTGCATGAATTGGCTTCACTGGTTACCAAGTTGACAGCCATTAAATTGCCGCGTCAGCCGCGTACTACTATGAATGTCGGCACATTTGGCGGCGGGACAGGTATTAACGTACTGGCATCTGAAGCAAAATGCGAACTGGACTTACGTTCGGAAGACCCCAAGACTCTTGTGAAACTAATTCGTCAAGTGGAAAAGCTGTTGAAAGACGCAGACCGTGAAGGTGTGAGGGTCATGGCAGAGATCATTGGTGAACGCCCTGTTGGTGAAATTCCAGCCAATCATCCATTGGTTGAGCTTGCGGTAAGTTGTGTGCGTGAACAGGGATTGGGCGGAAACCTAACCATCGGTTCCACTGATGCAAATATTCCCTTGAGCCGAGGCATTCCTGCAGTAGTAATGGGAATCACCACCGGTGGCGGTGCGCATACCACGCATGAATTTATTGATGTCGAACCAGTTAGAAAGGGGATGGATGGTCTTGTGAGACTGGTAGAGTTGGCGGGGGAAATTGGCGAAGCCTTATAAATCCGATGGAGAACAAAGACTTCTAAAGTATTATTGCTTTAGAAGCTTTTTTCCATAATGCGATTTGGCATCGGAGCTAATTAGATTTTAAAGGATTCACCCATCTTTTGCTGTTTTTTAGCGTCTCTCACGAACACGAATTGCTGCCATAAGAGGTAACCGATTAATAATGTATTGATCAAAGCAGCAAGCATGAGCAAGACTGCCCCAAGCGGGGGCGACGGCTTTTGTGGGCTAATTACAAGGAAAACAATATATGTTATGCCAGAGACCAGCTGCGCTCCTACGGCCGGAATCCATAAACGGGGAATGAAAAAGACCAAAAGGAAGGTCAGTACATCCATCAGATAAAAATAACGCTCGTGCATTTTGGGCAGCAGAAAAGGGATTATTGACACGGAGACGGCGGCACAGAGTATGATGATTTCCCTGTTTATTTTCCTGATTTTATGCGCGTATCCCGCCGCCCATAAAAACGCAGATATCACTGTAAGCCCAATGCCGATGTATAGCCCTGGAATATATTGTTCATTCGTTACGAATAGATACAGGTTGGGCGCTTTCATGGATAGTGACCTGAATGTCTCTGCCTGACCCGAGTACACTCCAAGTACACTTGAAAAAGACCGTCCTGCAATCAATGCTGGAATCATCATAAGGATATAAATGACCGGCATAAGAAAATAGTAATGCCAGGGGATGCGCTTCCTGAACGTCAGTAAAAGTAAAAGCGGAGAAAGAAATATTGCCTGTGCTTTGAAAGCAAATGCAATTCCAAATGAAATGAGTGCAGGGAGCGGCTTGTCCTGTAAAAGGTAAAACAGGCTGATCAGGATAAAACAAGTATAAATTGAATCTGCCTGCCCCCATGCCGAACTATTCAATGCAATTGTGGGCAGAAGCAAAAACAAAGCAGCTGCGGTCAGGGGTATGTACTCCTCCTTTGCCTGTAATTTTACAATTTGGTAAATAAGGCGCGCGTTAAATAAATCGAATAGAACAGAGAGTATTTTAATAGCTGTGGCTTTTGAAAGAATCCCTTTTGTGAGCGTGGCGAGCACCAGCAAATAAAGGTAGGGGGGGGTATAATTTGAAAAATCCTTGCTAAGCGATGCCCAAGTACCGTGGGCTACGATGTAGTCGTACCACGGAATCAGGTAGGTGTTCATATCCAGCGATATTACAGGGAGAAAATAGATCCTTGCTGTGATCCCGATCAGGATTAATCCGTAAAGTAAAGTATTAATTTTATTGTTGAGGCTCATGTTGTGTTTTGCAAAATCTTCTGGAATGCCCTGAGCAAAGTGCCACGCTGTTCGAAGCCTGTTTCGCTCAAATCTGCCAGTGCCAGAAATATTTTTCTGCGGCAGCGACTGAGTAATCCGCCTGTGAGTCGCGAAAGAGATATGGTTTCAGCGTTGATCTCATCTGTGTCCATCCACATACGATCCGCTTCCCAATGGCGTGACAATACGTAGGGATGTGTCAATGGCTGGGAGAGCCGCTGCACCCATCCGCTGGAGCCTGGATCAAGCCAGAATTGCACAGTGGCAGGACGATTCATCATCAGGAAGGTGTGCGCGGGTGCGACCAGAACGGCCTCTTCGTTTTCTGTGCGCCATGATTCCAAATATTGCGCGGCAATCACTCCATCTTCGAGCATGGCAATGTATTCCTTGCCGAGGCTAATACCTGCCTGATTTGTCATTTCATCGAAACCAGTCAGATCCAGTGCGGCGCGAAATTTTTTAATGGACTCGATCAGACTTGATGCAACGCGGACTGCATCCATGTTAAGATGAAATCCATATTCAGACTGTGAGAGCACTTCGCCGAAAAATTTCCGTAAAAAGAAATCAAATGGCTGCGGGGTTGTTTTTCGGTATTCATTGAGCCAGTTTCTTAAAATGGCATATCTTTCACCGAGTGCGTAAGTCATGCGTTCCTGTATTTCCGGTTTGATTTCTTCAAAAGCAGAAAGCTGTATGTCTTTTTGATGGTAAACGATTTCGGTTAATAACTGTGCTCGGATCAGGTCTGTATTCAGCGCAAACATGAACGCATGAGTAATGTCATATTTCGTGGGACGTACGTTCCAGTGGGGATGCGCCAGCGCTGAGAGGGTGAGCAATGTTTTACTGGCGGGTTCATCGCGCAGTGAGCGGGAAGGACGATGAGATCGCCAGGGAATCCCTGCTGTTTCCAACCGATGGGATATTGAGAAGCGCAGCGCATCTGATAGGAAAGGTGTCAATACCACAATCTCGGACGGGGATATGCCGTCATCTTCAATAAGTGATTTGATCCTGGCGACAACCATATCGAGCATTTCTGGATAATAGTGCGTCAGGACAAATTCCAGGGTGTTATTTGGGATCACATTTTCAACTTCATTGTGGGTGATCGCTGATACCAGCATATCCGTAAGTTGAATAATTTCACCGGATGATACAAAGCTTTCTCCAAATTCAATTTTTTCATCGCAGGCATCACTCAAGGCAAACCCTGTTATCGCGTCGCCGCCGAGAAAATAGCGATACCCGGCGTCTGTATCGTAGATTAGCAATGCCGAGTCAAAATCCGCGAGCCATTCGTTTATGATGTCGTGAGAGCGCGGGCTGTCTTCTTCCACATTGTCATAGATCAGGTGATGATAAGTACGTTTAAGATAGTCCATTACCTGTGTCTGTGGCCAAAGGATATTGGAGAAAATTTCAAGCTGCAGGGAAAAATCGAGCAGGTTATGTTCCAGGCAATACGTGCGGAAGAGAGTTGCGCATTCTTGGGCATCCTGATAGATGCGGCGCTGAACCGGGTCGCCAAACCAGGCAGCGTCCATGCGCGCGCCGATTTCAGTATAGTGAAAGCCGACGACCGCAGCTTTGTTCAAGTTGTCGAGAACCTGGGAATATAAACGGTTACGATCAATTGTCAGTGATTGGAAATAACCCTGTTCTACTTTTGGACGCATGATGTATGCCATGTAATATTGCGCAGTTTCAAGCGTGAGAAACACAGGCGGCCGGGCCGGATTTTTGAATCCCGCCGCTTCTGCTGCGAGAGGCCAGAATAAATCACACATGCGTTTGGCAAGACCACCAATTGTGGCGGATGTTACATCGCCCCCCGCGCTGCGTTCGGGGCTGTACAGCAGGTCGAGATACGGCTCTTGCATGGTTCGCTGCGGGGTGAGCATGAGAATATCACCCGCAGGGATGCCCTGTGCCAGCAGACTACGTATCCGCTCCACACCGGCGGTTGTTTTTCCTGTCCCTGCGCGGCCAGAGACAAAGATCCGACTGTCGAGGGGAGATTCAATTACGTGTCGTTGAATCAGGCTGAGACTCGTCCTATGAAGTTCCTCGAGGGGAAATGGAGAAGTAGGATTAGTCATACTGTGAGGGTAAAGGATGCGGGGAGTTTTGTCAATAAAAAGATATAAGGTTGTGTTTGAAAATGAAGTGTTGTATAGTTGGCGTACTCTTACCCTGCGCCGCAAGGTAATTTGATCTTAACTTATTTCACAGGAGTTTCCCATGCCTACGCCGATTAAACCTACAACCACAGTCAGAGGCACCTCTGCGCCTGCAAGTTCAACTTCCTTTGTCAAATTCTCAGACAAGTTGACCGATTCGATCACTGACATTACAAAGATCATTGAGCAGAATAAGGAGATGATCGATTCGATCCAGGAGATCGCGATTGAGTTGACCAGTTCCATCGGCTCGCTTCACGCACTCACTGTTAAGTATGCCCGCACGGCAAACCAGATATTGGACGTCCTGCTTCCGATTCTCAAAAACCTGCCCATCATCCCCAAGAATGTAATGGATTTGCTCATCAACCTGGAGAGCATCACCCAGAAGATCATTGATAATGAAATGTCCACTTCCAGGACCATTACAGATGTGCGCTCCGGGCTGAACACCGGGGATGTGAATAAGATCAGAGGGCATGCCGACCAACTCAAGACAGTGACAAAGATCCTTACCGATATGCTTCCGAAGTAAACTTCGGAGTCAATTTCCGGTTTGTTTGATGCTTTGTGATGTAGTTTGCATGAAGGGCATATTAGACCTTTATTTGGATCAAGTTTCCTTGGTTAAAATCGTTGACAGGTATGCCTTCTCGCAAGTATAATACCGCCCGCTAAATAACCCAGCTTCCCCGAAGTCCGGCGTAGAGTGTAAGTTCTCCGCAGGGCGCTCGGCGAAGTGATGACTGGAGAAAATAATGAGAATTGCAATCGTTGAAAGCGGCGGCAAGCAATACCGGGCCGTCGAAGGCTCCACCATTGACGTGGACCGCCTCGCCTACGAAGTAGGTAAAAAGTTTGACTTTGAACGTGTCCTGCTCATGGCAGACGAAGACATCGTACTGGTCGGCACGCCGACAGTGGGCGAGATTATCGTCTCTGCCACAGTGGTGGATCATGTAAAAGGTCCCAAGGTCACTTCCTTCAAATATCGCCCGAAGAAACGCATCCGTGTTAAGGGCGGTCATCGCCATTTTTACACACGCTTGATGATTAACTTTATCGGCAAGCCCGGCGAAGAACGCAAGGTTGAGGTCAAGCAGGAAGCCCCCGCCAAGGTTGAAACGGTTGAGGTGGCGGAAGAGCCAAAGGTTGAGAAGCCGAAAAAGGCTTCCAAGTCTTCGACACCCAAGAAGACTGTAAAGAAGTAAAGTGAGAGGTAGAAATGGCACATAAAACAGGCGGCGGATCAACCCGCAACGGTCGTGACAGCAACTCGCAGCGGTTGGGCGTAAAGCGTTACGCTGGTCAATTTGTTCTTTCCGGTAACATCCTTGTCCGCCAGCGCGGTACAAAGATCAAACCGGGTCTTAATGTGTTGGTTGGCAAGGACGATACTTTGTTTGCGATTGCAGACGGGATCGTAATGTTTGATGTGGTGCATGGACGCAAGCGCGTAAATATTGTCCCTGCTGAGGTAGAGTAAGATGAAAACAGGAATCCATCCTACAGTTTATGAAGCGAAAGTCACTTGCGCCTCCTGTGGAAAAACGTGGGTTACCACTTCCACCAGGAAGGAACTGCGCATTGACGTATGCTCAAATTGCCATCCGTTCTTCACGGGCGAATCTGCGCGCATTCTGGATGTTGAAGGGCAGGTGGATCGCTTCTATAAGAAACTTTCTGCACGCCAGACCTATGTTGAACAGCAGAAAGTCAAGGAAGAGTCTGCAACTTCTCCCGATCGTGCCATTGACGACCTTACCCTTTCCCCCCGCGCGACAGAAGCGCTTAAGAAGGCTGGCGTTTTAAGTATTGGACAGGTCCTTGCGAAACTTGGAGAAGGTAATGCCGCCATGCTGGAAATTGCCGGTTTTGGCCAATCCTCGCTGACTGCCACCAAGAAGAAATTGCGCGCTTTGGGTTTTGAAGTTCCCGAGGTGCCGGATGCTCCTAAGGCCCCCAAAGCCCCCAAGGCTCCCAAACCAGAGGAATCAGCAGAAGTCGTTGAAACCCCTGACGCTGAAGCAGGCGAGTAAATTTTACCCTGCAAGCACTTTGTCAGATAAAGATTTCTCAGGTAAACTAGGCAGGCAGATGCAAAAGCATCTGCCTGCTTTTATAATCCATTTATGTCATAGCGAGATGGTGCTTTTTGTTGAATCGATCCCTGTAAACTTAGGGTTGCTATATCAGGTTTAATCCTACTTGCAATGACGAGAGGTTTTATGCGTCACACACACGGTTCAGTGGAAGTCATATGCGGTTCCATGTTTAGCGGCAAGACTGATGAACTCATCCGTCGGCTTGTGCGTGCCACCATTGCGAAACAAAAAGTGCAGGTTTTCAAGCCGGCCATTGATATCCGTTATGCAGTGGAAAAAGTTGCCTCTCACGCTGGCTCAACATTTGATGCAATACCGGTTGAAAACGCCGCTGAGATCCGCAATAAATGGGAAAAGGATGCAACCGTAGTAGGCATTGACGAAGCCCAATTCTTTGATGCTGAAGTGGTTCTGGTGGCGAAGGAATTAGCTGCGAAAGGGGTTCGTGTTCTGGTTGCCGGTCTGGATACGGATTTTCGTGGAGAGCCGTTTGGCTCAATGCCCATCCTCATGGCTGAAGCCGAGAATGTCTTAAAACTTCATGCAATTTGTATGACCTGCGGTGATGATGCCTCACGCACGCAACGGCTGGTCAATGGCAGTCCAGCGCGTTATGATGACCCTGTTGTGATTGTTGGCGCATCCGAACTATACGAAGCGCGCTGCCGCCTTCATCATGAAGTGCCAAGATAATTTAATTACATTTTTAAGGTGTTTTTGCAACCTGCCTGTAACGAAATAATTCAGAAGGAACCAATCCCATGCAAAATTATAAAGATGTGCTCGCTGAAATTTTAATTGCCCCGGAAACCCTGCAAGCCCGAGTCAAGGAACTTGGGACCCAGATCAGCGCGGATTATCCCGATGGTGATTTGTTGTTGATCTGCATTTTGCGCGGCGGCGTGCCGTTTATGGTGGACCTCAGTCGCAGTATCACCTCGCCGCATAAAATGGATTTCATGGCAGTCTCGTCTTATGGCGTGGGTGCGCGTGAATCTACAGGTTCTGCCCGTGTGACGCTTGACCTGCAGATGGATATTCGCGGTCAACAGGTGCTGTTGGTGGAGGATATCATTGACAGCGGGCATACCATTGCGTCTGTTCTAAATATGCTTCAAACCCGTCAGCCTAAATCGCTCAAAGTATGCGCCTTGCTCGATAAACCTGAACGTCGTGAGGCGAAAGTCACCATTGATTACCTGGGTTTTACTATTCCCAATAAATTTGTTTTTGGTTATGGGCTCGACCTTGACGAATATCATCGCAACCTGAATTTTGTTGGTGTGGTGGATCTGGCAAAATATAAGCCACCTGTTTAACCATATGGGGTTTGAAAAGGTATCGCTTTCGTCACCACCCCAAACGCGATGTGATAATGAGGGCAATACATCCTTGATGATGACCGAGCAGGGGGCTTATGCGGTATATGGAGGGCTAATTGTGTGCTCTAACCACCAAGGTGTGAAGATACCATGAATCTTCTTTCCTGGCATAGCCTGCCAGGGTTGGCGTGTGCCAACGAGTCTGTTTAGCCCCATTTTTAAAAGCCAATATATTTCAAGTAACAAAATCCTTTGTGAATTTGTTATACTCATATCAATGACTGATAAATCATTGCGGTCTTATTCTCCATATATTGGGCGCTGGGTGGCTCTTGTGTGAGGGAAGGTTATTGCACAGGGCGACACGCCCGAGCAAGCCTTGCACGCCTCACAGCAAAGCCGTCACAAGGAAAAACCAGAGATCATCTTTATGTTTCCGCTTTCCACTTTGATAAAAAAAATAATGGATCTCCTGCCCGACAGGCAGGAGATTTACCTGGTCGGTGGCGCAGTACGTGACCTTTTGCTTTCCCGTTCCTCCTCCGACTTGGATTTTGCTCTGCCTGCGAATGGCACGCCCATTGCCCGAACAATTGCAAATGCGCTTGATGCGGATTTTCTCCCTCTGGATGAAGAACGCGACACTGCACGGGTCATTTTCACTGAGGAAAATGGCACACGTATTTTCCTCGATTTTGCAGTTTATCGTGGTATTGATCTAAGTGCGGACCTCCGCGCTCGAGATTTTACAATCAATGCCATTGCCTACAATCTACGCGATGAAACTATTATTGACCCGATGGAAGGCGGAAAAGATATATGTGCAAAGATCATTCGCGCGTGTTCCCCTACATCCTTATCCGATGATCCTGTCCGCATTTTGCGTGCCATTCGCCAGGCTGCCGCTTTTGGTTTTCACATCGAAAAGGATACCCGTGAAATGATGAGGCAGTCCGCAGACCAGCTTGGCCGTATTTCACCTGAACGTCAGCGCGATGAGGTCTTCAAGATTCTCAAAGGCCCAAGGCCCAACACTTGTATGCGCGCATTGGAAATGTTGGGTGTGTTCCCATATTTAATGCCGGAACTCCCGGCGATGAAAGGTATTTCACAATCAGAGCCGCATATGTACGACGTGTGGACACATACCCTTGCTGTTTTGGATCATCTAGACCAGGTTATCTCGGCCTTGCGTGTAGGATACGATGCCGAAAAAACAAACGACATGTTCACGGGTTTGCTTGGCCTGCGTCTTGGGCGTTATCGTGCTCAAATTGCACAGCATTTTGAAAATTCACTCAATGTTGATCGTGAGTTGCGCTCTCTCCTTTTCTTTGCCGCCCTGTATCATGATGTTAGTAAGCCTGAAACTAAAACAGTGGAAAAGACTGGGCGTATCCGCTTTTTTGATCACGATGTCAAAGGTGCTGAAATTGCCGCCAAACGTTTGCGCTCCTTCAATGTCAGTAATGATGAAGTGGAACGTGCGCAAACGATCATCAAAAATCACA
Source organism: uncultured Anaerolinea sp. (assembly GCA_964385315.1). Lineage (GTDB taxonomy): Bacteria > Chloroflexota > Anaerolineae > Anaerolineales > Villigracilaceae > Villigracilis. The sequence continues at coordinate 62,992 of CAYLOW010000001.1, forward strand.
TGCGTATTCATTTCTTTGTTGCACGCTATGAAAAAGAAAAACAATCCCCCTCACGCAAAGCAATTTACCGCTTTTTCCGTGACAGTGGTCTGGCGGGTATTGACCTTGTCTTGCTTGGCCTGGCGGATGTGCGCGCCACCCGTGCCCATGCCCTGACCATCGAAACCTGGACTGCCTATCTAGATGTTGCCCGTATTTTGCTTGAGAATTATTTTGAAAAGCCGGAAGAGGCGATCTCTCCGCCCCGCTTGTTGGATGGCAATTTGTTGATGACGGAACTCGATATAAAACCAGGTCCTGTGGTGGGGAGGTTGTTGGAATCCATCCGCGAGAATCAGGCGGCGGGAAATATTGAAACCATTGAACAGGCGCTGACGTTTGCCCGCGGGGAGTTAACGAAATAATATAAAATTAAGACCTCTTATATCTTAATATATGGTGAATCATGAACTACGTATTTTTTGACCTCGAAACACAAAACCTTTTTGAAGATGTCGGCGGGCGCGATAATATCGAAAAACTGAAAGTTGCCTGCGGTGTAACCTGGTCGGCGCAGCGGAATGACTTTGCCGTCTACTGGGAGAAGGATGTCCCTGCATTGATCCAGGAATTGAAGTCTGCAACCAAGGTGATCGGATTTAATCTTCGCGGGTTTGATTATCGTGTATTGCAGCCATACACACCCGATATTCGTATTTCCGCCATTCCCACCCTTGACCTGCTCCTTGACCTTCAGCAAATTCTAGGCTTTCGCCTTAGCCTTGATACCATTGCCAGTGCCAGCCTTGGCGCAGCCAAAACAGCAGATGGCGTGAAGTCTGT
>CAYLOW010000002.1:0-55244 GCA_964385315.1 uncultured Anaerolinea sp.
CCCACTGCCATGGCAAGCACGACGGGCATTAATAAATAACTGGCATTCCGTGTGTTAATGATCGTCGGCATGGCGGCCACAGCCAGGGCTGGAATAAAGACCATGCCCGATTCGCCCAACCCGGCCCCGGCGGAGAGCAGGCTGGCGAGGACGGTTTGGCGGCTTTTGAAAAGCCCCAGATTCAAAATTGGGTCAACTGCTTTCTTTTCCACTCGTGGAAAGACGAATAACAGGATGATGCCGATTAGCAGAAAAGGCCAAACATTGAGTGTAGCCAGACTGCCGAAGAAATTCTGTGTGTCAATTTGATTGAGGCCGTACGCCAGGGAACCAAGCATGACGCCCAACGTCAGCATCCCTGCAGTGTCGAATGGACGAACTGACGCGGGACGAACGACAGGAAGCACCTGCCAGCCCATGATAATCACGATCAACGCAATTGGCAGATTAACAATGAAGAGCCACTCCCAGCCAGTGACGGTCAAAATAATGCCGCCAAGAATGGGGCCAACGAGGAAAGCCAACCCGAAGACAGCGCCGATCAACCCCAACGCGCCACCGCGTTTCTCGGGCGGGAACGTGTCGCCGATCACCGCGCTGGCAACGGGGAAGATACCGCCGGCGCCAAAGCCCTGCAAGGCGCGCCCGACCAATAACATCGCGAACATATTCGCGGGAGAAAGGGCCACGACCAATGAACCCAGAGCAAAGAGGGTCACATCCAGTGTGTAAATGGAACGGCGGCCATATGTGTCTGATAGCTTTGCCATCAACGGCGTGCCGATCAGGTTGAAGAGTACGTAGATCGTGAATGTCCAGGTCAGGACGCGATCGCCAATTCCGAAGAATTTTTGAATAGAGGGCAGGGCTGGCGCAACGATCGCGATATCCAGCGCACCCATTAAAACGCCAAGAAATAGTACCAGTAATACCTTGTTGCGAGTTTTGTCATCCATAGTGGTTTTCATTCTCCTTGTTATCAATTATATACTTACTGACCGGTAAGTAAGTATAGTTTATCAAAGCCGGAACCCAGCGTCAAGTTTTGGGGCGTTAGAATTGTGTATGAAGAAAAGAGCGGCCCGGCAGAAAATTATGGCGGGGAGGTTTTCGTCCTGTATAATTGTGTTGAATGAACCGTAATGGATTTAGCAGCCTTCCCAACTTTTCAAAACCGAAACGAGGTTCTCATGTTTGATCTCCCTGATGATGAAATTCTGCCGCTCTCGAAGGAACATGTTTTCTGGACGTGGTCTGCGCAAGCCAAAGTAAATCCCATTGCCATCAAGCGCGCCAAAGGTGTTTATTTCTGGGATGTGAACGATAAACGCTATCTTGATTTCAACTCGATGACCATGTGCGTTAATATCGGGCACGGGGATGAACGGGTCATCAAGGCCATTCAGGAACAGGCGGCGGAACTGCCCTACGCCGCGCCGGGCATGGCAACCAGGATCCGCGCCCTGGCCAGCAAAGCCGTGGCAGAGATCACGCCGCGCGGCGCATTGACCAAGGTCCTGTTCACCCTGGGGGGGGCAGACGCGAACGAAAATGCCATCAAACTGGCACGCGGTTACACCAAGAAACATAAGATCCTTGCCCGCTATCGTTCCTATCATGGGGCATCTGCCGGGGCCATGGCTGTCACCGGGGATCCGCGCCGCGTGGGGTGGGAGCCGAACCTGATGACCGGCGTGGTGCATTTCCTCGACCCATACCGCTATCGTTCAACTTTCCATCGGACGATCCCCGATATCGTAGAAGCTGAATTTACACGTGATTATCTCAATCACCTGGAAGAGATCATCTTATATGAAGGTCCCGAGTCGATTGCGGGAATCCTGATGGAATCGGTGACGGGTACGAACGGCATCATCATCCCGCCGCAGGGATATATGCAGGGCGTGCGTGCCTTATGTGATAAATACAGCATCGTGATGATCTGCGATGAAGTTATGAGTGGGTTTGGCCGGACGGGGAAAATGTTCGCCATTGAGCATTGGGACGTTGTGCCTGATATTATGACCATGGCAAAAGGACTCACTTCCGCCTATGCTCCGCTGGGCGCGGTGGCCATGAAGCCGGAGATCGCGGCGGGTTTTGATGAGCACGCCTTTGAGAGCGGTTTGACCTACACTTCCCATCCCATCTCACTTGCGGCAGCGGTCGCCAATATCGCGGCAATGAAGGAAGATAAGATGGTGGAACATGCCGCGAGCATGGGGCTGGTCCTGCGCAAGATGCTCACGGACCTGGGTGAAGCGCATCCATCCATTGGAGAGGTGCGTAATATTGGCTTATTTGGGATCATCGAGCTGGTGAGAGACCGCAAGACGAAGGAGCCGATGGCTCCCTGGAACGGTTCATCCCCTGAGATGACCGCCTTGAAAAAATACTGCACCGATCACGGGCTTTTCATTTACACACACTGGCATACCGTGTTGATCATTCCGCCGTTGATCATCACCGAGGCACAATTGAAGGAAGGGTTGGATATTCTGGATAAGGCGCTGGAGATCACGGATCAGGCAGTGAAATAATAAACGTTGTCCCCAGGTCAATTTCACTTTCAACATCAATCGTCCCGCCGTGCGCGAGGACGATTTGTTTTGTGATGGCAAGTCCCAATCCGCTGTGCGTGCGTTCGCTGCGCGATTTATCGCCGCGCCAGAATCTGTCGAAGATGAAGGGCAGTGCTTCCGGTGAGATCCCCGCACCCGTATCTTTGACCTTAATCTGTGCCCCTTTTGGCATCCCTTCAGTTTCGAGCAGGATCCTTCCACCTTTGGGTGTGTGTCGAATTGCATTGGATATCAGGTTGGATAACGCCTGGTTGAGTCTGTCGTGGTCGGCGGTTATTTCCCGGCCCGGGTCGGCAGTCTCTGCAGTCAGGGCAATGCCGAAGGATGCAGCCTGGGAGGAGAAACTCGAAATGAGATCATCCATCAGATCGGTGATGAGAAAACGGGTCTGGTGCAGCGGGAGCTGCCCCGCTTCAGCCAGTGACAGGGTCTGCAGGTCGTTCACCAGACGCGCAAGTAATTGGGTTTCTTCCAGCGTGTTGTTGATGTGATCGGGTGTCGCTTCATAGACCCCGTCCAGGATCCCTTCGAGGTTGCCCTGGATGATATGCAGCGGCGTGCGAAGTTCGTGGGCAATATCGGCAGTCAGGTTGCGGCGCTGCTGGTCTGCGCGCTCCAATTCGGCGATCATGTGGTTAAAACGCCGGGCCAGCTGCCCGAGGTCACCGGGGAATTGCTCGCGGACCCGCACGCTAAGGTCACCTTCGGCAACCGCGTCAATAGCCGACATGACATCGGCCATCGGTGTGCCAAAGCGGCGAAATCCCCAGCGGCCGATCAGGGATGCGATGAAAACAAAAAGCAGGGGAAAACCGCACAGGGGAATTAAGATTCCCCCGCGAAACTCATGCAGGTTTCGTGTGGCAATAAAATAAACGCCAATCGCACTGGCTGCCACGATCAAAAAGGTCATGGCGCCGAAGACAAAGGCTATCCCCCGAAAAAAAGAGCGGCGCTTTTCATTCCAATGCGGAGGGAAGTGCGAATGGTCGTGAGGCTGCATGTTATTTGGGGTCCATGTAACGATAGCCGATCCCGTACACGGTTTCGATCAACGGAATTTGAGATTCTGCTTCCAGTTTACGGCGCAGGTTCTTGATGTGCGAATCGACACTGCGGTCAATGCCGGATGCCGCGCCATGCAGGTTGTCGAGCAGCTGCTCGCGGGTCAGTGTTTGCCCGGGCCGCCCGGCCAAGACTTGCAGTAGTTTGAATTCATTGGGAGTCAGTTTGATGGGTGTCTTGTTGAAAACGACAGTGTACTTTTCCGAGTCGATCTCGAGGCTGCCCACGCGGATGGTACTGGGCGCTTTTACTTCGCCTTTTGACCTGCGCAGAAGTGCGCGAACCCTGGCGACGAGCGCACGCGGTGAAAAGGGTTTGGTGATGTAATCATCCGCGCCAATTTCGAGGCCAGTGATCTGATCCACTTCCTCGGCCAGGGCGGTGAGCATGATGATCGGCACGTCACTTTCACGGCGCAGGATCTTACACACTTCGCGTCCATCCAGGATAGGGAGCATTAAATCGAGAACGACCAGATCAGGCTTTTCGCGGCGGGCAGCTGCCAGCGCAGATTGTCCATCGGCGGCGACGGTGACACGGAATCCGTTCTTCTCGAGGTAATCGCGTGCGAGACGGGTGATCTTGGGTTCGTCATCAACGACGAGGATGAGTTCCTGCATGGGGTGAGTATAAAGTAGAAAAGGGGAATTATGAAGGATGGGGAATGCAAGTTAAATAGGGTGCGAAGATTAAGACGATAAGTTCCGGTGATGGAAACCACCACCAGAACTTATCGGGTTCATGGATTACTTCTCTTCCTTACTTTCGGGCACGCTCTCTCCTTCCTTCTTTTCATTTGGTTCAGACCTCATCCAGGGCGGGGTTCCCCAGGGGGACCCGTGCGGACCGTGTGCCCAAGGGCCATGTCCCCACATCATGCCGCGGAAGAACATCATTTTAAAGAAGCCCAGGACAAGGAAGATCAGAAAGAGGGAGCCGCAGATCGCGCCGAGCGGGTTGAAGCCGAAGTGATGTCCGCGCAAGGGCATTGGATAATACCCATACCCAAAGTTGTGATCATACATCATTTGCGGGACGGGCTGACCGTTCTCGGCAGCTTTTTCGATCGCCTTGGCGACGGCTGGGGCTTGTGTAATTCCCTGCACCATGCCTGCCCTGTAGGCGACAGCCCCAGCGCCTGCGATCAAGCCGAGCACAAGCAGAAAGCCAATGACCCGGACTAAAATAAATGGACCTTTTTTCATGATTACCTCCAATAGATGGTTGATTTGGTTTGTTGTTACGCCCTTACTTTATCAATGCATTGTGGAGGTTTTATGGATGGAGTCGGGAGAGTTTGTGGAGGTTGTTAGCGGTTTACGTTTGTAACTTTTCCGGTTTGCAGGCATCTGATACAATGCAGGGCGGTAAAGGCCGAAGGGAATTATTCGTCTCTGCCATGCTTGAAAAATACAAAATTGTCGGGTGGGTACCACCTCATAGGAAAAAATATGTCCACAAACGGAAATGAAAACCATGTAAAAGTTTTGGTGCTCGGGTCGGGTCCCGCGGGATTATCAGCGGCGTTGTATGCCGCGCGGGCAGAACTTGCCCCTGTTGTTTTGACAGGGATGCAGTTGGGCGGCCAGGCTGCGTTGACACACGTTATTGAGAACTACCCCGGCTTTCCGACAGGGGTCGGAGGAGCCGAGCTGGGTGAGTTGTTCCAGAAGCAGGCTGAGCACTTTGGCGCAAAGGTGGAATTCGACACGGCCAACGATGTGGATTTTTCACAGCGCCCCTACACGGTTAAGACCGATGTCGGTGAATACAAAGCCGATACCTTGATCATCTCGACCGGGGCGAGCTCGATCCATCTTAATGTGCCGGGTGAAGTGGAAATGACAGGGCGGGGTGTCTCATACTGCGCGACCTGTGACGGCTGGTTCTTCAAAGATAAAAAGGTCGTGGTTGTGGGCGGCGGTGACAGCGCGTTTGAAGAGGCGCTTTTCATCACCCGTTATGCTTCAACAGTAACCCTCATTCACCGCCGCGAAGAGTTTCGGGCGGGTGCGATCCTGCAGAAACGCGCGAAAGATCACCCCAAGATGAAGTTCCTGCTTAACACGGTCATCACTGAAGTAATGACCGGCGACAAGCTTGAAATCCTCAAGATCAAGAATGTTAAAACAGGCGAAGAATCCACTTTTGAAACGGACGGCCTGTTCATCTTTATCGGCCACTCCCCCAATACGGAATTGTTCAAGGGCAAACTTGAGATGAGTGACCTCGGATATATTAAAGTGAACGAAAAAATGGAAACAAACCTGCCTGGTGTCTATGTGGCAGGTGAAGCAGCGGACCCTCATTTTCGCCAGGTGATCACCTCTGCTGGAATGGGCGCCGCGGCAGCCATCCAGGCCACGCGGTTTCTTGAAGCCGAGGAATAAAGGAAATCCTCCTTTTTAAAGGTGTGGAGTTTTTTTACAAATTTGGCAATTTTGGAAATTAAGTTATTTTGGACCCTTAAAATGCCTTGGTTTCGGATAAAATTGAACGAATTTACGGTATTCAAACCGCCAAATATTTCCCGGAGGAAAAATGAAAAAGATATCCATTGTAGGTGCTGGTAACACGGGCGCGACTGCCGCCCACTGGCTGGCTGAACGTGAGCTTGCAAATGTTGTCCTGTTGGATGTTGTGGAGGGCATGCCGCAGGGCAAGGGTTTGGATTTGTTGGAGGCAATGCCCATCATTGGCAAGGATGCCAAAGTGACAGGCACCAACAATTATGCCGATACCCAGGATTCCGACATCATCATTATCACGGCGGGGATCGCGCGCAAACCCGGTATGAGCCGTGATGATTTGTTAAAGACCAACGCGGAGATCGTTGGCAAAGCTGCGGTGGAAACGTTGAAGTATTCACCGAACGCTTTTTTCATCGTGCTGACCAATCCGCTGGATACCATGGCGTATCTCACCATGAAGATGACCAAGCTGCCGCGTGAACGTGTCATCGGTCAGGCAGGCATTTTGGATTCCGCCCGCATGCGCGCATTTGTTGCGATGGAAGCGGGGGTGAGTGTAGAGAATGTGAATTGCTATGTGCTCGGCGGGCATGGCGATGAAATGGTGCCGCTTACCCGGCATTCCAATATCGCCGGTATTCCGCTGCGTGATTATTTTCCCGCTGAAAAACTTGAAGCGATTGTCAACCGCACCCGCAAAGGCGGGGGTGAGATCGTTAACCTGCTAAAGACGGGTTCCGCGTTCTACGCGCCTTCCATGGCCTGTGTGCAAATGGCGGAAGCCATCCTGAAAGATAAGAAGTTGATCGTGCCCTGCGCCACCCACATGCAGGGTGAGTATGGCTTGAATGACATGTACTTCGGTGTGCCCGTCATGCTCGGCGCTGGTGGTATGGAGAAGATCATTGAATATAAATTCGATGACGCTGAAAAAGCCATGTTTGAGAAGTCGGCCGCATCCGTCAAAGAGACGCATGAGGCGCTTAAGAGTCTGGTGACTTTGTAGTCTCAGTAAATCGTCGAAGGTCTAAGGCCGCCAAACCTGACCTTCGATTTTTATATTTAATCCAAAGGAAAAAAGGAGTAAATCATGATTTTGCATGAAAAGATCTCGGCTCAATTACCCGGGTGGCGGGAGCGCATTAAGGCCCTTTCAAAGGAACACGCCGATGTCGTTGTTGACCATGTAACCGTGGGACAGGTGGTCGGCGGGATGCGCGACATCAAGTCGTTATTCACTGATGTCTCATTTGTTGACCCCGCCCACGGCATTCTCTTCCGCGGCATGCCCATCCCCGAAGTATTAAAGAAGCTGCCCAAAGCGCGCGGCGGCAAGATGCCGCTGGTGGGCGGTTTCTATTATCTGCTGATGATCGGCGACCTGCCGACCAAGGAACAGGCTTTGGAAGTGGAAGCCGAGTGGGCAAAACGCTCTGAAGTGCCCGATTATGTGTATAAGATGCTGAAGACCATGCCGAAAGATACACACCCGATGACCCTCTTCTCACAGGCCGTATTGGCTTTGCAGAACGGATCGGTCTTCGCGGCAAAATATCACAGCATGAAGAAGGATGTGTATTGGGAAGCTGCGTTGGAAGACAGCCTTGACCTGACCGCCAAACTCCCCATTATCGCCGCCTTTATTTATCGCATGAAGTATTTTGGCGAGACCAAGAAGCCGAAATACAACCCCAAGCTGGATTACGGTGCAAACTTTTCCAAGATGATGGGCGTTCAGGATAAGAAGGGCTATGCAGAACTTGCGCGCTTGTATTTCATCCTGCACTCTGACCATGAGTCCGGTAATGTCTCCGCGCACACCATGCACCTCGTGGGTTCCGCGCTTTCCGACCCGTACCTTTCATTCTCCGCCGCCCTCAACGGCCTCGCGGGACCGCTGCACGGACTTGCGAACCAGGAATGCCTGGGCTGGCTGCTGGCTGTTCACAAGCAGTTTGGCGGCGTCCCGACCCGTGATGATTTGTATAAATTTGCATGGGATACGCTCAACAGCGGTCACGTGATCCCCGGATACGGCCATGCCGTCTTGCGTGTGCCCGATCCCCGTTACATGGCGCAGTTGGAATTCGCGAAGGCGCGTTTCCCCGAAGATGAACTGATCCGTCTGGCGGAAATGGTCTTTGATGTAGTGCCGGCCGTTCTCAAGGAACAGGGCAAAGCCAAGAACCCCGCGCCGAATGTCGATGCGATCTCCGGGACATTGCAGTACTACTACGGCGTGCGCGATTTTGATTTCTACACAGTCCTGTTTGGTGTGGGACGCGCCCTCGGCGTGACCTGCAATTATGTGTGGGCACGCGCCCTGGGTCAGCCGCTTGAGCGCCCGAAGTCATTGACGACCAAGATGCTGGAAGATGTGGTTGCCAAGGCGAGTCAACCCGCCTAAATAGTGAATCAACAGCCTGCGGGCTGTAAAAGAGTCTGCGAGAGTTTTTCTCGCAGGCTCTTTTTGATTCCAATTTTATTTGTGGGCATTAATTGGATAAACCATCCGGGTCAACAAACCCGCTGTCCTTGCGGATATAGATCCCATTGCTTAATTTATAGTATTGGTCATTTCCCCGCATGAATGCCCCCAAGGGGACGAAATTGTCGGCGATCAGGTCCGGTTGAAGTTTGCCAATGCTGTAGGCATAATCCCATTTATTATGACCCGGATAGAACTCGCCATGCGCGGGTCCTTTTGCGACAACCGGGTCGTTCAAGCCGAGCAGGTCAATCGTGGTGCGTTCCGAGTAATAGGGAATTTGACCCGCGGCGTGAACGGCGATCACAGCGTCTGGCGAGGTGTATTCTGCGATGGACAGTCCCAGTTTCACCCGGCGGATATCCGCAACGAGCAGGGGGGCGTTATTAATTGAATAGTTGAACCAGACTTGTCCGCAGATGATGAGGAGAACAATAAATGAGAGGGGAATGGCGGGGTTTAATTTTGGTATGGAAAAATCCTGAGCCTGGCCTGTAGCCACGTCTGATAGGACACGGCTCGACACCCAGCTAAAGAGCAGGATCAGGGCGGGCATGCCCTGGGTAATGAAGCGATTTGCAAAATTCGTTTCCGGTTCCGCGTAATCACCGCCGACATAGATCGAGTACGCGCATTGCGCGAGGAAAATACCGGTCAATAAAAGCGCTTCGCGGCTGCGCTGCATTTTGTAAAACAACAGTCCCGCCAGTGAAAATAGAAACAGGAAAAGTGTGTCGCGGGTTGCAAATTGAATGAATACATACACTCCATGCAGGATGCGGTCCCACATGGTGAAGCCGGTCACTTTTTGATAATAGGTTACCGGAAGGAAATCGCCGAAGGTTGTTTTTTGAAACCAGAGAATTAGCAACGAAGCGGCAATGACCGAGACCGCGGGAACGATGGCGCTTCGTTTATTTTTGGTAAAAAGGTACAGCGTGATCAGCACAGCGGATATGACAGCATCCATGCGGACAAGGATCGCGAGCGCCAGCAGAATGCCGATGGGGGCGGTTTTATTTTGGGAGATCGCAAGGAGAATTGAAAGGTTGACCAGCAAAGTTAAAAGCCCCATTTCCATGCCGCGCAGAGACCAGAAGAAGAGCGGGAAATAGAAAGCTGTAACAAGCGCGGCAAGAATGGGAGCGTGTTTTGAGCCCGGGAGAAGTACGCCGGCAATCCGCCAAACGGTGTGAATATTTACCAGCAGTATCACCAGCGAAGTGAGCATGACCGCAAGTGAAATTTTTGAAGCGGGGATGGGAAACAGGTGAAGGAGCGCGAGGTAGAGAGTCCAACCCAGGTTGGTGAAACCTTCAACGGGCGCCTCGCTGATGTTCCATGTCAATCCGTGCCCCTGCGCGAGGTGCTTGGCATAACGCATGGAGATCATTGCATCATCGACCAGCGTAAAATAGCGTTCATCATTGATGATAAAGGATGTGCGAATGATGAAAGCCAGGTAGATGATTGCCGCGGCTGCTAGGACCAGTTTAAGAAGATTGCGCTCGTTTCTCAATGGTGCGAGTATATCATGGGGGTTAGTTTAACCGCGAAGGGGGGATGGAAAATGAGAAATCGGCTGACTAAATTTCTACAAAAAATATCAAAAAATCAGATGGATGAGTGAAGCCGGCAGCACTTTCATCGATTTTGATCCTTTAAAATTTCTTCAATTTTTTTTGAAGTCCTTGTTATTGAAAGGCCGCCAAGTGCCGTGCAGCGTAACTCGTGGGGGATACTTTTACCGACGCGATCCATTGTTTCAATAACTTCATCCAATGGAATCACGACATCATAATCAGCCAGTGCCATATTGGCACACGCCAGGGCGTTGCTGGCCGCCATTACATTTTTCCCGAGGCAGGGAACTTCAACGCGGCTGGCTACAGGGTCACAGACCATGCCGAGGGTGTTTTGGAGCGACATGGAAGCGGCATCAATTGATTGTTTGAGCGTGCCTTTTGCCAATGTGACCAGCGCCGCGGATGCCATGCCAGAGCCGGAACCACATTCAGCCTGACATCCACCAACCTCTGCCGCAAAAGTGGCATGAGCCGCGATAAATACACCGATCATTCCCGCAGAGAGCATGGCTCGTGTCATCTCGTCCACAGATACCCCCAGTGAAGCCGCTGCTCCGATACAAGCCCCGGGCAGTCCACCGCATGCTCCGGCTGTGGGCGCCGCGACGATCACGCCCATTGAGCTTTTTACCTCCATCATGGCGGTCACGCACAGGATCATCTGATTCAACATTCCGGCATCGAGCAGTTGATGGTTTGTCATGCGCGTTTTGAAGAGCCCGGATTGGTGGCCGAGGATGCGGTCGGCATATTTTGTCCCGGCAATTCCATCGAGAATGGATTTTTGCATCAGGTGCACGATCTCTGCCATCCGCTGCCACACCTGTTCATGGGACATGTTGCCGCGGCCGCTCTCATAATGGAGCGCCAGTTCCCACAATGCAAGGTTTTTATCTGCGTTATAGTTCAGCATTTCAGCGCAGGTAATGAACGGCACACTGATCCCCTGGCTGGACAGTACTGGTAACACCGGCGAGATGGTCTTCAAATATTTGATATCGTATTGCGCATGAAGCGCGGAAATGATCCTATCCTCAAGGAAATTCTGCGCTTTGATCTCAATGATCCGCGTGTCTGTGCCGTTTAAGAGAAGAATTTTGTCAGCGTCAATATTTTCCCGCAAGTATTTTACGATCTCACCGCCGCCTGCGTTGACGTAGATCAGCGTTTCATAATAATCGCCGGCCAATGACACTTCAACGCCGTCAATCTCTCCTATTTCAATCATCCCCCCGCCTGTGGAAATCGCGGTCAAGGTGTGTTGTTCTGTGGAATTTTTGAGGACAAGTTTATAGGTACTGGGGTGCTTTACCTCAAGATCTTTGATCTCGATCTGGACTCTGATGCCCGTTTCCTGAATCGCCTGAGCGGATTCTGCCAGTCTTTCATCGGCAGCCTCCCATCCCAGAAGACCCCCGAACAAGCCCATATCAGAGCCTTGACTGGCATGGGTGGTCGCCAGCGAGCCGTGCGAGTCAAACGCGATGAATACCTCTTCGATCCTGGCATCCATCAAATCCCTGGCGATCCGTCCGATACGCAAAGCGGCGGCGCAATGCGAGCTGGATGGTCCGCGCATCACCGGTCCGATCACATCATTAAAAATACTGGGATAGCTGGGCTGTGTCTCTTTGTTATCTTTTTTGATTGGTAACATTCAGACTCCATTTATTTGATATAGCCACAATCGGTAGTTGATAATTTGGAAGTGGCGGGGAATATGATAGTTAGGAGAATGGTCACACTGGGAAAAGGATCCAATTCTCAATTCGAGGCAAAACTACCTGACATACGGCGCGAGGGAGGTTAGTTCTGCGCGAAGTTTTTCAATGAGCGCCAGGTTGCCGCTTTCGTCACCAAATTTTCTGGCCTGATCCTTTTTATGGGAGATCTCTCCGCATACCTGGTAAAACCGGGATGTGTTCCTGCCGCTTAATCCCGCAGTGGTGACCGTCCATGGGGAAATTGCTTTTTGGTATTGCGCCTGCGTGATCGTCCCTGCGGTAACCTCCGAACACAGGTTGGTTTTTACAATGCTGCGTTCATTTGCGATCATCCAGAGGATGAATCCCAGCATAAAGGTCCAGCCGATCCAGTCGACAAATGTGCCCGCAGCGAGACCTTCCAGACCGCCGATCGCTCCGCCAAAGGAATTGTGGAAGGCATGGGTTGTCACTGCAATACCGAAACCCGCCAGCGGCGCGATCAATTTAATGAACATGTTCTTATTTGTACGCGCGACTGCAAAGCCGATGCCCGTGAACGAGGTATAGAACGGATGTTGCCAGCCGACGAGGATGACCCGGACAAAGGCCAACAGGAATAATCCACCCCATCCGCTTTCCTGATACCCATTTCGAAAGATATAAAGCGTGTTTTCCGTCGCCGCGAAGCCAAGCGCTGCTATACCGGCGTAGATGATGCCGTCGAGAATGGAATCGAATTCCTTGTAAAAAAAGAAGAAAACAATTGCAACAGAAAGCCCTTTAAGAAATTCCTCAACGATCGGCGCAATGATCGATGTGGTGCCGATCTCGGCAGCACCTTCCGACCCGGTAAATAAATAGATGCCAATTCCGAACGCGGTGTTGATGATGAATGCGCCGCCTGCCGCGACCACTACACCCCAAAAGAAGGTCGCGCCAAGTAAAATTTTCGGCTCTTTTTCGTAACGATCCAGCCAGTATACAAATGCCGCAAAAAAGAACATGGGGACGAAACCAAAAAATAATGAAACAAGAAATGGCATGGATGTTCTCCTTAATGTTACTTTCTATCTGCTCTGTTCGTTGTTTGGAACACGGGTCGTATTGTAAGCTGGCGCAAATGAAAACCTTTCTTTACAAGCTGAGCATCAATTGGGTTCTTTCCACGCGGGTATATTCAGGTTCTATACCCAGTGCGTTCAATACCTCTTCGGGACGGCCTGTCGCCCCATCCCGCGCGGCGAGTTTCATTTCCAAACCCACGGTTCCATCCGGCTCGGTGGTTACTTCCAAAAATTCGATCAACGGACGGAGGTCATATATTTTTCCACGCCGCTCCCGTGACAGGGCTTCAGCGCTCATTAATTCCCCGGCTTTTTGCATCAACTCCGGCCCATCCACCGGTTCAGTTAATTGGACGACGTACGAGGCTGACTGTACTTGTGTTTGCAGCGCAGGTTCGCGTTCTTCTACAATCTCCACGCGGGTAATTTGAATATCAAGCGGGAGGCTGTCCTGTAACCGGGATGCAATCTCGTCAGTGGGAACTTCCTCGTTGAAACGTACATCAAGCATCTCACAACGTGAGGAAAACCCCAGGGGCAGGGCGGATGCGAGGCTGATCTTTGGCTGGGGATGAAATCCCTGAGAGTAACTTAATGGCAGGCCGGCGCGGCGCATGGCGCGTTCCCACAGTCTGTGCAAGTCAAGATGTCCGGTGTATCGCAAGGCGCCCTGTTTTGAAAACGTGATCCGCGCGCGCATGGTCATTTGATTTCCGTTTCAAGTGACTTTAACCAGCGGTTGATCTCTGTGCTGGCCCGGCGGTACGGTTTGTAGGTCTGCTCTGCGACACGGTGGAAGAGGTCGTTATCAAGACACTGGTTGTGGGTCAACCGGATCATGATGTACAGGATGTTGGCATAAGCGGCAAGCTCCTGCTCGACGATATCATCCAATGCAATATTCTTGTATTTATAGATCACGCGGGGATCGGGTTTTTCTTTTTCGCACAAAGGCGATTCGTAATCAGGGTAGCCGTTCGCTTTTTGGAAATTTTCAAGCGCGGTGTGGGATGTGCTGGTCCAATAAGACTCGCCGTGAAAAATTTCATTTAAACGATCCGAAATGAACTGCTCGCGTGTGAGAATATCCGCCAACAAATCTTTGATGGATAGATTAACAAAAACACCCGCGATCGTCAACTGGCGTGTGAAACCGACCTGGTTGAGTAGATTTTCAAATTTATCGCGCTCGCGCTGCAATCGGGGGAGGAAGGTAATTTTATTCATGAAAATATTAATCGCCTATCACTGATAATTGATCCCTGCTCACTTTGGCAGGGCTTTTCACATCCGGGCATTTCCAGACTTCACCGGGATTCTCGCGGCGCAGGTTGGCAAAGGTCGGCAGGATACCGCAGGCATAACAGTTCAAGCGGCAATCCACCCGGATCTGTCCTTCGAGGGATTGGCGGAAATCTTGAAAGAGGAAGTTCTTTCGTACGGCAGCGGTGATATGTTCCCAGGGGAAGACCTCATCTGCACGGCGCTGGCGATGGGTGTAAAACGCGGGGTCGAGCCCGTGTGCTTCGAACGCTGGCAGCCAGGCATCCGCTTTTTTAGTTTCATCGCCCCAGGCGTCAAATTTCGCGCCGTTTTTCCACGCGGTGTAAATTACTTCAGCCATTTTTCTATCGCCGCGCGTGAGCCAGGCTTCCAGCAGGGTGTCTTCGGGCTTTGTCCAACTTAACTTGATGTTTTTATCCTTTAGCAGCTGCCGTTTGAGCATACTCTGCTTTTCCACAATGTTTTCCCTGGTATCACAGGCAACCCATTGGAAGGGGGTCTGTGGTTTGGGCACAAAGGTGCTCACCCCGAGGTTCAATTTCACCCTCCACCCTGCGACTTTCCGCCCCTCTTCGATCACACGTCGGGATAGATCCACGATCGCCTGCACATCATCCAGGGTTTCGCTCGGATGACCGATCATGAAATACAACTTGATCGTTGTCCAGCCGCGGCTGTAGATATCACGGGTGGTGTTGATGATCTCCTCGTCAGGGATGAATTTGTTGATGATGCGGCGCATCCGTTCGCTGGCAGCTTCGGGCGCCAGGGTGAATCCGCCGGAGCGGTGTTGTTTTAACTTGTCCATCAGGTCGATCGAGACCGATTCAATACGCAACGATGGAAGCGCGACGGTCAGCTTGCGTCCTTCAAAACGCCTGCTGATCGCATCCACCAGTTCGCCGACATGAGTGTAGTCTGAAGACGAAAGGGACATCAACGCGAGTTCTTCGAACCCGGTTGAGCGAATCGCAGCATCGGCAGCATCCACCACCTCCTGCACGCCACGCTCCCGCACCGGGCGGGTGATCATGCCTGCCTGACAGAACCTGCACCCGCGGGTGCAGCCCCGCATGATCTCCACGGACGCGCGGTTGTGGACGACTTCAATATTGGGTACGATGAATTTAACAGGCGGGGGCAGTAATTTTGCCACGATCCGTTTGTTTACCGTTTTGGGTACATTGGGTTGGATCGGGCGGGTATGGGCGACGGTTCCATCATCAAGGTAGGCGGTTTCATAAAATTGGGGTACGTAAACGCCGGGGATCTGGGCCAGTTCAAGGAGCAAAGCCTTACGATCGAAGGGTTTGGCCGGGTCTTGATCCGCGTTTGATTTTTTCCCCTTGACCTTTTGGATGGCGGTGACAATATCGTGAATGACTTCTTCCCCTTCGCCGATCACAAAGGCATCGATGAAGGCATGCATTGGTTCAGGGTTGGTGGCGGAATGTCCGCCGGCGATGATGATGGGGTGGGTCGCATCACGGTCCGCCGAGCGGACGGGAATGCCTGCCAGGTCAAGAATATTGAGGGCATTTGTGTAGAGAGTTTCGTAGGGGAGGGTGAATCCGATCAAGTCGAAACAAACCAGGGGGCGTTTTGATTCCAGCGCATAAAGCGGGATCCCATGTTCGCGCATCAACTCTTCCATATCGAGCCAGGGCGCATAGGCCCGTTCAGCCAGCGCATCCTCCCGCTGGTTGATCTGGTCATAAAGGATCTTTAATCCGACATTGGAGACACCAATATCATAGACATCAGGAAAGATGAGCGCGACGCGGGTTCGAACCTTGTCCCAATCTTTGACCGTGCTGTTCAGTTCACCGCCAACGTACCGGCCGGGTTTCTGTACCTTTAAGAGAATACGGTCCAGTTTGGCTTCTATCTGGGCTGAATTTAACATGGGCGAAATTATACTAGAATTGTCAAAATAATAGACCAGGGATGTGACTCCCTGGTCTATTTATATTAAAACCGCTTTGTTTTTTATGCCGGCACAGTGACTTTGCGCGCCTGCCAGAGGTCACGGCCCCAGTTCCAAAGGGCACCGAGGCCGATGAACATGGTGAGCACTCCAAACAGCCAGCCGATGTAGGGCAGCGCGGTGAGCAGGGCAAGGATGACCACACCAATTGCAAGGGGCAGGAATTTGTTTTCGGCCATTTCAGGCTTGACGCGTGAAAGGATCAATTTGCCGCCCAGCCATGCCACAATGATGTGGGTCAGGAAGGCAGTGATGAGTACAAAGCCGAAGATCATGATAAATATGGCCAGGATACCAAGCCAGATGATCATCCCGCTTAATCCGCCGAGGGTAATGATACCGAAGAAGATGCCGCCGATCAGCATTGCGATGAAGATGACCAGAAGGACGAAGAAGAATGCAGCGTATGCCACCAGACCCCAACCAAGGTTCGCGGCAGGTTTGGACTGCATTTTATCCATAAGCGCCTTCATGAACGCCGGAGCCAGCCAACCCAGGAGCAGCCCAAGGGCGATCCACGTAATGATGGTGCGCAGGAGGTTCAAGGTCCAGGTCATGGCAACTTCAGCCTGGGTAGGAGTTTCTTTCACTTTGTGGTTAGGGTCTACCACTGGGACGGTGCGGGTGACTTTCCCGGCAACTGCACCTGCGGGGATTGTCACATCCTTTGATTGGGTGTATTCAAGGTTCCCCGAAATTTTTGCATCCTTGCCGACATTAAAGCCGGGTTTGACGGATGGGAATTGGATGTTGGTTTGAGGCAGGTTTAATGAAGGTGCAGGGCTGCCATCTTCAGGATTGCCAACTTCTGCTTTGACATTGCCGTCAAATTTTCCGTTAAGTTCCAGTGAGCCGGTTGCGGCCAGAACATCACCGCTGATTTCGCCGTCAAGCAGTGTCTGTGCCGTACCGAACACCACGTCACCTTTGACAAGGCTGCCAGCTTCGGCTTCGAGGCTCGCGCTGCCTGCTATCACGTCCCCGCCAACGACGGCGTCTTTGCCAATTTGGAGTACAGCGCCCGCGATGCGTGCATCGTCGGCGACATTGCCATTGATGGTGACACTTTGCCCGGCGGCGATCAGGTCGCCTTCGACAGTGCCGTTGATCACGATTGTTGTTCCAACTACGATCAGATCGCCTTTAACGGTGCCCTCGAGCACAAAGTTATTGGCTGTGACATACAAATCATCATTGATCACTTCATTGGCCTTGATCTCAATGTTTTCTCCCGAGCGTCCATCAAATGCAAGAGCGGGTGTGGCAAAGGTGAGGGAAATAATGGCGATCAGGGCAAAAATGGAAAAAAATTTGTGCAGGGTTTTCATGGTTTCTCCTTATAAATAACTTACCAGTTAATAAATCTCTACGTCCCCAATTCTGGAAAGTTGCATTTTTATGATGATAGTCCCTCCTAACCACCACGAGACCCTTCCCCATTATTTATACATGCCAAAATTCATCTTTTTTGTTTCCTTCCCTGAATACCAGTCCAATAATTCCAGGAACCATCCGCAAAATTCCATACCGCCTTTGGCTCTCATATTCTCCAGCTCATTCAGGGTGTAATAATATATCTCTTCGATTTCAACAGGATCAAATTTTACGCGCGCCGGGTCAACCCTGCCTGTATATAGCGTACTTATTTCGTTATCATTCACACCGTAGTTCATCCTGAATTTTACAAGCGGTGTGATCTCAATTCCTTCAACGCCCATTTCCTCTTTCAGGCCGCGCAGTGCCGCATCAAAATAACTTTCATCCGCCTTCACATGCTCCGAAACCGAGCAATCCAGAGCGGATGGGGAGGCGGCGCGGTCTGCGCTCCGCTTTTGAACAAGCAGCTTCTCATCCTGCGTGAATAAAAATACATGCACACCGCGATGCTGTAACCCGAGGGTATGAACCGTGGAGCGCATTTGCTGACCAGTGACGAGGTCTTCGTCGTTTACGATGTCAAGGAGTTCGTCCATAAATATACCTTTCAAAAATCAAGGGCCAAAAGCCAGGGAACGTTCGACTTTTGACCCTTGATTTGTTTCTTCCCAAATTATTTGTTTAATTTAACCAAACAGCTCCATCAACTGCTTGACGTGTACAACGCCGTCAAAGTCCTTGATATCACCCTTGCGCTTTTTGGCCTTTTCAGCGTCGGTATCCCCGAGGCAGGAAACGATCACATCGCCCGCTTCCACATCTTCATTTTCGGTATATCCGTTGGTGGTGACGATTACCTTTGCGCCTGAGGCCTTGGCGGCTTTCACGCCGTTTTTGGAATCTTCAACCACGAAAACCTCGTCGGGAGAAAGTCCAAGTTTGGAGAGCGCCAGGTTGTAGATCTCAGGATCGGGCTTCTTCTTCTCGACCACATCACCCGCCAGCACGATCTCAAACTTGATGTCTGAAAGAATGCCTTCGGTGATGGCCTTGGCGGCTTTTTCATTGGATGTGGTGCAAACACCGATCTTGAGACCCGCTTCCATCGCCTCTTTCATAAAGCGGTGAATGCCGGGGCGCAGGGGGAGCTTGCCGGTCTCGATCAATTCGACAAAAAGCGCGGTCTTGCGCTTGTGCATGTCCTTGACGAGAACGTCGATCTCTTCCTCGGTCAACGGCCTGGAAAAGCCCTTGGTCTGCCAATGGTGCTTCATGCGTTCCTTGCCGCCCGCGATCTGGAGCAGTTCGTGGTAATACTCCACACTCCATTCATCCGTGAATCCGAATTCCTTGAATGTCATATTGAATGACACGCGATGTCCATCGCGCTCGGTATCTATGATCACGCCGTCCTGGTCAAAGAACACTGCTTTAATTTTTGACATGATTTTCTCCTTATACATGAGGCCTGACAGATCCTTCAAACCTGTCAGGCCTGAGTGTTAAGTTATTTCTTTATTCCAAAAAATTCAAGCACGGTGTTGACAAACAATTCGTTCTCTTCCTTGGTACCGATGGTCACACGGAACCAGCCGTCGCTGCCGTATTTCTTGCTCTCACCGCGCAGGATGATGCCCTTGGTTTCTGCATACGCCAGAACTTCCTTGCCGGTCTTGCCGGTTTCACCGCAGTCAAAAAGAATGTAGTTGGCTTTGGAATTCATGATATAGAAACCGGGGATGACGCTCAACGACTCGGTAATGTAATCCACTGCCTGATTGTTGAACTTGACACGTTCCGCGAGACCTTCCTCGTCCTCGAAGGCAGCAAGCGCCGCCCACATGGGAATGGTACCGACGTTCCACGGGAGAAGCGACCCGGCGATCTGATCGATGACTTCCTTGTCCGCGATGGTATAGCCAAAGCGCATGCCAGCGAGGCCGTAAGCCTTTGAAAGCGTGCGGGTGATCAATACATTCTTGTACTTCTTGGTCAATTGGACCTGCGACATTCCCAAGCCCGCATATTCAACATAGGCTTCATCGATCACGAATGGAATGCCGATTTCGGCGATCTTAACGAAGTCCGCGGCAGCCATGAAGTTGCCGGTCGGGTTGTTCGGGTTAGCCACCACGATGATCTTGGTCTTATCGGTGACTGCCTTGATGATGGATTCCGGATCATATTCCATTTTGTGATCCTTATAGATCATCGGGACAGAGACCATTTTGGCGCCGAGTAAACTACCGCGCAGGCCGTAAATGCCAAAACAGGGTGTGTGCTGGATCACCTCATCACCGGGGGTAATGAACATGCGGAAGATATTGTCGTACACTTCACTGGAGCCATTGCCGATCATGACGTTTCCGGGTCCATCCACATTGTTGATCTCGGCGATCTTGCTGCGTACGACGAGGCCCTGGTCGGGGTAGCGGTTGGCCATTTTGGCGTACTTCACCATCGCATTCAGCACCTTTTCAGAGGGGGGAAGCGGGTTTTCGTTTGACATCATGCGATGAAGAGAGGGATCGCGCCAAGCCTTTTCAATATGTTCCGAGATGTACATCGGGATGCCTTTAACCCATGGCGCATAGAATTCTTCAACTTTTTTCATTTTTCATTACTCCTTGATGATTTGTGTATATATTTGGTCGAATACAAAAGTATAAACGTAAACTGGCCAGGGAGACATATGACATTAAGCATCCCTGGCCATCCATTCGCTGTTATTAGACCTTGCCAACGCACTCGAGCATGTCCATCCAGTGCATGACAGCCTTGCGTGTTTCGTCGCGGACGAATTTATCCAACTTGCCGGGATCGTATTCATCGCGATGGCCGCTGATGTATTCCCACTTGGCATCGATCAGGGTGCGTTTCAACTCTGTGGAAACGTTGAACTTCGCGCCGCCGGCCGCCAGCAATTTCTTGATGTAATCTTCGGGCAGGCCTGTTCCGCCATGAACGACGAGCGGGGTCTTGATGCCATTGCCGTTCAGCATCTTGTTGATGATCGCCATACGCTCAAAATCGACCTTCGGATTCTTGGTCTTGTATACACCGTGCGCGGTGCCGATGGCGGGCGCAAAAATATCGATCCCAGTGCGGGCAACGTATTCAACTGACTGTTCGGGGTTGGCCAATTGCGCTTCATCCTCTGAGACCTTGACCTGGTCTTCAACGCCGGAGACGGTTCCCAGCTCGCCTTCGACAGAGATATCACCGATCTTGTGGCAGTAATCGGCAACTTCCTTTGTCTGGCGGATGTTCTCTTCATAGGTCTGCTTGGACGCATCGATCATGATGTTGGTATAGCCCAGGTCCGCGCATTTCTTGCAGTAATCAACATCGGTGCAGTGGTCCAGGTGCAAGCAAACCGGCACGGGGGCGGCCTCTGCGAGGGTGTGGTAGATCGCCACCATCATCTTTGTGCCGAGGAATTGTGACGGCTTCACTGATGTCTGGACGATCACGGGGGTCTTCTTTTCCACAGCGGCATCAACCACCGCTTCGAATTGGATCAAATCTGTGACGTTGAACGCGCCGATGGCATATTTGCCTTTTAGCGCTTCAACCATGATCTCTTTTGCATTTACGATAGACATGTTTTTTCTCCTGATTTATTTATGAACTTTGGTTTAGGCTCTTGTTATCGATGACGACTTGTCATCCGTTCTTCAATATAGGTTCCCGATCCAGCGCAGTTTTTTTGAAAATTCCTCATCCCTGCCCGGCATTGTTCAAACGGCACTGGTTGCTGGATGCGAGGTGAAATATTACCTGCTAATGGTCTTTTTTCCAGCTTCCTTCAACCACTGATCCCAGCGATAATCCGTCACATGCTGGCGGAAACGGGCAAACCATAAATCTGCATAGCCCTGGAAATCCTCTTCCAGTTTTGAGATACCAGTCTGGGTTGTGCCCCACATGGATTCATGTAATTCGGACATGGGCCACATCAAACGCAAGCGCGCATAATGTTTGTCGGTGACTTCGCCGAAGTACACATACAGGAAGTTGTCCACCTGCTCTTCATTAAGGCGGTGGTGATGGGAAAAGTTTGCAAGGTCAAAGAAAATATCACCCATGCCAGCATATTCCCAGTCGAGAAGACGAATTTCGCCGATCTCACCAGGTACATCTTCTTCGAGCCAGTTCAAATTCAAAAGATCATTGTGCGTTGGGGTTGGTGTGTAGGGATCCTTTGCAAGGGCTTTTTCCACCTCCTTTGTCTTTTGCATGATCCAATCCCAATCATACGGGAATTTGGCGTTATTCTTTCTTGACACCTTTTCCAACATTTCAACACGACGAAAGACGTTAAATTCCCCTTTTAGCACGGGGCCGCGTTTGTGAAAGAGCCTGAGTTTTTTTGCCACGCGGGCAAGATAGTCAGGTTGTTTGATCACATCGGGCGGAATGGTCTTTCCGGTAACAAAGCGGGTCACAATATAATTTTCGGGCTCAATAAAGAACACAACTTCAGGCGCAATTCCCATTTGGCCGGCAGCGTAATTAGCAGCATACTCGACATCACGTTTAATTCCCAGCTGCTCTGTCCCCTCACCGGTAAGGCGAATCACATAAGCTTTGCCGTCCGCTTCAACTTTGAAGTTTAAGTTTGTGATTCCTCCAGTCAGGGGGGTCTTCTTTAAATTCTTTGAATCTGCAAGAAACGGGACTTTATTTATTGCCTTATCAATTGTTAGTGTCATTGCAATGCCTCCGGATTGGGTTAAATTTTATTGCCGTCTCCTGGCGAAGGGAGACGGCATACAAGCTGAGGAATAATTAGGCGCGGATTCTCTCGCCCTTCGGGTCCCACAAAGGTGCCTGCACCACTTCGACTTCCATCGGTTCACCGAAAAATTCAATTTGCAGCTTGGTACCGGGTTTGGAATGTTCGATGGGCAAATAAGCGAAGGCCATGCTCTTGCTGACCGAATACCCAAATCCACCTGAAGCCACCCAGCCGATGATCTTCCCGTCTTTCGTGCGGATGGGTTCCTTGCCCAGGGCAATGGTGCGGTTGTCAGCGAGGGTCATGCAGCATAATTTGCGTTTGAGACCTTCCTTCTTTTGCTGTACCAGGGCTTCCTTGCCGATGAAGTCACTCTTCTTGTCCAACCTTACCGCAAAGCCGATACCTGCCTCGTAAGGAGTGTAATCAGGAGAAATATCTCCGCTCCAATAGCGGTAAGCTTTTTCGAGGCGCAGGGTATCGATGGCTTTGTAACCGGCTGCCACCAATCCTTCGGATTGGCCGGCGTTCCACAAAGTGTCCCATAGGCGTAAGCCGTATTCCATCGGGCAGTAGAATTCCCAACCCAACTCGCCTACGTAGGTGACGCGCGCTGCCATTGCCGGCACATCTCCGACAGTGATATGTTTTGCGGTCATGTAGGGGAATCCGGCATTCGAAACGTCGTCCGTTGTGACTTTCTCTAAAATCTTGCGAGCCTTCGGCCCCCACAGACCAATACAGGCGTAAGCCGAGCCGACATCTTCGATCGTGACGGTGCCGTCTTCGGGCATGAGGAGGGAAAGCCAGGAGTGATCGTGCTGCCCGAATGAGGTTCCGGTGATAAGGAAGAAGCGTTCCTCACCGAGGCGGGTGATGGTCACATCAGCTTCAATGCCGCCGCGCTTGTTGAGACATTGCGTATAGACGACAGTACCGACTGGTACATCCATTTCGTTGGCGCAGACATAATTAAGGAATTTCAAAGCGCCGGGTCCGCGTACTTCGAATTTATTGAACGATGTTTCATCGAAGAGACCTGCGTTCTCGCGGGTCATCAGATGTTCATAACCGATGGCGCGTGACCAACTGTGACGTGCCCAGCCTCGCGGTTCATGGCCGTGTGTGGCTTTTTCTTCGTAGCAATTGAACCAATTGGGCCTTTCCCAGCCGAATTTCTCACCGAAGGAGCAGCGCATGTCGCGCAGCCGGAAGTAAGTGGGGGAGAGACGCTGACCGCGCCCAGAAATACGTTCCTCACCGGGGAAGTGAATATCGTAATACTGCGTGTAGGTTTCAATGGTGCGGGCTACTGTATAGTCGAGGCTGTCGTAATTGGGGCCAAACCGACGCACATCAAGTCGCCACATATCCCACTCGGGATGACCGTCTATAATCCACTCTGCCATGACCTTGCCGATGCCGCCCGCTCCAGCCAGACCATGCGCGCAGAAGGCGGAGGCTACCCAGAAGCCCTTGACGGAGGTCGGTCCAAGCAGGAATTCGCCATCCGGGGTGAAGCCTTCAGGGCCGTTAAGCAGTTTTACGATTTCCGCATTTTCCACAGCGGGTACGCGGCGGATGGAATTTTCCATCAACGGGGCGAAGCGATCCCAGTCGGGGTTGAGCAGCTGGTATTTGAAATCTTTCGGGATGCCTTTCAAGCCGAAGGTGGCGGGCTGACGTTCGTAACCGCCGGTGACGATTCCGCCCACTTCTTCGCGCCAATAGACTAGAAGGTCAGGGTCGCGCAGGTTGGGGAAACTGTGGGTCACACCCTTGATGGGCTTGGTCATAATATAGAGATGGGCCATCGGGACGACTGGTAAATTCAACCCAACCATCTTGCCGACTTCGCGTCCCCACATGCCTGATGCATTGACAACGACCTCAGTCTTGATTGTTCCTTTATCCGTCACCACTTCACAAACACGGCCGTCTTTGAGGTTGATCCCTTCAACATTGGTGTTGATGAAGATCTTTGCGCCGCGCATCTTTGCGCCGGCGGCAAGAGCATTTGTCAAACCGGTGGGGTCGATGCTGCCGTCATTCGGGGTAAATGCCGCACCCAACACACCGTCAGTGGACATAAGCGGGAACATATCCTGCGCTTCTTTTGCAGAGATCAATTCCATAGGTACGCCAAAAGAGCGGGCCATACCTACAAGGCGCTTATTTTCCTCCATGCGTTCCGCGGATGACGCGAGGCGCAGCCCGCCGACTTCGCGCCAGGAAGTGTCCACACCTGTTTCTTCTTTTAACTTGCGGTACAAATCGGTGCTGTAGTGCATCATGCGCGTCAAATTTGCATCGGAACGCATTTGACCGACAAGACCTGCAGAGTGCCAGGTGGAGCCTGCTGTAAGTTCATGCCGTTCAAGTAGAACGACATCCTTCCAGCCCATGAGAGCGAGATGATAGGCGATACTTGCTCCACCTACACCACCGCCGATAACGACAACTTGTGCTTGTGTTGGAAATTCGGACATGACAATGTTCTCCTTAATATTATTTATAGATCGGGCACGTCTCACGGAAAGACTGGCAAAATTCTTTTTTGAGGCATGTCAGGTCTTGAATTTATGTCTTCTGCCAGACAGAATCTGCGCGCGCCATTTCTGCCACAATGTCAAATGTTGAGATGATCCCAAGCGGGAATGCGTCGGGGTTTTCCCTGTCGGTTACCACGAGTCTGTGATGATGATTTTCGATCATCATCTCCGCCGCTTCATGCAGGCTGGCTTGAATGTCAATCGTCAATACAGGGTGCATTACATCGCGCACGACCATCTTTTCGTCCAGCCCATTCTTGATCAAAGGGAGAAGGTCATGGCCGCTTACCATGCCAAGAATTTTTCCCTTTGCATCCACCACCAGCACCGACCGCCAGCCGGCAGAGGTCATGGCACGGGCGGCTGAGACGACGGGAGTCTTGCCGCGGCAGACAAGGATCGCATCAGACATCACATCTGCGACAATGTTGCGTTTTAGCTCAACTTCACTGGCAATGCTGGCAACAAAATCGGAGGTGGAAATAATTCCAACCGGCTTTCCGTTTTCAGTGACAAGCAGGCGGCTCACCATTTTTTCCAAAAACAGGTTGACTGCCTCACCGATGGGGATATTTGCTTCAACAGTATCAACCGGCTGGGTCATTAAGTCGGAAGCGGTAAGACTCCGCATTACTTTCAGACTTTGGGCATCCTGTGAAAGCCATTCTCCAGCCATTAGATCAAGATCCGTGAGAATTCCATTTGGGCGTCCGTCGCGGTCATTCACGATCAACGCGTGGACGTGATGTTGATTAAGCAATACAGCCACCTGTCCCAGGGTGGCGCTTGGTTTACAGCTGATCAAGCCGGTATGCATTAAATCGCGTACAAGTTTTGCCATGGTATCTCCTTATACCTCGTCCACATCTTTGTACCACTTCACGCGGTCGCCTACGCGGGCGCGAATGCGCCAGGCAAGCGGTTTCGGTTCATCATTCAGGCGGGAAAGGATCCTGTCCACCTGGGTGGTTACGTGTAATTTTTGTTCATCGTCCAATTGGGAATAGTGCTGCGCAAGTTGTTTTACTTTATCAAGGTTCATGGTTGTGGTTCGCCATAATCCCCATTCTTTGGCGCATAAGTCGGCAGCTAATTTGATGTTGATGGTTTCCTTGTCAATATCTCCCAGTGGATGTTCAAGCAGAAGCATGATGGTGTCGATCACGTCCTTCTCATTGATCTGGACGATCTGCATTTTTTCGAGCAATAGTTCGGTGAGGGGAATGGTGGGGTTGTCAACTTCAAGCCGGTCTTTCCAGAAGATGGGGTGGCAGAAATCCAATTTTTCATAAAATACATCCACGTGCAGCCCGGTGCCGGGTTTGTCGAAAATCGAGCGCTCGCCTTCGGATGCAATGAAAACTTCACGGTTGTCCACATACCCAAGACCTGCCATCAACGCCTGAATTTGTTTGGTCTGCTTTGCATAGGCGCCGAAGTCGATATCTGTGTAGGCACGTCCCATGGCTGCTTGCAGGTGCCCAAACTTGGGACAATGCATTTGAAAAGCCAGTGAACCGATCACCCGTAAAAGAATGCCGGCTTTGTCACTCGCTTCAAGGATCCTTTTTAGTTCATTCTCAAACTTATCACGCTCCGCCTGGCCCTGTTCGCCCATCCCAACAGTTTGATTTGTCATGCCATCTCCTATGTGCTTGATGTGTTTGCGAGTCTTAAAAAATCAAAGCCTGAGACACTTATCTTTTTTGATAGGAACTATTCGTTATTATAATGAAAAATTCAAAAACTTGCAAATTTCTTCAAATTCTTATATAATTCAAAATCAAAATCAATCAATTTCCTTCATGCATTGTCTGGGAACCTAATAATGAGCAAGCCCCTCATTCCTGCCCAAAGACGTGAACGAATTCAAGAATACCTGGCAATTCATCAGATCGCCCGTTCGGCGGATTTGTGTGAGGTGCTGGAAACATCTGAAGCAACTGTTCGCCGCGACCTGGAATGGTTGGAACAGAGGGGAATATTGGAGCGGACCCACGGGGGGGCAATTTTGAGCCAGCGCATGGCATTTGAACAGGAGTACCAGCAGCGCGTACAGCATCATCCCGAAGAGAAAAAATCCATTGGTGAGCTTGCAGCTTCCTTCATCGAGGCCGGGGATATTGTTTTTATTAATAGCGGCACAACCGCGACCCAGGTTCTTCAACACATCCGCAGCGATCCACGGATCACGGTTTATACAAACAATGTGAATGCCGCCATTGAATTAGGTGATCCCGGCTTTCGGTATTATCTGATCGGCGGGGAGTTCTATTCGCGCTCAAACTCACTCGCCGGGCGTTTTGCCATGGAGAATTTGCATCAGGTGTATGCGAATAAGGCATTCCTTGGCGTGGATGGGGTCAGCGCAAAACATGGTTACACCGTGCCGACAGATCCTGAAGCTGAAATTGTGCGGCGTATGATCGAGCGTACCAAGGGACAGGTAATCATCGTTGCAGATCACAGCAAGTGGGGGGTGGTATCCAATTTTCAGGTTGCTTCCATTGATGAGGTGGATAAATTTATCTCGGACGATGGATTGTCCTCATCCGCCATAGAAATGCTTGAGGCGAATGGGATTTCCTGCGTTCTCGCCAATACTATTTCCACCCCAGCCTGACGACCCATATCCCGCGTCAGGTTATTTATTTCGGAGGAGTGTCCGATGTCGTTTTTCTTTTCAAAGAAACCTAAAAAAGAGCCAACCCGCCTATTCTTTGCCACAGACGTACATGGATCTGAACGTACGTTTCGTAAGTTTATTAACGCCGGGAAATTTTACAAGGTTAATGTGATCGTGATGGGCGGCGATATTCAGGGAAAGTTGATGATCCCGATCATAAAGGAAGGGAATGGTTCCCACCGCGCCACGGTCCAGGGGCGGGTTGAGCATCTTTCCACCGAGGAAGAATTGAAAACCTTGATGGGAAAACTGGATATCCTCGGCTTTTATTACAAAGTGATGGAAGAGGATGAATTTCGTGTACTGCAATCTGACCAGCCCGCTGTGGATGCCTTATTCCACGATCTGGCCAAACAGAGGATGTTGAGCTGGGTGAATCTTGCCGAGGAGCGCTTGAGCGGCACGGGCATCAAGTGTTTTGTGACAGGCGGGAACGATGATGAATGGGATGTGTTGAGTGTAATGAAAAAGGAAGGCGCGAAATCCTTTATCCCATGTGAGAATGAACTGGTTCATTTGGATGATGACCATACCATGATCTCTGTCGGAATTAGCACTCCGACACCCTGGAAGACTCCGCGCGAAGTTTCAGAGGAGGAACTTGGCGCGATGATCGAAAAGATGGCTGCATTGGTCCCGGATATGAATAAAGCCGTTTTTAATTTCCATGACCCCCCGAAAGACTCCACGCTTGATACCTGCCCGATGCTTGATTGGGACAAAGATCCTCCCACGCAAATCTCCCAGGGCGGGCAGCCAGTTATGTACGGCGCCGGGAGTTCTTCGGTGCGTGGAGCGATCGAAAAATACAAGCCAATGCTTGGGCTGCATGGTCATATTCATGAATCCCAATCCGTTGCGAAAATAGGGCGGACGACTTGTGTAAACCCCGGCAGTGAGTATGCCGAAGGCGTTCTCCGCGGCTGTCTTGTCACTTTTGTGGATGGTGAAGTGCTGGGCTATCAGATGACGAGCGGATAACCAAAGAAAACAAGAGGAGGTCCAAGGAGAAATTTGTATTTTGGTTAATTTTGTTTTGACTGTTCTGGAGAACGGGCGCTGGATACCCAAGCTCCCATGTTTCGCAATTGTTTTGATCTCACACCAAAGGAGAAAAAATGACAACAGCAAAACCAGAAGTCTTTACCCGCAAAGCCTCAGGGCTTGTGAGGGTTATGTCCCCGTACTCAGCCTTTGTCTATAATATTTTGACAATGGGCTTGATCTTTCCCTGGACGTATCTTTGGGCACCGGGCGCCCTTCCCGGAGGCAAACTTGTTTGGGGAATTCTGCTTGCGATGTTGATCGAGATCCCGATCGCCTATGTTTACGTCTGGTTATCCACAGCACTTCCGCGTTCAGGCGGCGATTATGTGTTTCAGAGCCGCGTATTTGGCGGCGGTGTGGCTTTCACCGTCGTGATGTCGGGTTTTGTGATCTGGATTCTGCAATGGGTTGCGCTATCAGGCTGGCTTGTCTCATACCTGGGTCTAGCTCCAATGTTCCTGGGGTTGGGCGCAACCATGCAAAATGCCATGTTTTCAGGATGGGGGGTGTTCTTTACGACACCAACAGGTATTGTCATTGTTAGCATCCTGAATGCATTGATTTCCATGGTATTGTTGACCAGCGGTTTCAAGAATTATGTTCGTTTCCAAAATGTGATGTGGTGGGGCACATTACTATGCTTTGGCACCGTGTTCCTCGTTTTCTTTACCACGCCTGCCGCTGAATTCGTTACGCGCCTCAACGCTTTCGCAGTCGCATCCGGAGGCGCGCCCAATTTCTATGAGACTGCTGTGTCAGCGGTGACGGCTGCTGGAATTGATTTAAACCCGCCGTTTAGCCTGATGGCCACCTTCCTGATCGCCCCCATCGCTTGGACATCTTTGCAATGGGCCACCTATTCAGCCCAGCAAAATGGTGAGATCAAGGATGCGCGCAGCTTCAATTCACAAGTCTTTATTATGGTTGGATCTCTTATTGCGACTGGCATCCTGCTTGCCTTGCTTGCCGTTGGCATCGAGCGTGCAGCGGGTCCGCAGTTCCTATACGTGGCAGGGGCAGGATATTGGTCATTGATTGCCGAAGCCAATATCAACGGCTTCAACCTGTGGCCTCCGATCCTCGCAGTTGCCCTGACGGGCAGCCCGCTTGTTGTGTTGATCATTGGTATTGGCTACCTGCTTAACAGCTTCCAGATCGTTTGCAATTGTTATATTGGCATGACCCGTGTTTTGGTTGCCATGTCGCTTGACCGCCTGCTCCCCGAATGGTTCAGCAAAGTGGATGAGAAGCGCCATACACCATTCAACGCACATTTGGCATATTTCCTCGCCAGTATTCCGGTCATCCTCGCCTACAACCTTGTCCCAGGCTGGGTTGGGTTGACCCTTGGTGTTACATTTGGCTGCGGTTATGTGTTTGTGGTAACCTGTATTGCGGGCGCGCTTCTGCCGTACCGTGCAAAGGAATTGTATGAGGCCTCCCCCGGCGCGGCATATAAAATCGGTAACATCCCGATGATCACAGTTCTCGGTACAATTGGCGGAGTACTCGGCACGGGGATGGTACTGGCATTCCTCTTCGCGCCGCAGCTCGGTGTGCTCGGCACATGGAGCGCTGCGAACCCGTGGCCGCAGGTAATTGCCTTTGGGCTGATCCTGCTTGCCGCGGTCTGGTATGTCATCGCCAAGAATGCCCAGAAGTCAAAAGGCATTAATGTCGATTACGCCTTTAAGGAAATTCCTCCAGAGTAAATATTTATTTTATGCGAATTATTGTAGGTCACGCATCAAGCGTGACCTACAAATCTTTCATCAGGAGTGCGCATGGCTGTTATTGATGATGTGGTGGCTAAAATTCCAGATTGGAAGGGAAAAGATGTATCAATCCACCCGCTTTCAGGTGGATTGACCAATACTAATTTCAAAGTGGAGGTTGATGGGGTTCCACATTTTGTCCGCGTGCCGGGAGAAAGCACGGAACTCCTTGCAATTGACAGGAATAACGAATGTCATAATACAAAGGCTGCGGCTGTGGCCGGGGTTTCTCCACAGGTACTGTTTCACCTTCCCGAATATAATGTGATGGTGATCGAGTTTTTGAACGGTAAAACCATGTCAAAGGTTTCTTTGAATGAAAAAGGAATGCCGACAAGCATGGCTCAGGTAATTAAAAAATTAAACCAGGGACCGCGCTTTCTAACTGATTTTAATATGTTTCGTTTAACCGAGTATTATCTAAACTTGTGCAGGGAACGGCAAATCCGTATCCCTGATGGTTATCTGGAGAGACAGCCTGCGGTGGTGCAGATCGAAAAGGCAATGAATGTTAATCCCCTGCCGACTGTGCCGTGTAACAATGACCTGCTGGCGGAGAACTACATTGATGACGGAAAACAGCTTTGGCTGATCGACTATGAATATAGCGGGAATAATGACCCGACATTTGAACTAGGAAATACCTGCCAGGAAATGCAGTTTAATGATGAACAGGTCAACGAAGTCTGTGCGGCGTATTTTCAAATATCGACGCCTGATCTGATCGCGCGTATGAAATTGAATATGATCATGTCCGATGTAGGCTGGGGTTTATGGGCTGCGATCCAGGCGAATATATCAACAATTGATTTTGACTTTTGGGGTTGGGCAATTGAACGTTGGGGCCGGGCTGAAGAAAAGATGGACTCGTTGGAATTCGGTGAATGGTTGAAGCAAGTACAAACTCAATATGGACAGGTGAAAATATGAAAACACAGGCACAAATTGTAATCGTGGGCGGTGGGATCGTAGGGGCTCAGATCGCGTATCATCTTGCCAAGATGGGACGAAAGGATGTGGTGCTCGTAGAAAAAGGTGAAATCGCCAGCGGAGAATCATCCCATGCCGCGGGGCTTGTTACACAGTTTGCCACCTCGCAAGCTCTATTGAAGTTCCGCATGTACAGTATTGAATTGTACAGTGAGCTGGGTTTGTTCGACCATGTTGGCAGTGTCAGGGTCGCGTCCAGCAGGGAACAGCTTAAGGAATTGGAGAGAAGCGTGAGCCGTGCGAAAGCCCTGGGGCTTGATGTGAATGTGATCTCTCCGGATGAAGCGCTCAAATTCATGCCGCAGATTTCCAGCAAAGATCTTTATGGCGGCATTTATCTGCCGCGTGACGGACAACTCGACCCGTATACCACAACCACAGCCATGGCGAAATTTGCCAAGGAATTGGGTGTGGAAATCTACACTAACACACGGGTGACCGGGATCGAACTATCCCCCAAAGGCGAGGTGCAGGCAGTCATTACAAACAAGGGTACGATCAAATGTGAGATCGTCATTAATGCTGCCGGGTTGTGGGCGCCGCGTATTGCTGCCATGGCGGGCCTTTCAGTCCCAACCACACCGGTGGATCATCAGCACATCGCACTCAAAGCTGTACCGGGTCATGAATTCACGCACGAAACTCCCTGCCTGCGTGACCCCGATAATTTGGTTTACATGCGCCAGGAGCAGGGCGGCCTTGTGATCGGCGGGTACGAACCCAGCCCCATCGCGCGCTGGATCGACGCAGTCCCGTGGGAACATGGCGGTACCACCCTGCCCTCCAATTTCGACCAGTTTGAAATGCTGCTAGAAGGTGCAATTCGCCGTCTGCCGTTCCTGGATCAGGCCGGCATTATTACGCTGGTTAACCATCCCGGAGCATATACCCCGGATTGTCAGCCCATGCTTGGACCGATGGCGGGGGTAAGTGGATTCTGGATGGCAGCAGGTATGTCACTCAACGGCTATGGCGGCGCCGGAGGCATAGGCAAACTGATCGCTGAATGGATCATCGGCGGTGAAATGCCGATGGACGTGTACGGTTTTAATCCGAATCGTTTTGGCTCCTACTATTCTGACCCGGTTTATGCCGCTGAACGTACCCGTGAATCGGTGAAATATTATTACCGTCTGCGATTCCCGCATGATGAACATGAGTTGGCGCGGCCGCATCGCACCAGTCCCATCCATTATCGTCTGCTGGAACATGGCGCTGTATTTGGCGAGAAATTCGGTTGGGAGCGCGTGAATTATTTCCAGCCCGGTAAACCTTCACGCCGTATGGGAGAAGATCAACGCGAGTGGGGATGGAGCAAGCCCCCGTTCTTTGACCGCATGGCTGTGGAACACCAGGCGACCCGCGAACGTGTAACCCTTTTTGACCTGACTTCTTTCGGGAAAATTGAAATAGCCGGCTCAGGTGCGTTGAAACTAATGCAGCGACTTGCAGACAGCAATGTGGACAAGCCTGTGGGCAGCGCCATATACACCCAATTCCTGAACACGAAAGGCGGGATCCAATCTGATCTAACGGTCACCCGCATGGCAGAAAATTGCTTCTGGGCGGTTACGGGGTCTGGCTTTATTGGGAATGACCTGGCATGGATCCGAATGCATGTTGACAAAAATGATGGCGATGTGACCGTTCGCGATATTACACAGGAGTATGCCTGTCTCGCATTGTGGGGGCCAAAGGCGCGCTCGGTACTGCAAAAGATAACGAAGAATGATGTTTCGAATGCGGCGCATCCCTACCTGACTACGAAACCCATAGAGATCAATGGCGCTCAGGTGTATGCACAGCGTGTCAGTTACGCGGGTGAATTGGGCTGGGAACTTTATATCCCCTATGATCGCGCAACCATGGTGTTTGATATGCTTATGGAGGCCGGGAAGGAATTCGAAATCGAGACTGGTGGCTATAAAGTCCTGGATTCACTCCGGCTAGAGAAAGGATATCGCTATTTCACAACGGATATTACTGTTTCCGAAACCCCCTACGAAGGCGGCCTTGGATTCTGTGTTGACCTGAACAAAGGTGAATTCATTGGGCGCGATGCGCTTGTAAAGAGAAAGCAGGAAGGGATTGCCCGCAAACTTTGCACCCTTGTGTTGACTGGAAATGATGCCTTCACCCAAATTTATGGTGGAGAAGCGATTTACAATGAGGGCAAGGTCTTAACTCGTGTCCGCAGCGGCGGGTACGGATTTACATTGAAGAAAAACATTATTTATGCCTACCTTCCAGTTGAACATGCGAAGCAGGGCAACCGATTCACGGTTGAGTTGATCGAAGGACATCGGGAGGCGGAAGTCGCAGCCACCGTCCTGTTCGACCCGAAAGGTGAAAGAGCGCGTGCTTAATTCAATGATCCAAAATGTACACCAGGTGCACATCCGGTTTTAGAGCCGAGCATTGGTGACACTTTGTGGTGAATAAAAATGCCTAATACAAAATCAACAACTCCCGCATATATTGGCTTTGGTATGTTGACGCCAGTCTATATTATGGCGCTGGATAAACTGCCCAAGCATAATACGGGCGCCATCGTGCATCAGGTTAGCGAGTATGTATATGATGATGCGGCGATCATTGCGTGTAATCTGAGTCAGTGGGGAATCCCCACTGGCATGATCGGCACCGCAGTGGGAGATGACCTGCTTGGTCATTATGTCTCGGACACACTGAGTGAAATGGGTGTGCAAGCCAAGGTGCGTTTTACCAAAAAATACAAAACACCGCTTGAGGTTAATATTTCTGATAAAAGCGGGGCACGCACCTATTTTTGGCAGCGTTCAAAGCAGATCCTGGAAACGCTTGATACAGCAGACTTATCCATGCTGAAAGGCGCCAAATTGATGTATGTGGATTGGTATGATGGAGACCACATCATCCGCGCGATGAATGAAGCAAGGCGGCATAATGTGCCGGTTTTTCTAAATCTTGAGCATGGCCATAACGACGCAGAGATCATGGAGAAATATGCCAGCCGTGCCACCATATGTCAGGCTGTGACCGATGCCGCGCAGATCGGTAAAAAAGGCGCCATGTTGTCTGTCGCGAAAAAATTGCTTAAAGCCGGCATCAAGACAGCGATCATCACGATGGCAAGCAGGGGCTGCATGGTAGTTCAGGACGATGAGATCGTCCGTATTCACGCACCCAAGGTGAAAGCAGTGGACGGTTCCGGCGCAGGCGCAACATTTTCATCAGGTTTTATTTATGCATATCTAAAAAAATGGAGTCTGGAAGAGTCTGTCCGATTTGCGATCGCAGCTGCCTCATTGAAAGTTACACGTTCCGGCTTGAAAATGTTTTCCATAAAAGAGATCAAGGAGCTTGCCTCGAAGCTGCAGGTGGATCGCATGGTGTACCGCGACAATCAATTCTTTGAAATCGACAAGCTGCTTTCGCAGGCTCAGGAGAACCCCTTGATGAAGGGAAGTAAAAAATTTGCGGAAAAGCTATTGCCGAAAAAGAAAACCGAAAGAAAGAAAATCAAGCGTTCATTGGTCGAGTAGATATTAAAAACATTACTGGAAGGATAACCCCATGGCTTATGCAACTTTACTTACGCAGGAACAGGTTGAAAGAATTCATGAAGCTTCCCTGGAGATTCTTGAAGAAGCTGGTTTAAAGGTTCGATACGAGCCTGCACGTGAAATGTTCAAGCAACATGGCTGCACTGTTGAAGAGGAGCGGGTCAGGTTTCCGCGTACGGTGGTGGAGAAGTATCGAAAGATGTATCCATCGACTTTCACCTTCTTTGCGCGTGACCCGAAGTTTGACAAAACCATTCCACAGGACAGCCCGGTCGTTGTTACCGCAAGTTCCGCGCCGGATATTCTTGACCCTCTAACGGGGCGTGAAAGACGCGCCGAGTCCGGTGATATTGCCCGTATTGCCCATCTCATCAACGAACTTCCAGGATATGACATTTTTTCCATCTCCACGCTGGCAGATGATGCCCCTGCAGGCCAGTTCACGCTTTCGAGGTTATACCCCTCGCTCAAGTACTGTCTCAAGCCTATCCGCGTTACCACAACTGACCGCCGGGATACCGACAGTGTCATGAAAATGGCATATATGGTCGCCGGCGGAGAAGCTGCGTATAAGGCGCACCCCTTCCTTACCCACCATTACTGTCCCGTTGTTTCGCCGTTGACGATGGATAACCTCTCAACCGAGAACATAATGTATTTTGCAAAAGAAGGCCTGCCTGTTTACCCGACCATTGTACCGAATGCGGGGTTGACTTCTCCCATGTCGATGGCGGGGACGCTCGCACAAGGCAACGCCGAGTTCCTTGCCGCGGCAACGATGATGCAAATGGCAAAGGAAGGCACGCCTTTGATCTATGCCACACTTGCCACGGTGGCAGATATGCGGTCTGGCGCCTACACCTCCGGGGCGATCGAGTGCGGCATGCTGCATATGGCTTTTGCACAGATCGCGCGTTTTTATAATGTGCCTTGTGGCGGCTATATTGGCTTAACCAACGCCAAGATCAACGACGCGCAGGCGGGATATGAGACAGGCATGTCTGCCATGGGCGGGACAGTCAGCGGTATGGATATGTTTAACATCGGCGGCCTGGTTGACGCCCTAAAAACCTTTGATTTTGCCAAGGCGTTGATCGATGACGAAGTGGCGCAGATGATGAAGCGTGTAAAGCGCGGGATCAATTTCAGCGACGATGAATTGGCGCTTGATCTGATAAAGAGTGTTGGACCAGGCGGTTCTTTTATCGTTGCCAAACACACCACCAAGCGAATGAAAACCGAGGCGGTGATGACCAAACTCGCAGACCGCGATACGCGCACCGCCTGGGAAAAGAAAGGCGCGCTGGATATTCATGCCCGTGCCATGAATCGGGTAAGGGAGATCATGACCGTGAATACAGACTCTTTTATCGCCCCCGAACTGGATGCGAAGCTCCGGGCTGAATTTCCGGGATTGGTGGCCGGGGAATTAAAGCCGATCGAATAGTTAGATACCATTGCAGTTGGTGCCCTTCTCAAACGGGAAGATCACACTACCTGTAATGAAACCGTTTATTAGGAGACCCCATGCTTAAAATTTTTAAACGCAAGGAAGATGTATTTCAAAAACTTATTGAAGAGCAGGCATCCATTGCATATGAAGCCTTGAAACTTCTGGTGAAATACCTGGAAACCCTCGACCCCGAGGTGGCTGAAGAGCTGTCCATCAAGGAAAAAGAAGCCGACGAAGTGCGCCGCATTTTAATTGATGAATTGAACCGTACTTTTGTCACTCCGTTCGACCGCGAAGATATTTTTGCCCTCTCCCGTTCGATCGATGATGTGGTGGATTACGCGGATACCACTGTGATGGAAATGGTCATTTTGAACGTGAAATCCACGCCTTTCATGCTGCGAATCGCCAGCCTATTAAAGGATGCCACATACGAGATCTGGCATGCCGTGCAGCGCCTGCCGACACATCCATCCGTAGCCATTGACCATGCCCAGCGCGCGAAGGCACTGGAAAACCGCGTGGAAGCCGTGTACCGGGAAGCGATTGCAGACCTATTTAGCGGCCCTGAGGACCTTCATCATGTGGTTGAAATGTTGAAGATGCGTGAGGTGTACCGTCATTTGTCCAACGCGGCTGACCGCGGTGATGAAGCCGCCAATTCCATCGCGGATATCGTTGTAAAGAAAACTTAACAGAGTGTTAATGTCAACTGAATTGATTTTTGTTATCATTCTTGCCATCGTGTTCGACTTTTTGAATGGAGTTCATGATTCCAGCAATATTGTTGCCACAATGATCGCTTCGCGCGCGTTCAGCCCGCGCTCAGCCCTGGCGCTCACGGCAACCGCTGAATTTTTAGGCCCATTTTTATTTGGTGTGACGGTTGCCACGACCATTGGTGATGAAGTTGCCCAATCAAATGCCCTTAGTTTGGATGTGATCGTTGCCTGTTTGGTTGGAGCAATTACATGGAATCTTCTTACCTGGTTCCTGGGTATTCCCAGCAGTTCCTCCCATGCGCTTATCGGCGGCATGGTTGGCGCTGTGGTGGTTGGCGCCGGGTTCGGCTCTATTAAATTACACGGCCTTGAAAAAGTCCTGATCGCCCTATTTGTTTCGCCTTTGATCGGATTTGTCTTTGGGTTCATTATCACCCGTATCATCTATTTTCTGGCGCGTGCTGCCACCCCGGAAGTTAATTGGCTGTTCAAGAAAGGGCAGTTAATTACCGCACTGGGA
This sequence comes from uncultured Anaerolinea sp., assembly GCA_964385315.1. Lineage (GTDB taxonomy): Bacteria > Chloroflexota > Anaerolineae > Anaerolineales > Villigracilaceae > Villigracilis. The sequence continues at coordinate 37,642 of CAYLOW010000002.1, forward strand.
ATGGCTTTCAGTCATGGTACGAACGACGCACAGAAAACGATGGGCATAATTACCCTTAGCCTCGTGATCAGCGGTACCATCACCAGTTTTAAAGTGCCATTTTGGGTGATTGCCATCAGCGCATCAGCCATTGCGCTTGGCACGGCGCTCGGCGGCTGGCGGTTGATACGCACCCTGGGGGGAAAATTTTACAAGATCCGCCCGGTACATGGTTTTTCCACCCAATTGACCTCAGGCCTGGTGATCATGGCTGCCTCTTTCTTTGGTTTGCCGGTCAGCACTTCGCAGGTTGTCAGCTCTGCAATTATCGGTGTCGGTTCGTCTGAGAGATTTGGAAAAGTTCGCTGGAGTGTGGCGCAGGAGATCGTGGCCGCCTGGTTTATCACCATACCAGCCAGCGCTTTGGTGGCAGCCGGTATTTTTTGGCTGATCACTTTTGCGAAAATGCAGTTGACACCATAGCGGTAAACTGCATATTAACCCTGATCAATATATTCATCGTTGCGAAATTTGACTTTGAATATTGATGATGCTACAATATTAACGCGTTATTTACGGACTGGAGGTGCAGCGAAGAAAGTATTCACATTGTCTTTTATCCGTCCTGTCGATCAATCATAAATATAATCAAGGAGAGAGAAAGAAATGCGTACCAAAAAATTAGCTTTTCAATTATTCGCCCTGTTAGTTATTACAGCAACCGTGCTGTCTGCCTGTGGTGGCGGAGCCGCCCCCACTCAAGCTCCTGTCGCCGCGACCGAAGCACCTGTTGTTGCCGCGACTGATGCACCCGTAGTCGCGACCGAAGCTCCTGTCGTTGACCCGATTGCTGAATTAGCTACGGCATGTAAGGCTGAAGGCATGGTGACCATTATTGCCACCCCGGCTTCATGGGCTAACTATGGCGATATTTTTGCTGCCTTTGAACGAATTTCCGGTGTCAAGATCAACTCTTTGGATGAGAATGCAGGTTCCGCTGATGAATTGGCGGCCATCGATGCCAATAAGGGCAATACCGGCCCGCAAGCACCCGACATCATTGATGTTGGCTATGCTTATGGCGACCAGGCTAAGGCAGCCGGTCAGATCCAGGCTTACAAAGTCACCACTTGGGATGCGATTCCCGACACACTCCTTGGCCTTCCCGCGAAGGATCCGGAAGGTTTCTGGACCGGCGGCTATTACGGCGTAATGGCTCTTGAGGTCAATAAGGCTGTAGTTGCAAATCCTCCCACCAATTGGTCTGACCTGCTCAAACCCGAATATAAGGGCCAGGTTGCACTCGCTGGTGACCCCCGCAGTTCCAATATGGCTGCCCAGTCCGTTTTCGCGGCTGCCTTGGCGAACGGCGGTTCCCTGGATAATGTTCAACCCGGCCTTGATTTCTTCAAGCAGTTGAACGAAGCAGGGAATTTTGTCCCGGTGATCGCCAAGGTCGGAACCATTGCGCAAGGCGCAACCCCGATCGTGCTTGCCTGGGATTACCTGGCTTTTGGCGATCGTGATTCCCTCGACGGGAACCCCGAGATCGCAGTCTCTTATCCCTCCCCGACAATCGCCAGCATGTACGTTCAGGCGATCAGCGCTTATGCCCCGCACCCAAATTGTGCCAAGTTGTGGATGGAAGTTCTTCATTCCGACGAAGGCCAGTTGGCATGGATGAAGGGTTATGCTCATGGTGTAAACCAAGCTGATATGGAAGCGCGTGGTGTCATTCCTGCCGACCTGCAAGCCAAGTTGCCGGCCTCCAGTGCCTATGCCTCAGCAGTTTCCCCCCAACCCGCACAGCTTGTTGCTGCGAGAGACCTGATCAAAACCGGTTGGGATACAACCGTCGGCGTAGAAGTTAAGTAGGTTTATTGTGACGACTATGTCACAATCAGTAAAACGGGACGCGCCTCTGGCGCGTCCCGCCAAATCCAGAGTATCTTGGGCGTGGCTTGGCATCATGCCCTTCTTTTTATTTGCTTTTTTATTCCTTCTTTATCCATCATCGACCCTTGTGGTAGGCACTTTTAAAAATGCAAAAACAGGGGTATTCACATTCCAGAATATTTTAAATCTTCTAAAGGACCCATATATATTGGGAGCCTATTGGCTGAGCATTAAGATCAGTGTCGTTACTGCCCTGGGCGGCGGAATTTTCGGATTCCTGCTCTCGTACTCTGCCATTCGTGGCGGGCTTCCACGCTTTATGCGGTCAAGTTTAATGACCTTTTCAGGTGTGGCTTCGAACTTTGCCGGGGTTCCCCTTGCATTTGCGTTCATTGCCTTGCTTAGCCCGACGGGTATGCTGACACTATGGTTAAAATCCGCAGGCGTCAATATTTACTCTCAAGGTTTCACACTTTATAAATTTTGGGGATTAAGCGTTGTTTATATGTACTTCCAGTTCCCCCTGATGGTGTTGATCATCGCCCCTGCCATTGACGGATTGCGTCGTGAATGGCTGGAGGCTTCGGAAAATCTGGGAGCGACCACTCTTCAATATTGGCGTTATGTGGCCTTTCCAATTTTACTGCCGTCCATTATGGGCTCCATGATCCTGCTTTTTGGCAATGCTTTTGGAGCGTTTGCCACGGCGCAGGCGTTGACAGGCGGACAGGTCAGCCTTGCGACGATCGTGATCGGTGCTCAATTACGGGGAGATGTTTTGAATGACCCCGGTTTGGGGTATGCCATGGCATTTGGCATGGTGATCATTATGACAATGGTGATGACGATTTACACCATACTCCAGCGAAGAGCTGAAAGGTGGCTGAAATGAAACGTAGCGGCGTACTTTGGTCCTGGCTTTGGATGGTAGTGGGTATCCTTTATTTCTTTCTGCCGTTATTGGCAACCTTTATGTTTTCGTTGAGAGCAAAAAAAGGCATCTTAAGTTTTAAGGCTTATCAAAATGTTTTTGGCGACCAAAAATTTGTGACCGGCTTTTCATCATCGGTTATTTGGGCGCTCTTAACCATCCTTCTTGGGATTCTTGTTTTTGTGCCAACCGCTTATTGGGTGCGGTTAAAAGTACCAAAGCTTCGCTCTGCAGTTGAATTGATCACGTTGATCCCCTTTGTGGTTCCTGCGATCGTTTATGTTTTTGGATTGGTTCGAACCTATAGCCACCCGCCGTTCCTGATCGTTGACAGCCCTGGATTGCTTGTGGCAGGCTATACCATCCTTTCCATGCCCTACATGTATCGTTCCATAGATACAGGGTTGCGTGCCATTGATGTGCAAACATTGACAGAAGCGGCCCAAAGTCTGGGCGCGGGTTGGGGCACAATTCTCTTTCGCGTGATTCTGCCCAACATCCGTGTTTCGATTTTGAGCGGCGCTTTTTTGAGTTTTGCAATTGTTCTTGGCGAATATACATTGGCCCAGTATCTTGCTAAACCTGCCTTTGGTCCATACATCGGATTGTTGATCCAAAATAAGGCATACGAACCGGCGGCTGCAACGATCATCAGTTTTGCGCTTACCTGGACGGCAATGGGTATCCTTGAACTTATCGGCCGTGGCAAACAAACCCAACTTGTTGGCGGGCATTAATCATCAGAAGGTAAATTGAAATGACACATCTTACACTTTCCAATGTCTCCAAAGATTTTTCAGGAACCACAGTTGTTCAAGATTTTAATCTGGACGTGAATAAGGGCGAGTTTGTATCTTTCCTTGGACCATCCGGCTGCGGCAAAACGACCACTTTGCGCATGATCGCGGGTTTTGAAATTCCCTCCTCGGGGAACATAACAATTAATGGTGAGGATATTACGAATAACGCCCCAAACCAGCGCAACGTGGGTATGATCTTTCAGGCATATGCTTTGTTCCCCAATATGTCGGTTGCCCAAAACATTGGTTTTGGATTGAGAATCCGTAAAGAGCCTGAAGCAGTGATTAAAGAGCGTGTGGCAGAAATGCTCGCCCTCATTCATCTTGAAAACAAGGCGGATAGTTATCCGTATCAGCTTTCAGGCGGACAGCAGCAGCGTGTAGCCCTGGCGCGTGCGCTTGCAAACCATCCCCAGGTATTGCTGCTTGATGAGCCGCTCTCCGCGCTGGATGCAAAGATCCGTGTGCAGCTGCGTTCCGAGATACGCGCCATCCAAAAGAAGATGGGAATCACAGCAATTTTCGTTACACATGATCAGGAAGAAGCCCTCTCCATTTCCGACCGTATTGTTGTGATGTATGAGGGCAAGATTGAACAGGTTGGAAGCCCCTTCGAGGTTTATAACTTCCCCAAGACTGCTTTTGTTGCCAATTTCGTTGGAACGTTGAATACAGCCTCCGCCGAAGTCATCGACCCTGTCAAAGGCATCCTCAGCATGGATGGCGTGCAGTTTGTATCTGCAGAAAATTTGAAGGACAGGAAAAAAGGCGATGCGGTTAAGTTTTCCATTCGCCCCGAGCGTTTCAGCTTTGCGGCCGATCTAAAGAAAGATAATGTTTTGGATTGCACGATCGAGAACATTACCTTCCTGGGTTCGGTTGTTCGTATACGGGTCAAGATCGGCGATACTAAGTTTAACATGGACACTTTCAATAACCCATTCCTTGAATTGCCGAAGATCGGCGATAAGGACCAAGTGACCTGTTCACGTGAAGCCGTTCTGGTTTTGGCCGAGTAATCAGCTTACAATAACTTGGTTGTCAGGGGCGGCCCAGCCATGAGCCGCCCCTGACTATTTAACTTGGGAGACATAATGGCGAGAGTGATCCTCATTCTTTCTGACGCTTTACGGTATGACGTAGCAAGAGCCAACATGGGCTTTTTGGGGCATCTTGTGGAGAGCAAACAGGCAAGTCTTTATAAGATCATTGGAGAGCTGCCCAGTATATCCCGTCCGATGTATGAGACCATTCACACCGGTCTGCCTTCCAGCGAACATGGCATTGTTTCCAATAATGTCGTGCGGTGCTCCACAAAACCGAATGTATTCCAGACAGTTAAGAATGCCGGTAAAGTCACAGCCGCTGCCGCTTATTCCTGGATCTCGGAGCTGTACAACCGCGCGCCATACGACCCCATTGAAGATAGGGAGGTGGATGATGCAGCCTTGTCCATACAACACGGGCGTTTTTATGGCGAGGATGACTATCCGGATATCGAACTCTTTTATACCGCCGCTCATCTTGTTCGAAAATATACCCCCGACTATCTGCTGCTTCATCCAATGGGTATGGATTATAACGGTGAGATCTTTGGCGCGGATACAAAGGAGTACCGCAGCCATGCCATTTATCAGGACCATAAACTCGCTCCCATGGTCATGGAGTGGCGAGAGCAGGGATATACGATCCTGGTAACCGGAGATCATGGCATCAATGCGGACGGTAATCACGGCGGCACCACCTCCGATCAGCGTGATGTGCCGTTGTTCGTTATACAGCCAGGCTTTGAAGGAAGAGGCGACACAGGAGAAATTGTCTCACATTTGCAAATTGCCCCGACAATCTTAAAAATATTGGGAATTCCAGTACCTGAGACCATGAAACGTCCACCCTTACTGCTTGATTAATTACTTTCCTGTTTTGAAATTGAAATCGAAAAAAGATCCATCACCTGCCCCAATATGTGCCCGCGAAAATATGGGTTATGTACCCGGATCGCACCTAAAAGAGATCACCCATAATTCCTTTTTGTCTCGTGAGCTGCCACTCATTTATAAATCTTACTCGCCAATAATTTTAATTAGGACACGCTTTCGTCTTTTTCCATCGAATTCGCCATAAAAAATCTGTTCCCATGTGCCAAAGTCTAGCTGTCCGTTTGTCACGGCAACGATAACCTCACGGCCCATAATCTGGCGTTTCATATGAGCATCGGCGTTGTCTTCGCCGGTGTCGTTGTGATGATATTGGCTTACGGGTTCATGCGGGGCAACTTCTTCAAGCCATTTTTCATAGTCATAATGCAGCCCGCTTTCATCGTCATTGATGAAGACCGAGGCTGTAATATGCATGGCGTTTATTAAACAAAGCCCTTCCTGAATGCCGCTTTCATGCAGCGCGCCTTCAACCTGTGGTGTAATGTTCACAAACCCGCGGCGGGTTGGGAGATTGAACCAGAGTTCTTTTCGATAGGATTTCATAATATTCTTATCACCTCAAAAATATATGGCAAAGGTGATTTTACTAGACTTCGTACAGAAATTTCAACATTGTGCCTGGATTGATTAAATGGATTGGCAATATTAAGGACAATCCTGCCAGGTTTAGTCCCTGGTTTGGCGGAGAATTACTCCGAATAATCCTGTTACAATCCGACCCCATAATAGGGTATATCATGGGGTCGGATTGTAACGCCGTGATGGGATTGTTCACGCACGGGGGCAGGTAAATAGATTGAAGTTATGTTTTGAGAAACCCTAATCCCCTTTTTCGACGACAATGGTGGCTTCTGTCAACAGTGCGGCAATCGCGCCAATGGCAGCAAGCTGGGGAGCGATCAAAACACCCACGACGCCGATCGTCATGGGAATCTCCATCAGAGTTTTGCCATCCTTATCCTTGATAATGACTTTTCGGATATTTCCTTCATGGAAAAGTTCCTTGATCTTGGAAACAACTTTTTCACCTTCAACCTTGAATTCTTCTGTTCGGTAATTTTCTGGCATTTTAGCCTCCATGGGTATTTATACGTTATTTGCCGGTGTTGGTTGCAGCAAGCCCCCAATTTTATCTAATTCCTTTATTATTCAACGCGATCATAAAAAACGACCAGCGTACTTCCGTATTTTCTCTGTTCTGTTTCCTCGAGATATTTAACCTCAATTTCCTGATATTCTGTCGGGTCAATTTGCACAATAACAGTTCCATCTTTTGTGAGCCATTCAATATTTTCATCCACCAGTTTCAACCCTTTGACCCACATCTCGTGATACTGCGGCGGTGCTATGTAAATGAAATTAAACCGCCTGTCGGACTGTGCTTTTAACATACTGAAGGCATCTCCTTTGCGAATTTCAGCCTGTTTGGAAAAACCGCAATGTTCAACGTTCTCCTTGATCGTATCAACAGGTGCGCGATTTAGGTCGGAAAAACGAACAAAAGCAGCGCCGCGGCTCAATGCTTCAATCCCAATTGCGCCTGTGCCGCCAAAAAGATCCCACCAATTCGAGTCGACCACATCACCCGCCAGAATGTTGAATAATGCCTCTTTAACCCGGTCCATCACGGGGCGGGTGGTGTCACCCGGGACTGACTTAAGCTTTCTTCCCCTCGCGCTTCCGGCGATCACGCGCAGACTCATAACCTGCCCCCGCCCAAAACACTTTTTGTCGCCGCTACAATATTGCCATGGGCTGCAGTGATCGGAACCACACAGCCGGTACCGAGGATAAATCGCCGGCCTTGAGTTTGACGAATAGCATCCTGCGCTTCTTCCATTACTTTGGTTCGATCTTCCAAAACAAGGGTGTCCTGCCGCAAACCGCCGCATACGACCCCATTGAAGAGGGTCTGTGCTTCAGACAGGGAAGGATAGGTTTCGCGGTCGTGCCAGTTGACGATTTGAAAATTTAAGAAAGGCAGCAACGCGAAGTGGACATCCCTTCCGTGCAGATGAAGCATGTTGCACCATAAACCTTCCGTTGCATTCAATACATATTGATCGAACGGTAAGCCAAAGGTCTTGTACTCATTGAAATCCAGGATCGAAGCCTGGGCGTGCTGGATGGCGTAGAATACCCCATCAATACCTGTTTCGCGGGCAGCTTCAATGAATTTCTTCGTGGTTTTGGCTATGGTGTCCAGACCCTTCAACACAGCTTCAGGATATTCCCGCAGGTGTGCCAGCAGGGTCTCATTCCCTGCCAGATTCTTTGCTTGTGACAGCGGGTTGAAAATGGTCTGTATGATAGGTGTTTCAGAGGGAAGATGCTTTTTTAGCAGGCGCAGGCAATCCAACTGCCCTGCAAGATGGGGGGAGGCCGGGGCAAGCGGGTTGAGTTTTTCCCAGTCCTCCGGTTTATTGACAACACGTTTTGTATATCGCCGGGAACCTTCCGCATCGCCAATCCATTGATCTTCAACCCCCCAGTCTTTTACGGCAAAAGAAGAGGCGGGTGTTACTTTTACGATGTCAAAATCATAAGTGTTTTGAAAGTGCAACGCAGAGGATGCCAGGGTTTCCGGGTTCTGGTCGTCAACAGGGAAGTGCCTCCAAAGCGCGATCGGTGTGCGGTCGGGCATTTCGCCCTTGAGACATGCTTGAATTCGTTCGCGATGTGTGGTCATGGGATTTGTTTTACCTCACAAAAAACCGCGTTCCCGCGGCGGATTTGTAATACGATGGGTGCGTCCTTGAATGTCTTGATGTCCTCGTTTGCGCGCGAATTTACCAGAACGAAGTCGCCGCTGTGGATCTTACCAAACTCGGCACGGTAATCATGGATGGCGATGCTATCGCTCGCATAATATTCCGCGATATAGGGTTCGCGTTTTATGTAGAGATTCACATTTGTTTTGTCGAATTTTTCAACCGCTTCTTTATAACAGGTAAGCCAGTAATCGGTTTCAAATGTCCGGAATGCACCGCTTGTTCCGCCTGCGAATAAATTGTAATATGTATATTCATAGGGATGCAGTTGAAGCACGCCGAAAATGCCAGGCGCGAGCAGGATGAGCGTCAGTGTACCGGCGGCCCAGCGGGATTTGGAAAGCATAGAAAATAACTTTTCCAGCGCAATTCCCGCGAAAATGAAGAGGGGGGGCAGTATGAAAAGGAAGTGACGATAGCCATCATACATGGGCGGTTTGCGCATGATGACATAGGCGAATGGAATTAGAAACCAGAGGAGCACTAAAAAATCATCAGAAAACAAGTGCGGGATTTTTGGGGTTTTGTTTATTACTTTAGCCCAAAAAAGGACGAGAGCTCCAATTAATAATAAAGGCAGGACAGGTTCAGTCAGGCTGAGACTCAATAAAATGGGGAAGTAACGGCGCGGCAGCTCATCGGCGCGGTAAAGCACCCCGTTGAAAAGGACTTGCAGCTGGGTCGGGTTCTCCGACATAAAGCCAAAAGCCTCGTAAAATTTTTGCAGTGGATTTGTCCATAGATACGGCCAGGTGATGAAGGAAACCAGTGCGGCGAGCGCCGCATAGATTGTGAGGCTTTTTATCAGCGTACCTTTTTTCAATTTCCCAAGTGCATAAATCCCTACAAGGATGCCCGCCAATGGACCCAGCACACGAATTGAGGTTGAGATACCCAGGAAGAATGCTGAAATCCCCAAGGACTTCCAAATATCTTTAGGGTTTTCTACTGCCTTATCCACCATCTCAAAACCGAAACAAATGGCGCCGAGAAAAAATACAAGGAACGGAGGGTCTTTGGGATTAATAAATGCATGTCCCCAGAGGAGGGGCTGCCATGCAAATAAAGTGGCGGCAGCGAGGGCGGCGGGGATGCTCATCCAGCGCCTTGCCAGGCGGTAAAGAAGATAGACGCCCAGCTGAAATGTAAGGAAGTTGACGAGGTGCCAGGCAGAAGCATTATCCATGCCGACTGATTCGATCATCGAGACAATTGGTCGTGCCAGGATGACATAAGCTGGTCCGCGATTTGCGTGGTCAGTTCCACTGGAACCGTAGGCATTTTCCAGGTCGAAATTACCGCTGAACCATTCCCTGGGTGAGTAGGCATAATTGAGGGCGTTCGCGTAATCGTAAAAGAGCGGTTCATCCCATGACAAGCCGTAATGCTGAAAAGTAAAAAAACCAACCAACAGGTTGATCAATATTAGTATGGTAATGGGGTGCTTGCGGATATTTTGCACGGCGGGAAATGCTTCATCCTTGGAAACGACCTTGGGGTACTAACAAAAACGCAATTTTGTTTATTTCTGCGCGATACGATGCGCCTGACGTTTTTTTGCCTGCGCCATGCGTTGTACTTCTTCTTCGGTTTCGGTGATCAAGGCTGGGACCGGTGTTGGCTGCCCATTATCATCCAGCCCGACGAAAACCAGATACGCCGTATTGGTGTGGGTGCGTTGGCCAGTGATGGGGTTTTCAGCGACGACATGCACTTCGGCTTCGATCGAAGTACGGCCTGTGTAAGTGACTTCTGCATCCAGGATGATAAGGTCTCCGATCTTGATCGGTTCGCGGAAGACCAGGGAGTCAACTGCCACGGTAACGACCCTTTTTTGCGCATGGCGCATACAGGCCAGCGCGCCGGCTTCATCAACCAGCTTCATGATCCAACCGCCGTGCACATGCCCCAGGTTATTGGCGTGTTCGGGCTGCATTAATTGTGCTATGGTTATGTGTGAGGCGCGGGGTGTTTTGGATTTTGGAGCTTTTGTCATCAATCCATGTCCTGTCTGTTTTCGCCGGCGTCGCGGGTGTGCAGCAGCTCCGGCATATCAAGCAATACGTCGATCATTGAGTGGCTTAATTCTGACATCATTGGCGGCAGGGGGATGGTCGCGGAGGGAAGCATTTTGGGAGGTACCGGCGGCGGGGTGATACGGGGCTTTAGTGAGCCTGTTGTCCGCTTCCTGATGATCCGCTTTTCATCGGTCAGCATGCCAACATAATCCCCAAGTACGGAATATACCTCACGTTGCGGGGTTACAAAACCGATCCATTCTCCAATGCGATTGAAAAGATATGGATAGAGTAAAAATGCCTCTGCGTCCCCTCTGGTTGTGTAAAGCGGAATAAGCCGGGGTTGTGTGCTGCTCATAGCTGACTTCCTTTAAGATGGTCAATATCGTTGTATGTCCAATATCTGTTTACGAAAAAATTCCATAGCATCACGATTCCCACCGCTGCTGCGAGGGTCAGGTTGTTGGCATAGAACTCTGCTCTGGCGGTGGAGACATTTAGCAGGCCTCTGAAGAAATGCAGCAGGGGCGGTTCAACAAAATGTAGAATGGGGATGCGGATGGCCACACCGGCTGTGTTTACCAGAAAAAACATCCCCATTTGATTTAGAAGCGGACGTGATCGTGATTCGGGATATGTCCAATATCGATTCCAGATGAAATTACTGATGACTGCGCATATAAACGAAATCGTTCCTGCATAGACCAGGGCAATATCTGTTAAATGTGAAATCAGGTTCATCACACCAAAATCGATGATTGCACCGACCGTACCCACGAGGGCAAATTTTAGGAAACGGTTGCGTTCTTTCGTGTCGCTTAGGATCATGCTATACCCAATTTTTGTTTGAAATATGGAATACTGCGGCGGAGGCCCTCCTCGAGATCAACTTTGGGTTCCCAATCTAAAATGGTTTTGGCACGGGTAATGTCGGGTCGGCGGCGCTGGGGGTCGCGCGCGCTTCTCGAGTCCTGATAAGTGATCCCTGCGGTATTCCCGGTAACCTTGTTGATGATCTCGGCAAATTGAAGAATGGTCATTTCATTCGGGTTGCCGATATTGACAGGAAAATGTTCTTCCGAATAAAGCAGTTTGATAATGCCGGCTACCAGGTCGTCCACAAAGGTGAAAGAGCGGGTTTGGGATCCATCGCCATAGACCGTGAGCGGCTGACCGAGCAGGGCCTGTTTTATCAGGTTTGGCAGGGCGCGGCCGTCTTCCAGATCCAGGCGGGGACCATAGGTGTTGAATATACGGACAATGCTTGTGTTTACATTATGAAAACGATGATAGGCCATCGTCAAAGATTCGGCAAAACGTTTGGCTTCGTCATAGACTGCGCGGGTTCCAATAGGGTCAACATTACCGGGGTAGGTTTCCACCTGGGGGTGTACTTCAGGATCGCCGTAAATTTCGCTGGTGGAGGCAAGTAGAAATTTTGCGTTTTGCGCGCGCGCGAGCCCAAGGCAGTTATGAGTTCCGAGTGCCCCCGCCTTCATGGTTTGGATGGGCAGGTTGAAATACCCTGATTTTGACATTGGGTTCGGGCTGGCCGGTGAAGCGAAGTGCAGGATGGCATCCACTTTACCCGGAACAAAAATATAATTTGATATATCACGTTTGTAAAAGGAAAAATTTTCATTCCCCGCAAGGTGCGCAATATTGTCCGCATTGCCGGTAATGAAATTATCCATGCCGATGACTTCATGCCCGTCAGCCAGCAAATGGTCGGATAGATGTGAGCCGAGAAATCCAGCCGCGCCTGTTATAACTATTCTCATAATATTATTCCTTTATATCGAGCTTAAGATTTAATAAATTTGAACCTTTTGAATAGCCAGGGAGAACCCCCGGTGATTTATTTCCAATCGAATGCGCTGATCAGCCCATCACCCGTGACTTGATATCCTTTGCTGTTTCCGCTGTCCACCAAAAACAGGTTTCGTTGTTGTATGACGGCAATAAAATCTCCCGATTGTCCTTCAAGCGGGCTTGGGGCCCATACCGGGGTCTGCGGTTCAATGCCGTTCGAGTCTGAAGGCGGAAAGATGGCCCGGTTGTTGGAGCCGTCCCGGTCCATGACCATCAAACGATAACGGCTTGTTTCACTTTGTTCGATAAAAATGGCTTGCAGATATGCCACTTGATAGTTTTGTCCCTTGCCATCCCAATTTGCGGGGGATACAGCCGGGTAGGAAAACATACCTGTCGAGTCGATCATGGTTACAGCGGTCGTGTTGTCAAATGAGACTGCGGAGAGATCAAAGAATGGTGATTCTTCGTTTGTGATGGGCGCCGGCGCGGGGGCGTGTGTCACATAGTACAGGCTTTCTCCGTCAGTTCCCCATGCGAGGGGGGGGATCCAGGCCCAGTCGCTGTGGGTGTTAAGCGGGGTGATGTTCACCAACGGTTTAAGATAGCCCCCGTCCTGGTCAACCAGACCGATCCCATCGGGTCGTGAGTATGCCAGCCTGCCATCCGCTGAGTACGTGAAGGACATTCCCCACCATCCATATACACCGCCGCTGTTCGGTTCCAGCAGTTTACGGGGACTTCCGCCTGTAAGGCTGACGCGGTACAGATCATTGTTCGCCTGCCAACCGGGCGATGTGCTGCGCGGCTCTACTGTGGAATAAGCTACTGAATTCGTACCGGGGATCCATTCTGCAAAGTGGATCACATTATAAGCCTGCAGCCAAATCGGTTTAGGCTCCAGGTTTTTTACGCGCGCAGCCCAGAGGGTATTAATTTCCTCGCTCGCGGGCTTTTTTGATTTTCGAGTGAAGATCAAATATTCACCGTTTGGTGAGAGTTTGAAGATGCGCCCATCGAGATCGCCTGTGTTGACGACGATCCTACGGTTGGCTGTGGATCCTTCCATGATCCATGCATTGCCGCCTGCCAGGTAGGCTATCATACCGGGTATATTCAAAGGTGTAAAAGAGGATTGAGCCCCAACCATAACGATTTCGGGTAAGGCGTCATTTAAGATGACGGTTTTTACCGTGGATTTGCTGATCTCCACGCCATCTTCAATAATTTTACGGTAAGTTGCTTCTTCGAGCCCGTTCGTCCCGGCTTGCACCAGCCGAGTCTCTCCTTCCGGGAGTGTTTCGTTGCGTAAGAGCTGCCGTTCGAAAGGAATGACAAGCTGTTCGGTTTCAAACTTTTCCTGAACCCGCGTCAGTTTGATCTTATCGCCATTGTTGAGGACGGTGTACAGCGGCGGTTCTGATCGGTCCAGATTTCCGGGGGCGACGCCCGCCGCTTGAAACGCCTGCGTTACCGTGCTCCCTGCCGCGATGTTTACTTCGCGTGTTATCCCATCGGTTGAGATGACAACCGAAATTTCCTCACCCGATTGCGGCGAGCGGCAGGAAATTATCATCCAGGTAAAGGCCAGTAGAAAAAATATCTGGATTGGGCGAAAGGGGGGCGGGTTGCGCAGCATGTCGGGTATAATAATTTACTGTTATTTAATTCGACCGGTCAATGTCATAATTCCATCTGAGATCGTGATGGACTCCAGACGAAACCCTATCGCAACCGGCCCCAGTGAACCTGTGAATGCCTCGTCAATTATAGCGCTGATGGCATTATTCAGTCCCTCGGGTGCGGGGAAGGGCCCGAAATCTGCCGAGGCAATTTCGATTTTTGGCATGCTGGTGGCAGGGTCAATGCTGACGTTCATGGTGATCAGCATATTCGCGGCGAACATGCCGCGGTCGATCTTGCCGTACATTTGCATTTGACCATTACGCAGCAAAACCTGCGGTTCGGTGAACGGGGGGTTGGTTTGCTCCTGCATTTTGAGAGTAATATACGATGTGAGCTGGCTTTCGGTGATCTGCAAGGTGACCACACCGGTTTCAGCACCGGCAGCCATGGCTTGCCCGACCTGGGTTTGCAGGGATTGAACTTCATCGGTTGATGAAGGGACTGTTTGAGTTGTATACTCCGGCCCGCCGACAAAGACCATGCAAGCCAGTGAGTTCAATATTAGTATGGTTAGAAAAGAAGTAAGGAAATATTTTTTGATATACATGATCTTGATCTTTTTTACTAAAAAATTTGATGGAGCAATTATAGCATGAGCGACTCTCAATCTACTTCAACAACTGCGGCACCCGGCGAATTGTCACTCGCCGCAAAAATTGAAGCGATGTTGTTTGTTTCGGCAGAGCCCGTACCGGTGGCCCAGCTCTCACAGGCCCTGGATGTAACAGCCTCCGTTATTGAGCGTGGACTGAAAGAACTTGATGAAATGCTCCTGTCGCGTGGTTTACGCCTGCAGCGAAACGGGGGACGCGTTCAGTTGACCACCGCGCCCGAACTGGCGCCGCTTGTAGAGCTATTTCTGGGATTGGAAGCAACTACGCACCTTAGCCGCGCTGCGCTGGAAACACTGGCGATCATTGCCTACCAGCAGCCCTGTACCCGCCCCCAGGTTGATTCGATCCGGGGAGTAAACAGCGATGGTATGATGAAAAGCTTATTAAGCAAAGGGCTTGTCCAGGAATCAGGACGCACGGATGGCCCAGGACGCCCGATTTTATATTCCACCACGCCGGAGTTTTTACAACATTTTGGCCTGGGTTCGATCGTTGAACTTCCGCCGCTGGCTGCGCCTGTGGAACCGGAAAACGAGCATAGTGTGTTGTTGAAAGGATAATGGGTCCCATGCAGGAACGATTACAAAAACTACTTGCGCAGGCAGGATATGGCTCCCGCCGGTCATGTGAAGAATTTCTCGTCGCAGGGCGTGTGCGCGTAAATGGAAAGGTCGCCGTCCTTGGCCAAAAAGCCGATCCTTCTGTTGACAAGATCACGATGGATGGCAGGGCCTTACCGAAGGCCGAGACTTTGACATATATCGCCCTTTATAAACCGCGTAATGTCCTCTCTGCGGCAGAAGGTCATGATGATCGTCAGACAGTCCGTGACTTGATCCCGCTCGAAGGTCATTTATACCCTGTCGGGCGTCTTGATTGGGATTCCGAAGGGTTGATCTTAATGACCAATGACGGTGAGTTGACGAATAAATTAACCCACCCGCGTTTTGGCCATGAAAAGGAATACCGTGTACTGGTCGCGCGCAAGCCGGATGAAAAACAATTTGAGGCGTGGCGGCGCGGTGTGGTGCTGGATGATGGTGATAAAACAGCACCCGCCGAAGTGAATTTTTTATCCACCTCGGGCAAGGGGGCGTGGATCCGGGTGGTGATGGGCGAAGGCAAGAAGCGCCAGATCCGTGAGGTCGGCAGGCTGCTGGGGTTGCCGGTGGTGAAGATCATCCGTCTGCGGATCGGTACTCTGAAACTTGGCAGTCTTAAGCCGCGCCAGTGGCGGTATTTAACTGCGGATGAAATTGCAGAGCTAAAGGGGGAGGAAAAAGCGCCGAAGCCGGTGGTGAAGTACACGCGCAGGCCTGCGCCAAAGCCTTTGTCGAAGGATAAACCGAAACGACCTCTGCCAAAACGACCTCTGCCAAAACGACCAGGCAAGCCTTCCAAAAAAACGAAATAATAAAATAAAAAACGCTGATCCTTTACGGTCAGCGTTTTTTGTTGGCGAAAATGGAAACTATCGAATATCCTGGAATTTCTTTACGGCGTTTTCCAGAACCTTTTTCACATCGTCTTTCTTCATTCCCTCAACTTTAAAGGTGACCATTTTGCTGGTAGTGTCGGGACCTGTGAACATGCCAAACGCGATGAAGCTACCGCCTGCGTCAGTAATTGCCTTGGAAATCTTTAATAACTGGCCGGGTTTATCATCCACCAGAGCGGTGACACGGACACCTTTTTCACGCGCACCCATTAACTCAAGGAACACTTTGAACAGGTCCGTCTCCGTGATCATGCCCACGATCTTGCCTTCCCTGGTAACGGGCATGCCGCCGATCTTGGAATCGACCATGACGCGCGCAGCTTCTTCGATCGGGGTTTCCACGTCAATGGATTTAACTTTTTTGCTCATGACGTGTTTTACAAGCACTTTGCTCATCAGATAATTCATTTCCCAGACACTCAAGGTGGTTGCACGGGAAGGGGATGCATTGAGAAGATCATTTTCAGTTACGATCCCCATCAGCTTGCCGTCTTTTACAACTGGAGCGCGGCGGATGTGTTCCTTTTTGAACATTGCCAGGGCATCGTGGACCGGCGTTTCTGGTGAAACGGAAATTACGGGATGGGACATTCTTTCGCGTACAAACATTTTTGCCTCCAAATAGGTTATGTTTTGAAATAATTTATGGAATTCGATATGAATGAATTATACGTGGAAATTGTTAATTGTTTATCAACAATTGGGGATGAAGAATGTCATATTATTTTCAAAACTTCTTAAGTACCCGCGCCATGTGTTTTGCATGCTTCAAATACAGGTCAATTCGAATGTTTTCGTTGGGCGCGTGTGCCTTTGTATCGGGATAGCCATGTCCCATGGTGGCAACAGGCAAATTCAAATCGTGAACAAAAGGATAATTTGGACCGGAACCACCGGTCATGGGGATTACTTCCATTGGTACTCCATAAACATCAGTTGAAGTGTCCACAACGATCTTAATGAATGGGTCATCGGGATTTGTACGCGCGGCAGGTTCCCCTCCCCAGTAATGGATCCTTACATCGTCAAACCCCTGCGCATCGAGGTGGGCACGGAGTTTTTTCAGGATCTCGTCAGGTTTTTGGTTGGGCACAAGACGGAAATCGACCTTGGCAGAGGCGCTCGCGGGTTGAACCGTTTTTAGTCCAACACCCTGATAGCCGCTTGTCAAACCGCAGATCGTACAGGTGGGCGTGAAAACTTCTTCCACCTTGAGTTCCGTGCCGCCTGTCAGCCCTTTGATGAATTTATCCGCACCGTAGCGTTGTTTATAATCATCGGCAAAATCAGGAAGTTTATCCATCAAATCGCGGTCACGGACGCTGGGTGGCACCACAGCATCATAAAAGCCGGGAATGAGGATGCGCTCATCCACTCTTTTCAGGCTGGCCAATGCCCACGTAAGCCTCCAGGCCGCGTTGGGCAGGATGCTGCCTCTCACTCCCGAGTGAACGTCTGTGCCGAGGGATTCCCCTGAAAGTTCAACATGACAAATTCCGCGCAATCCGAGGTACTGCATGGGCACGTCACGGTGGTCGACACCGCCGAATTCCCAAATACAGGCATCGGCTTTTAACCTGTCAAGATTGTTGGAGATAAATTCGTGCAAGTGTTCACTGGATGCCTCCTCTTCCCCTTCGATGATGAACTTGATATTA
>CAYLOW010000003.1:0-43918 GCA_964385315.1 uncultured Anaerolinea sp.
GATATTCACCGGAACCGAGTAAAGCGATTAGTCCATTCATGTTTTACCTATAAGTTGTCCTTCATTTTTATAAGGGATGGCTTCATATCATTCAACGCCGCGCACAATAAATTCAAGGTATTTTTCCAATCTTCCACCCGCGAGATGCTGATCGGCGAATGGGTGTAGCGGTGCGGTACAGAGACGGAAACCACAGGCACGCCTGCGCGCGACTGCTGCATGGCGCCTGCATTCGTGCCGCCCCCCCCGGGCTGGCGGAATTGGTATTTAATTTTATGCTTCACTGCAGTCTCTTCCAAAAAACGTACCAGACGCGGGTCGTCCAATGTCGATGAATTTGCCACATAAATGGCGGGACCGAAGCCAAGCCTTGTATTATAGGCAAAATTCTCCCTGCCCTCGAAATCAGGCAGGTCACGCGCAGGCGTGGAATCCACTGCAATGGCAAGATCGGGCTCAAAATAATGAGCCGCCACCTTCGCGCCGCGCAAGCCAATTTCCTCCTGCACGCTGAATGACAAGCATAATTCGATATCCTTCGGCGCGTATTTAAGCAGCTCGATCAGGATCGCGATCCCGATGCGGTCATCAATGGCTTTGGACATGATCGAGGGACCCACGCGCTTGAACCGGGTCGCGAATGTGGCACGGTCCCCGATCTTCGCCTTGCCTTCAGGACCAAGGTCGATCCTCATGGCGTCCACTTCGATCGTATGCTGACGTGCTTCAGGAGTCGTTAGATGGATCGGCCTGGCGCCGATCACACCCGGAACATGGTCGCGGCCAACGATCACCTGTTTCCCCGCCAGATGACGCGGGTCAATGCCGCCGACAATTTCAAATTGAAAAAACCCATCCTCGTCGTCACTCACGATCATGAAACCAACTTCATCCATGTGAGCGTCAAGCAAAACACGCAGGGGCTTTTTCCCCGTGCCCTTTCTCCTGACAAGCACACTGCCGAGCGCGTCCACTTTTACTTCATCGGCATGGGGCTTTACTTCCTGCAGCACAATACGCCGCACCTCCCCCTCATCACCTGAGACGGACATGGCGTTACATAATTTTTCGAGCAGTTTGATTTGCGGTGCGCCGATTGAAAGCATGGTTTTAAGTACCTTTTTGAGTTAACGCCCTTCCTGTTGAGTAAAGGGGGCGTATTTTTTGTCCGGATATGAACTGATTTATATGACCTGAAAAACTCGACTGAACTTTGGAGATCTAATCCCAGATGACCTGGTCCATAAAGTCCGCTTCAAGCGAACTGACAAATTCTGCAAGCAGGCGGCCCGCGCGTTGAATATCCTTCATCGCCACCATCTCAACCGGCGTGTGCATGTATCTCACGGGAATACTGACCACCATGGTTGGAATTCCTTCGGCGGTCAACTGCATGGCATCCGCGTCGGTTGCCGAATATTCAGGCATGGCTTCATCCCTGACAGGGATCTCCACCCGCTCCGCAACCTGCTTGAAACGCTGACACAAAAACGGATGAATACTCGGTCCAACGCCCAGTGTCACACCCTTGCCAACAGGAAACGATTTATAGTCGCTGGAGCCCGTGCCTTTGCCAAAGGTAACATCCACAGCAATTGCGATCGTCGGACGGATCTGATGTGCGGA
The DNA here is from genome assembly GCA_964385315.1 of uncultured Anaerolinea sp. Classification (GTDB taxonomy): domain Bacteria; phylum Chloroflexota; class Anaerolineae; order Anaerolineales; family Villigracilaceae; genus Villigracilis. The sequence continues at coordinate 1,627 of CAYLOW010000003.1, forward strand.
TGTGATCGCACCCATCAGCATTTCCTCCTCCTGTACTGATGCCGCCAGCCAGACATCCCAACCATGCGATTTATTCTTCAACTCTTCCAGGCAGATCGTAAGCGCCGCAACGGAGGCGCGGTTATCGAGGGAATGTCCGCTCAACCAGCCGCCGGATATCTCAACGGGTTCGGTTCCGAAAGCCACCCTGTCCCCGATCTGGATTAGCTGTGCGACTTCGTTTGGGGTCAGCCCTGTATCTATCAAAAGATATTGCAAGGCAATTGCGCCGGACCCTTTACCTTCAGGAAGTAAACTGGCGGGCGGCATAACCACAACGCCATATAATTCCTCCTCCCTCCCGCTTCCCGAAGCGTGAACGATCACAGGCGTTCCAGGCAAAACACGGGGATCCACGCCTCCAATGTTCGTGACATATAAAAAGCCGTCCACAACACGCGAGACCATCAGTCCAATGGCGTCCATATGCGCGGCGATCAAAACTGAAGGGCGGGATAAACCGTCCTGGCCGGTACCGGATTTTAGCGCGTGAATCGATCCAAGCCTGCTGCGGCTGACTGAATCTGCAAGCGGAGTCCACTGCTTCTCGATCAGGTTTGCCACCGGGGTTTCGTATCCCGAAAGACCTGCAACAGAGATCATTGATTTCAAAAAAGGCAGAATATCGCTCATATTTCCCTTAAAAAAAGAGACCCCGCCAAGGGAGGTCCCTGTGTGATTATCCCCCGCCGAATGCAGTTGGCGAAGCGGATGGAACAACTGAAGGCGTCGGCGAATTGGTAAGTGTCAGCGGTAATGAGGTTGATGTGCTTGTGATTGTCGCCGAGGGGGTAACCGGCGTAGCTGTGCTGGTAGGTGTAATGGTTGGCGAGGACGTATAGGTCGGGGTGAATGTGATTGGCTGGAAAGGCGTCAACGAAACGGTGGCTGTTGGCGTGATGGTTGGCGTTGGCGTGGTGGTCAGGGTGAATGTCGGGGTGGGGCTGCTGGTCACGATCAACGGCGTGGTACTGACCGTGGGAGAAGCGGAGTTTGTCCCGATAACAGTGACGGTGGCTGTCACGGTGGGAGTTGAAGTACCTCGCGGGTTTGGATTAAGGGAAAGGGCAATAAAGCCGGCGCAATAACAGGGGATGGTGGCAATGATCACCGTGATGAGGGTCATGCGAAGACGGGTGCGCGGCATGTCAGATTGAAACATATTGCGTGGATTATAATCCATCATCAATTAGAACCAGACGATGCATCCCCGCAGAGGGAAAATTTTTGCGTCTTATTCCACAGGATACATTTCTTTATGATTCCCCTTCACCTTCGTATATCAGGCTTTCTTTCCTACCGTGACCCCGTTGATCTGGACTTCAGCTCATTTGAAACTGCATGTATATCAGGACAGAACGGCGCTGGAAAATCATCCCTGCTGGACGCGATGACCTGGGTGCTGTTCGGCGAAGCGCGCGGAAAAAGCACGGATGTGATCAACTTGAATCAGGATGTAAAAGCCGCCGAAGTGGCATTGACCTTTGCCTATGAAGGAAACACCTTCCGCGTGCAAAGGACCCTGCCGCGGCTTAAAAGCACGGTACTGGAATTCCAAATATTGAACGGGGATCAGTGGAAACCGCTGACAGAGAAAACGACCCGCGATACCCAGGCACGGATCGAGCACACCCTGCAGCTGGATTACGATACCTTCATCAATGCCTCCTTCTTTTTGCAAGGCAAGGCGGATGAATTTACACAGAGAAAATCCAGTGAGCGCAAAGCGGTCTTGAGTTCGATCCTTGGGCTGGAAATTTGGGATGTCTACAAGGAACGCACCGCTGAAAAACGAAAACAGATCGAGAGCGAAGTGCAGAACATTGACACGCGCGTGGCTGATATAGACACGGAGCTTGATGAAGAAGTCTCCCGCAAGGCCCGGCTCGCGGAGTTGGAAAACACGCTTAAAAAATTATCAGCGGCGCGTGAAGCGCAGGAAAAAGCGCTGGAAGATATCCGCCGAAATACCGCGTTGGTCAACGAGCAGCGCAAATATGCCGAGTCTTTGTTCACAACCCTGGAACGTGCGCAGACATCACTGAATAATTCCGAATCGCGTCTTGCCGAAAAGGAAGCTCAACGCGCAGTCTATGCCGACCTCATGAACCGCGCCAATGAAATCGAATCTGCCTACAAGGCATGGGGAAAGGCGCGCAAGGATTTGGAAGCTTTTGATCAGGCGGGACAAAAATATCACGAACAAGACAAAAGCCGTCAATCCCTATTAAGTGAAATCAATATTGAGAAGGCAACATTAACGCAGGAGTTTGATTCGCTGAGCAGACAGTGGGATCTGCTCAAAGGTCAGGAACCGGGAATCAAGGATGCGGAAGAACAAACTGCGGCGGCGCAGGCTTCCCTGCTGGAAGCGGAAGAAAAAATAAGTGAACGCGGCGAATTGGAGAGCCGGAGAAATGAGGCACGTGAAAGAAACGCGGCATTGAAAGCCGAAAATGAGGCGCTCCGCATAGAAATGCTCGAGATGGATAAACGGATTAAATCCCTTGAAGAAGCCTCCGATAAAGCCGCCTGCCCCGTCTGCGGGCAGGAACTCAGCGAAGAACACCGCGCGTCTACGCTTGGAGAACTGAAAAAGGAAGGCAAAGACAAGGGCGACCAATTCCGCGCCAACCAGGCAAAAATTAACACCCTTGCGCAACAAATCGCAGAAGACACAGCACGCATCACGCATCTCACGGCTGCCGATAAAGACCTTGTCCGCTTCTCAAACACAGTTTCACAACTCACCGAGCGTATGGAAAACCACCAATCTGCTGTAAAGGAATGGGAAAATACAGGCAAAAAACGCCTGGCCGAAGTCACAAAAATTCTGGAAAAGGAATCCTTCGCCGCAGAGGCACGCAAACAATTGTCAAAGATCGACAAGGAACTCTCCAAACTTGGCTATGATCCAGCAGCCCACGAAGCCGCGCGGCAGGCGGAATTAAGCGGACGCAGCACCGAAGAGGAATTTAACAACCTGAAATCTGCGCGCGAGGTCAGCATCCATCTCGAAGGTGAAGTGGCGAACCTGGAAAGTGAAAGAAAACAAAAGCAAGAGGACGTCGAAGAAAATAAAAAGGCCTACCGCGAAGCCGCTCAATCCTTGGCAGAGTCTGAAAAAAATGTTCCGAACATTCTTGAAGCCGAAAATAAATGGCGCGACGTACTCGAAGATGAAAACCAAACCCGCGACCAGATCGGCGCGGCACGCCAAAGGGTGGATGTACTTGCCACCCTGCGTATCCGTAAAACCGATTACACAAACCAGCGTGATGAACTGCTGCAGCAGGTGGTGCGCCACAAAACCCTGGAACGCGCCTTTGGCAAGGATGGCGTGCCGGCCCTGCTCATTGAACAAGCCCTGCCGCAGATCGAACAAAAAGCCAACGACCTGCTCGACCGCCTCAGCGACGGCCACATGTCGATCCGCTTTGTGACACAGGCCGAGTACAAGGATAAAAAGCGCGACGACCTGAAGGAAACCCTCGATATCCAGATCAGCGATTCGGCGGGGCTGCGGAATTATGAAATGTATTCGGGCGGGGAGGCCTTCCGTGTCAACTTTGCCATCCGTCTCGCCCTCTCAGAAATCCTTTCCCAACGCAAAGGCGCGCGCCTGCAAACGCTGGTCATTGACGAAGGCTTTGGCTCACAGGACACGCAGGGCCGCCAAAGGTTGATCGAAGCCATCAACCTCGTCAAACATGATTTTGCCAAAATTCTTATCATCACCCACCTCGACGAACTCAAGGAAGCTTTCCCGAATCGCATTGAAGTTGAGAAGACAGAGCGCGGAAGCACTGTTACAGTCATATAAAAGGTTAAGAGAATCGAGAGTCAAAGGTAAGGATCGTTTGATCAGCCTTTGACTTTTGACTTTTAAAAATTTCCCATGCCCTATTTCATCACATCCACCATTCTATTCCTTGCTGCCATGGTCATCATTTACTGGATCCATAACCAGTATCAACTTGATATCGTTATCGAACCCGCTGCCCCGCCCGCCGCGGAAGCCCCGCTCATTTCGATCTGCATTCCCGCCCGCAACGAGGAAGACAATATCCGCAGATGCGTTGCGTCCGTGCTTGGGCAGGATTATCCGAAGATCGAAGTGATCGTTTTGGATGACCGGTCGACGGATTCGACCCAGACCCGATTAAATGAATTTGCATCCCGCGACTCACGCCTGACCCCCATTCATGGAACTGAACTCCCCGCAGATTGGGCGGGGAAACCCCATGCCCTGTTCCAGGCCTCAGCCGCTGCGCGGGGAGAATGGCTCTGCTTTGTGGATGCCGATACCTTCCTCGCGCCGCAAGCCATTTCGTCCTGTTACGCCAAAGCCCTTGAGACCCGTGCCGACTTGCTGACGACCATGAACGACCAAATACTCGGTACGTTCTGGGAGAAAGTCGTCATGCCCCTGGTTATGACCGCACTCTCGGTCGGATTCTCGCCTCGCAAGGTCAATGACCCCAACAGCCGTGACGCGATCGCCAACGGGCAATTCATCATGATCCGGCGCGCGGTCTATAACGCCATCGGCGGGCATGAAAAGGTTAAGGATCAGATCGTTGAAGACAAAGCCATATCGGAGCAGGTAAAATGGGGCGGCTATCGTCTCATTGTCGCCGATGGCATGAAATTGATCCGCACACGCATGTACACCTCCCTGCCTGCCATGTGGGAGGGTTGGACAAAGAATATTTACCTCGGTTTAAACGGCCACCCCGCCATGCTGCTGCTTGGCGCGTTCGGCGCCACGCTTGCATTAATCGCGGCGTTATTCCTTCCGCTGTGGCCCGCGCTCGGGATCAATTGGTACATCAACGGCGGATCATGGCTGGCGATCCTTGTTGTCATTCAATCTTTAGTTGTCTGGGTGTGGTTGATCTATTTCCGCGCAAGAGCGGCACACGGCATGAATATCCCAGTCTGGTATGCGCTGACCACCCCGCTGGGAGCAGGCGTTTTTGCCGCCATGATGTTGACCTCGGCATGGAAGGTACTCTCCGGTCAGGGGGTCACCTGGCGCGGACGGAGATATCACTCGAAGTAGTTAATTATTTTATTCAAAAGGAAAAACGGATCATGAAGAAAAATTATTTGATGTTTGTTTTGGCAGCCCTGCTTCTAACCGCCTGCGCCTCGAACGACAATCACATGGGCGGCACAGATATCCAAGTGAACAAACCCTGGGCCCGCTCGGCAATGATGGGCGCCAACGGCGCTGCATATATGCTCGTGCAAAACCGATCCAATGCAGAAGATGCCATTATTGGCGTTTCTTCAGATGCCGCGGAGGCTGCCGAAATTCACCTCAGCCGGATGAAAGCGGATGGGACCATGGAAATGACACGACAGGAATCCATTCCCCTGCCCGCCGGCGGCGAAGTGGAATTCAAACCAGGCAGTTATCATGTTATGTTAATTGGACTTAAGCGGGAGCTTAAAACAGGCGATAAAATTACCCTGACCCTGCAATTCAAGAATCACGAAGATGTGCCCCTGACCATACCCGTATTGGACGCCGAAGACATGGGCGGTTCAGGCATGGATGGTCATATGCCATAATTTATGCCGAAGCAGGATGCGCTCAATCCCTGCAACGACTTCTTTCCAAAACAAAAAACGCTGGCAGACGTGGAAAACTCCACATCTGTCAGCGTTTTTTTGTCGCAAAACCCTAGATCCCCGCGTTGCTCAAGATGTTGAACAGGCTCGAAAGCGCGGCGGTTAGTTCGGGATGCGTAACCTCAAAATGATCGATGGAAGTCTCTAGGCGACTCATCATCGATTGCGCAGGTTGTTTTGATTCAGCCCGCTCCAGCAGTTCACGAATATCCTCTGAGAGCTCACGCAGAAGCATTTGTCCTTTTTCGTCATCAGGTTGAATTCCTTCAATCTCTTTACTTAATTGATCAAGTAGCTTGTCAATTTCCTGGCTGGTCATGGGATCACCTCTTTCTAAATGGGAAGGAATGGTCTTACCTATTCTTATTTTACAACGTTTTAGCTTATCACACAGTTGCGACTTCAATTGGTTTTTTATAAAAAATTGAGACAATAGCTATTGCAGAATTTCATGGTCTGCCTGTTCAGCTTCCTGGTAGACGCGCTTAACCTCCTCCTTTACTTCAGCGGATGCGCTGGGAGTCATGGAAATGAATTTAACCAGGTCCCGCGCCTGTCGCAGCAGATCTTTAACATTGGCAATGTACGAAAAATCATTGCGTCCGCCTTCAGGCGGGACGGGCAGTTCACGCGCTTTTTGAATCAACGTTCGGGCACGGATGATACGTTCAGCGGCGGGGATGAGCTTTGCCATGTTTTCTCCTTACTTATTGCATGAAAAAGGGTCACGCGGGAAACTCTCCGCTCCTGACTGCCCAGCCGAGGTAGGAGGCATGCAGCCCGCCGCCTGTCTTAAATTGCAGCAGACGCCCAAGTTCGGCAAAGGTCAGCAGGCCCAATTTGCGGCGGAGGAGAAGCCCCGCCACCTGTAAATCGGGCAGGGCTGAGTTCAAGCCTGTCATGCCGCGATTTTCAAACCCCGCCTTATCCAAAAGCGCAAGCAGCTCTCCGGGGGTGATGAATTTTTCCCAGACGTGCGTATTCTTTGGAAAAAAACTGGTCAGCACAAAATCCTGGGCGGCAAAAATATTTGCCATGCGTGATTCTTCGGTACGGTTGATGGTATCGTAGCAAAACATGCCGCCCGGCTTGAGCACCCGCGCCACTTCATGCAGGGTCTTTTCCAGGTCGTCTACGTGTTCCAACACATCACAGCAGGCCGCCACATCAAACGTGCCTTCCTCAAACGGAAGGCTCTCGCCTTTTGCCTGGCGATAGTCAATCGTTAAGCCTTGTATCGCGGCATGTTTCCTGGCAGTCTCAAGCGAAGGCACAGATGGATCAATACCGGTCACACGACAGCCGATCTTCGCGAACTCTTCGCTCAAGATACCACCGCCGCAGCCCACATCCAGCACAGATAAATCTTTGGGCTGCCGACCCAACTGGCAGGCGAGCGCCTCGTGGAAATATCCAAAGCGGGGCGGGTTGATCCCTGTCTTGAGCAGGTGCAGGAAATGATTTTCATCCCACCATCCACCTGCCTGCCGGGAATAGATTTCGTTATTGATGGACATGATTAACGGTTTCCTTGAAGCCGTGATGCTTGTTTCGCCCAATGCACAGGTGAAATTAATGGAAGTGTTTGGCAGAGAAGACAAGTGACAGCCATCTTCGCGAAAGCAAAAGCCGCTTACACCAAAGGTTATTCGATCACGACCCCATTGAGGTTTTCCTCTGATTCCGGATATTTCATTTTTAGACCTTCGAGAGTCTCCACCAAAATGGAAGAGATGACCAGGTCACGGTACCATTTACGGTTGGCCGGAATGATATACCACGGGGCATAGTCTGTACTGGTTTTGCTCAGCACATCTTCAAAGGCTTCCATATATTCATTCCAAAGTTTGCGCTCTTCCAAATCGCCGAGGCGGAATTTCCAGCGTTTGGTGGGGTCATCGAGGCGGGCCTGCAATCTTTCCTTTTGCTCCTCCAAATCAATGTGCAGGTAGAACTTGAGGATGGTCGTGCCGCTTTCAGCAAGGGTGCGCTCGAATTCATTGATCTGATGAAATCGTTTTCCCCAGACTTCAGGCGGAACATAGTTATGCACACGAACAACCAGAACATCCTCGTAATGACTGCGGTTGAAGATAACCATTTCGCCCCTGGCAGGCACCTGTTTATGGATGCGCCACAGATAATCATGATCCAGTTCCTCGGTGGTGGGCACTTTGAAACTCGCCACCCGCACGCCTGAAGGGTTGACACTGTCAAACACGCGGCGGATCGTGCCGTCCTTCCCGCCCGCATCCATGGCCTGCAGAACGATCAGGACCTTGTGCTTGTATTCAGCATACAGCAACTCCTGTAATGCTTCCAGTTTGCCGTTCAACTTTTTAAACTCAACCAATGCCGCTTTCTTGCCGCCCTTAAAATCGCCCGTATCGCCGGGGTCGAATTTCGAGAGCTTCACTTTTGTATCAGGTTTGACCAGGTATTGTTTCATGAAACATCCTTTTTTAAGTTTGACCTGAATAATGATAATCGAAAATCGCCAAAGCCGCCGCCTGCACGGAATTAACAATGATTGACAGGCGCATTTTTAATGCACAAAAAATAATTTAAATTTCCCATCAAACATATGGGATATGATACACTTTTGCCTTCCTGACAGCTAATATGGGCTAAATATAATTTACTCAATGCCTGATACCCTTGAACATCCTCCCTGAACTTTTCTGGACTTTCATCAAAGTCAATTTGCTTAGCACCTCCGGACCTGCTTCCGTGGGGTTACTCTACCACGAAGCAGTGGGCAGGTTCGTGACCGAGAGTCAATTCATTCAAGCCGTGGGGTTATCGTCTGTATTACCCGGTAGTGACGCGCTTCAGCTTGCCATGTATATCGGTTATGCCGCGGGCGGGATCTCCGGCGGATTGGTCGCGTTGATCGGTTCGATACTGCCCCCCACCCTTATAATTTTAGGTGTAACCATGATCCTGCACCGCCTGCGGCGCGAGTCCTGGGTGGGCAATTTTGTGGAGGGGCTTGCTCCCGCCATTTCTGTGCTGATGGTCTTTACCGCCTGGAAGATATTTGAAAAGGGCGGCAATACCAGCTGGGCGGGCTGGGCAATTGGCATTGTCAGCCTGATCGCCATGTGGCGAAAAGCACCGGAACGGATTGTCATTGTCATCGCCGGCATTATCGGGATCATTTTTCTTTCGTCATGAAACAGTCAAAATTTTCCGTCTGGTTTCAACTGCTGTGGATGTTCCTCAAGGTGAATTTGCTTTCGCCTTCCGGTCCTGCATCGGTGGGATTGCTCTACAAGGAAGCGGTTGGCAAGGTAATGAGCGAGGAACGCTTCGTGGAGGCCATCGGCTTTTCAAACGTCCTGCCGGGAAGTGAAGCGCTAAAACTCGCCATGTTTGTTGGCTTTGCCGCAGGCGGCGTGCCGGGTGTGTTCACCGCACTGCTGGGCGCGGTCCTGCCGCCCACGGTGCTGATGTTCGCAGTTGCCGCGATCCTGCAGCAATTTCAACAGGAATACTGGCTGCAGGGCTTTGTAAAAGGCATGAGCCCCGCCATTGCCGCGCTGATCATCGTTGTGGCATGGGAGCTTTTCCATGTGGGGCAGACAAAAAAAATTGACCGCCGGACCTTGTTCATCGCCGCGCTCAGTGCAATCGCACTGTGGTTTGAAGTCCCCTCCCCGCTGGTATTACTCGGCGCGGGAGTATTAGGCGTATTATTATTTCGATAAATGGACCCGTTTATGAAACCCGACTTATTAATTGCGACCAATGGATTTTCAGGGACATGGAATTCGATCGAATACGGCGCATGGCTTGCCGCCGCACTCGACAAAAAAATTCTACTGCTCGGCGCCACCGAGAACCTGAGCCCTGCAGCGATAGACGATCAACATCCTCTGGAGGATGTCTTTGCACGCGCCGTTGAATTGTTCAAGGAAAAAGGTGTGGAATACAATCTGGAAATAGAAAACGGGAACGCAGAAGAGGTCATTCCACACAGGGCAAAGCAGGGCGATTACATCATTGTGCTGGGGCCATTGGGACGGCCGCAAATCCGCCATATATTAACTGGACGTTCCATCCGCCACCTGATGGAAGAGATCGAACAGCCCATCTTATATGTTCCGGAACTGAGACTGCCCCTTAAGAAAATTTTGATCTGCATCGGCGGGCTTGGCTACGAAGTTACAGCAGAGCACATCGCCATGCAAATGGCAATGAAAAGCCGCGCTGAGCTCACGCTGCTTCACGTCATTCCCCCAATCGACATGAATTATCCAACGGCCAAAACAGTCAGCACAAACTGGCAGCACCTGACAGATACAAACACCCCTATCGGCCGAAGTTTACGGCAGGCATTGGAAATTGCCAAAGCCGATGGCCTGACCGCGAAGGTGACGGCGCGGCAGGGCAATGTGGTGGAAGAGATCATGGCTGAGGTCAAAGAGGGACATTATGATCTGCTGTGCATGGGTTCGGTGTATAGTTCAAACGCCCTGAGGCAGCTCTACGCGCCCAATGTGACCGCGGAAATTGCCGACGGCGCAACCTGCCCGATATTATCGGCGAGGTTTAAAAGGGAATAATTGGCTGCCGGTGAAGGTAGTCACCGCCGCAAGCGCAGGAACGTGATCACATTCCAGGGGTATATTTCTTTTCCCATTCCGCAATTGCAGCGCGGATGGTTGTTTTGATAACTTCATCCGGCACATCATCCACTGCATGAAATTTCTGCAAACCAACATAAACCTCCACGCCACCCTGGGCTGATTCCTGCAGGCGAATGCCCCGTTTTGCAAGAGCCGTATTCATCATGTTTTCCTGCAGGATTGAATCGATCTGCTGGACAATGCTTAATGATGCAATACTTCTTTCGGTCTCTGGTTTTTTGGCCGGGGCTGCGGGCGTGGGAGCAGGCTGCACAGGACGGGAAAGCGTCTCCCGGACAGGCTTGGCAGCGGGCGGAATCGGCGCGGCAGGCTTGGGTGCAGCTGATGAAGGCTGCCCTGCGTCCAACCACAACCGAAATACAGTGAGAAGTTCGATCAGACGTTTTCTCGTATTCTGAGAAAGTTCACCTGTGACAGGCGCCCCATCCATCTCAAGCAGGTATTGCCCGTCCTTCTTCTTAAGGCGTAACAAACCGGGGTCATCCTGCAAGGAGGAAGCTGTTAAAAGCTGTTTTTCAATTTGCGCAGTCTTTTTTTGGGCATCCTCGATCGCCGCTTGAGCTTTGGTATCAGCAGCTCGAATCTTCTTTGCGGTACGCATGTTGGAATCAAGAAAGCCAATAAACCAGCCCACAATGACTGCAATTAAAATATAAATAATCGTCATGGTTCACCTCAAATGCTGACAACCCGGACAGAAATGCGTACCTCGCTGCCCAACCGTGATTTTTTTGATCGCGGTACCACACACAGAGCATGGACTGCCCCCGCGACCGTAAACGCGAAAATGATTCTGATAATCGCCGCCACGATAAACCCAGTCGATGCTGGCGCCGTTGCGGCGAATGCCTTCCTTTAGAACCGAACGAATTGCCTTGTGCAGCGCTTCGGCTTGTATTTTTGTAACGTTATTCGACGCCATCAGCGGGTGAAGCTGCGCAAGGTGCAGGCATTCATCAGTGTAAATATTTCCAAGGCCGGCAATAAAGGCCTGGTCAAGAAGCAATGGCTTTAGAAAACGTTTGCGCGCGTGTAAATGCTGAAGAAGCCATTGGGCGGTAAAGTCTTTTTCGAACGGCTCCGGGCCAAGTTTACCAAGAATTTTTTGGGGCTGATCCGTCAACCATACGCGTCCGAATTTACGCGTATCATTGAAGGCAAGATAACTTTGATCTGAAAGGTGCAGCAACAGACGATCGTGTTTTTCGGGCTTGATTTTACCCGCCCGTATCACCAGATCGCCGCTCATCCGTAAATGCACAAGAAGGCTGAAAACCTCCAAATGGATGATGAGATATTTTGCTCGGCGCGATACATCCAGGATCTTTTGGCCGGCAACCAGTTTTTTAAATTGTACAGGGGAGGGTGTGGCAAGCGTACGCGCCCAGCGCAGGTCAGCTGAGATAATGGTTTTACCGGCCAGTTCCGGTTTCAGTGCGCGGGCAATGGTTTCAACTTCGGGAAGTTCGGGCATTTTTTCAGTTAGCTTTTTGCGGTCAGCATTTCGGGAAACAGTTCCTGCCAACTGCCAATCGCTGATGGTTACTCGTTGAACATCTCTCCAACCGACCGTCCCTCGTGTGCGCGTTTGATAACCTCGCCCAAAAGCGGCGCAATGGAAATGATTGTCAAACGCCCTTCGAGCGTCTTCTTCTTCTGAAGTGAGAGCGGGACGGAATCGGTGGTGATGATTTGTTTGATAGGCAGGGATGCAAGACGTTCTGCTCCATTGCGGGAGAGAATGGCATGAACAAATACCAGGTACACATCACGCGCGCCATTTTGTTTAACCACGTTTACGGCCTGCGCGATGGACCCCCCGGTATCCACTTCATCATCAACGATGATCACATCACGATCTTTAACCTCACCGATCAGTGTCAGCGCTTCGGCATTGGCGTCATTTCCCAAACGGCGTTTTTCGACAAACGCAATGGGCATATCCATCTCTGCGGCATAATTACGCCCTTTTTTTGCAAAGCCGAGATCAACAGAGACCACAACAGGGTTCTTCATGCCGGGACGGATATTTAAATTTATATAGTCCGACAATAAATGCACCGCAGTCAGTACATCACCAGGGATGGAGAAGAACCCCTGCACCTGCGGGGCGTGCGGATCAAGCGTCATGTAACGATCCGCGCCGGCGACTTCGATCATATCAGCGATCAGGCGGGCGGTGATCGGCACACGGGGTTGATCTTTTTTATCGGAACGCCCATAGCACAAATAAGGCAATACGGCCGTGATGCGCGCGGCAGAATCCAGGCGCAGAGTCTGGATCATGATCAACAATTCCATCAAATTACGATGCACAGGTGAAGAGGTGGCCTGGATGACATACACATCCTGCCCGCGCGCGCTTCCGCCCAGTTTTACAAAAAGGTTCTCGTTGGGAAATTCAACCACTTCGCGTTCGCTGACAGGCAGGGCGAGGTAATCGGCGATCTTTTGCCCAAGCTCGGGCGAACCTGTCCCCACAAATAGTTTTATTCCACCATATACTTTTAGATCATGATGACCATGATACATTTATTTCTCCTCTTTTAAAGCTGCCCATTCAGAGCGCAGCACACTCATAACGATCACATCATCATATCTTCCATGCTTGTATACCGCTTCCCGTAAACGGCCTTCTTCAACAAAGCCCGCTTTATCGTAAGAGCGCTTTGCGCGCACATTTTCCGCATACACCCGCAAAAAAGCGCGGTTCAAGTTCAATGTCTCAAAACAATGGCGGACCAGCAGAGCCATGGTTTCGGTGCCGTATCCTTTATTCCATTCATCCTTTTCGCCCAGCATAATGCCAAGTTCTCCCTGGCGATTCACAGCGTCTATGTCAAAGACTGCGCAATTACCGATCATCTTCCAACCTGCACCTTCACGCACTTCGATCACAAGCGGTTTTTCGCTTTGGTCGCGCCTGGTCATCGCGTCGAACCAATTTTCTTCATCCACCGTGGAGATCGGCAAATACAGTGTCAAATACCGGGTCACTTCGGGATCGTTAACCCACACACAAAACCTTTTTACATCATCGCGTTCCGCTGCGCGCAAACGCACCCGTTTACCGTATATCACGCTCACTTCAACCTTCCATTCAATAATATCCTGGCCGCTTCCCCGGGAGACAGCTCCCTCTGGATGATCTTATCAAGAACGCTTTCATATTGTTTTTGGGATACACCCTGCCGAAAACGGTTAACCAGTTCTTCATGGATCAATACATCCAACTCCACTTCGAGCCTGGCACGCTCACGAACCGCCCAGTCTCCACTTTGAGTTAAGTATTCCACATGCTTCGCGATGGATGCTGTCAGTTCTGTAATGCCCTGACCCTCAGTCGCCACAGTCCGCTGGATGAGTGGGATCCACACCCGGGCGGAAGATGATTCCTGTTTGGGGACTTCAACCCGCATGGCTGTGCCGTGATGTTGAAAAATCCGCTCGGCGGGATGCGCCAATTCCAACATGGACTTCAACGCCTTCTCAGTCATTTCCACGCCGGGGTGATCCGCTTTATTTATGACCAGTATATCCGCAATTTCGAGAATACCGGCCTTGATGGCTTGAATATCGTCTCCAAGGCCGGGCGCTTCCACCACCAGGGTTGTGTGCGCCAAACGCGCAACGTCCACTTCACTTTGCCCTGCGCCAACCGTTTCAATGATAACCACGTCAAACCCGGCCGCATCAAACACCTGTACCAGGTTGGCCGTGGATTGTGCCAACCCGCCCAATGAACCACGTGTCGCCATCGAACGGATGAATACACCCGGGTCACCGGCAAGGTCGCGCATCCGCACACGATCGCCCAGTACCGCCCCGCCCGTGAAAGGGCTTGATGGGTCCACCGCCACTATCGCCACGCGCTTATTTTCAGTCCTGCGATAATACAAAGCCAGCTGGTTCACCAGCGAAGATTTGCCCGTACCGGGCGCACCCGTCACGCCGATCAGGTGGGCACTGCCCGTGTGTGGAAACAATTCAATTAAGGCGGCGCGGCTTTCAGGTGTGTCATTCTCCACCTGTGTCAGCAGGCGGGACAAAGCAAGCCGGTCACCATTAAGAACTGATTCAGAATAGGTCATATGTTTTTCGTGAGCCACAGCGCGGGTTTCAGAGGCCTTGTTTGATATCAGATTTTCGGAAGGTCATGAGATGACTTAACAACAAAACACAGAGTATTGAAATACTCTGTGTTTTACCTGCCAATTATCCCGCCACTGACAACTTGACATCACGAATGATATCTTCAGTGGAAGCGCCGGGGCCATACACACCGGCCACACCCATTTCCTTGAGACGAAACAGGTCCTCATCCGGGATGATGCCTCCGACGAAGACTTTCACATTGGACTGTCCATTATTTTTCAACAATTCCAACAGGCGCGGGGTTAACGCCATATGCGCACCGGAAAGGATGGATAGACCCACCACATCCACATCTTCCTGCAGCGCAGCTTCGGCGATCATTTCAGGGGTCTGGCGCAAGCCCGTGTAGATGACTTCCATACCGGCATCACGCAAAGCGCGCGCTACAACTTTCGCACCGCGGTCATGCCCATCCAATCCTGGCTTTGCAACCAATACACGTATTTTCTTTTCGGTCATACTTCCTCCGGGGGGATGAATGCTGCAAATTATACTATGTAACATGCGGGCGATGAATTAGCGCTGCCGGTGTTCGGCTAATAAAATTGCAAACTACGCCCGCCTCTTTAATACTCCCTCTCAAATTTATTATCGATTTCCAAACTCCCTGGGCGGCTGGGACATCAAATATTTGTAGACAGCCCGCAGCTCATCTTCGTTCATGTGGCGGTAGGATGTCCACGGCATATAACTGGGGTTGATCCTTCGCCCATGCTTTTCGCCCGTGCTGATGATCTTAATAAACCCTTCCTCTCCCCAGCCGGGCAGCCGGCTGCCAGCGCCAGGGGTCAAGTTTGGCGCAGAGGGCCACTCTTCGGGGAAACCCGTGATTTTACCGCCCGAGAGTGTTGGCCCGTGACAGACCATGCACGAGATGGAAAGGTATTCCCCATATTTGGCTGTAATCGCGGGTTCGGGCGCAGATGGCGGAGTCTGATCATGGGGGATGATTTCAGCGGGGAGGAAGGATATGGTCTTGACAATATTCATCACGATAAAACCTGTGGTGGATAATTTACTTGGCGGCATTTCATGATCCACCGGCGGCATGCTGCGAATGTAGGCCAGCGCCTTGCCAAGGTCGGCATCGCTCAGAAAGTAAAATTCGGTGGAAGGCATGAACAAAAGCGGGGTTCCGTCCGGACGGATGCCATGCTTGATGGCTCGGATCAAATCTTCATCTGTGCGCAGCGCGCCAATGCCGGCCTTTCCGAAGGTGAGGTTCGGAGTGATGACCTGGCCAATAGCCGGGTTATCCAAATAAACCAAACCCTGTAAATCCTTGCCGTGACAGGCTTCGCACCCACGATACTGGAAAATTCGTTTTCCTTCAGCAAGGGATTCGGCGTCTTCAGGTATTTCAACGATCTGCACTTGAATCTCATATTTTTTACTCAGCCGCGCCTGTCCCATACTGTACAGACCCAATGCGCCAACAAGCAAAAGCCCCGCCAAAATACCTGTGACAATCCCGAACCATTTTAAAAACGCTTTCATTTTTTCCTACCCTTTTGTATGGAGTTTCAACAACCCCTCTGCCAAAATTTCCACACGCAGGGTTTTCAAGGTCTTCTGCGCCGGGCCTGCCAACACATTCCCGTTTTCATCAAACCGGGACCCGTGACAGGGGCAATCAAACCCGCTTGTGCTCTCAGCCAGCGTACAACCAAGATGTGTACAGACCATACTGTATGCCACAATTTCGCCGCCCCTGTTGTAGATCACAGCCGGGATATCCCTGTTGATGGTGCGTGACCCGATCGGATAATTGTCAATATGCCCCAGGTCAAATTCAACAGGTGCTCCCGGTTGATAATAACTGAGGTAACGGAACAGACCACCAAGCCCAAGCAATCCGCCCAGGCTGAACATGGCATTGGTGGATAATTTTATAAAATCGCGGCGGGAGATGCGCTGTGGTTTGTTCATTATCTTTTACAAGGGTTCCATGAGAATATTATTTCCATCACAAGAGGTAAAAACCTCAAACAAAAAAACTTGCGGCTCATGCTCCGGTGACTTTATCGTTGTACTTTCAGGCGCTTTCCGAAAGCTTAATTGGAGTTTGCACCCATAACTGTCAAAACGAGAATAATAAACATGATCAGGACGGCGATCACCTGTGCGATCCGGTTCCCGCGCGGAAACCAGCTGCCAAGTTCTCCACTTCTGGCATTGGGCAGGATGTAAGGCATTGCACCAAGCACTACCACCACCAGTATCGGAACCAAAATCCCCATTACGAACGGATCACCAAACTTGAGCAGTTCCTGGATCCACAGGAAAAACCACGGCGCACGCGAATCGCTTCCCATTGTGGTAAATGTTGAAATGGGCTGGGCGATCGGCGCGGGGACGAGCAGGGAAAAGAGGATCAAGATCACAGAAACCACCGTCATCGCCAGCACTTCACGGCGTAACAAATCAAAACGGGAGATGCGGTCATTCTGCTTGCGCTCCGCCGGCGGCTGGTTCGCAATTCCACCATCACGCCGCACCCGAAATATATGCCAGGCCGCCAGAATGACCATGCCAAGTGTCAATCCAAAAACATGCCACGCATAAAAACGGATAAGGGTGGATGCGCCCGGTTCGTTTCCACCGATCACAAACTGATATAAACACTCGCCCATCCATGGGATGGTTTTCAACATATTTGCACCCACCACCAGCGCCCACTGGATGCCTTCATCCCAACGAAGGACGTAACCCGTGAAATTCAGCAGGAGAATAAAAGCCAGCAATGCCACGCCCAAGAGATTGTTGAAGCGTCGCGGCGGGGCATATGCCCCGGTCAGGGCCACGCGCAGCAGGTGGATACTCATCACAATCACAAGAAATTGCGCTGACCAGAAATGCAGGCTGCGGATCAAGTTCCCAAACGGCACAAGGGTAACAATTGTTTCAATAGAGATCGCTGCCTGCCCCGGCGCAGGAACATAATAATACATCTCGAGCAGCCCTGTGGCGAGCAGAACAAACGACAAAAATACCGCCGCCCCGCCCGCGCCCAATGTATATCGAAAACGGGACTGCACCGCCGGAATGGTGGGGGGATGCAGGTGATGAAAGAAGTTGGGTTTGCCGGATAGGACAGCCTGTTTGGATTGGATGCTTACACCCACCGCCGCCAGGATCAGAACCGCAGCCAGGATCAGCGCACCAGGGACCTGATTTTTCGGCGGCACGACCTTGTGGTGAACAGGGATCGCTGCCCCGCTCGTTTCATCCAGCGTGAAGCCTGCCGCCTCCCTGTCATTTATCCGCAGGATATACGCCGTCAGCGACCATGCCTCCCCTGAGGACAACATTCCAGTCCGAAAGAAGGGCATATTTTCAATGATAAAACGATACAGTTCAAAGGAATTGGAAAAACGGGTCAAAGTACCCGCCCCTGCCAATGCCGGGATTCCCGCCTGTGGGATTTTAAAACTATTTACTGGAGCATCATTGGCATGGCAACCGGAATCCCAGCAATTCTGCTCCCCGGGCGGGAACGAGCTGCGCCAGTCTTCTGTCAGTCCCTGACCTTTGTCGCCGTGACAGGACATGCACATCCCCCAATAAATCTGTGCGCCTGTATCAGCCTGCGCCGGCGGATAAACCGTCGGCGGCTGCCCCAGACGGTTGGGATCAAATGTCGGTGTGGGTTGAAATGTGGTGGTGGCTGTTGCCTGCTGCAATGCTGTGGAGGTTTCCACAAAAACAGAGGAAAGGAATGTACCCCCAAGTACCAGAATGCCAAGGATGGCTGGAATGAAAGCGCGGCGCATAATCCTGAATTATACATCCGTGATTATGCGCCGCGCCAAATTGACCTGATCATGGCTTCAGTCTCGAAATAAAAGGTGCTGAAGTCTTAACCAAAAAATTTACCTGTCAATACAATGGTATTCTCGCTCCGCTGACCTTTCCCGCTTCGTCAGAAAATAAGTACATCATTGTGGAGACAATTTCAGCAGGCAAAGTACCCCTGCCTTCGCCTTTTATATCGATCGATTTGACTTGAATGATATTTGAAGTCAATCCGCCATCCTTATATTCTTCTGCGAGAGCCAGCGCCAAACTTTCCTGCGCAGATTTCGCGGCGGCATACAAGGCCACCTTTGCAGAAGGGCTTACTGTAACCGGTGATGAAACAAGCATCACACGTCCCCAATGGCTGGCAGCAATGGGCGGGACAAAGGCTTGAAAAAGGCGGAACGTTGTCCACACGTGCTGGTTAAGCATGAATTCAAAATCAGAGGCTTGCGATTCTGGAAGAGTCCTGCCGCCTGTCCAACCTCCAACAAGATGGATCAAAGCATGGATGCTGCCAAATTTGGAAAGAATCGCTGATGCCGAATCACGTACCGCCTGCCCGTCAAGCAGGTCAACCGCCTGGGTATAAAGCCGATCCGCTGGCAGATCCAAATCATGGGCAAGGGATGCCAGTTTACTTTCATCCCGGCCGAGCAGCGCAATATTGTGTCCTTGATCCCGCTCCGCAAACGTTTTGGCAGCCAGACTTCCAAGAACTCCCGCCGCCCCTGTGATAACGATCGTCTTCCTCATCATTTCAACCTTCACTTGAAAAATCAATCATACAGGGCTTTGATCAGGCTTTCATCCATGCCTTCAATGATCGTCTTATCACTTTGTTCAGGCAGGTGTTCCTTGCCGTGAAAGTCCATCATATGGCCAGACTTCGCAGCCTTTGTTTCAAGATAAAAACGATTGTGTTCGTTGCTCGGCAAAATGTGGGGAATGCGCTCGGTGACCTTTACTCCATAATGCTCAAGCTGGGAGATCTTCTTCGGGTTATTTGTCATCAGGCGGATCGACCTCACCTGCAGCGAGTGGAGCATGTGTGCGGCGATGGCATAATCGCGTTCATCGTCACGAAATCCAAGAGCCAGGTTCGCTTCAACCGTATCCAGCCCCTGATCCTGCAGGCTGTACGCGCGGATCTTGTTGATCAGGCCAATGCCGCGGCCCTCCTGGCGCAGGTATAAGACAATGCCCCGCTCCATCCCGCCGATCTTTTTCAACGCCGCTTCGAGTTGATCACGGCAGTCACAGCGCAGCGAACCGATCACGTCGCCCGTGAGGCATTCGGAATGCAAACGCACCGGCACATCTTCTGCATCAAACACATCGCCTTTGATAATGGCGACGTGTTCCTTGCCATCCTGGTTATTTGAAAATGCGACGATCTGAAAATCGCCAAAGCGTGAGGGCAGGTCGGCAATAGCCGCGATGTGCACGCAAACAATGTCACGTGTGCATCCATCACAGGGGCTTTGTGCAACCATCATTTTAATTTGTTCATTTATCTGTGTTGTCATTATTTCCTCCATCATGCTTTAAGCATGACCTTATAATTTGTATCTTATTAAAAGTCCGCCGTCTTCATGCGTTTCAATATTCATCAACTTCAATGCAACGGCATCGCCTCGTATCAGTCCCAGGCCGTCGGCAAGAGTCGGGGACGATGCTCCGCCAAAGATCATTGGCGCAACGTACAGCATGATCTCATCCACAAGACCCAAACGAATAAGTTCAAAATTCATCGTCCCGCCGCCTTCCACCATCAGATGATCCACGCCTATTTTTTTCAACGTGAGCATCATTTTATTCAGGTCAACGCGCGGTGCATCATCTACAAAAACCTCCACACCACGCATGCGCAGGGTTTCAACCTGGATTAAAGATGTCCGGGATGTTGTAAATATTACGACCCGCGCATCCCCGGTTTTTATAAAATCAGAGAAAAGCAGACGATCTGCATCTGCCACGCTCGTGACGACTCCCACTTTTATCGGGTTCGGCGTCAACCCGCGCTGGATCCTCTCCTCGCGCAGCGCTTCACTCTTCACAGTCAGTTTGGGCTGCTCGTCGAGAAGCGTTTTTCCTCCAACCAGAATGCCGTCCGCGGCGGCGCGCAATTCATCCACACGCTGCTTATCCCGTTTGGATGAGATCGCAGAACCCTTGCGCTCGAAGGTGTCAATTTTCCCATCCGCCGTCATGGCGACGTTGATAAAGGTATAGGGCCTGTTCATTGCATCCTCTTTGACGCGCTGAATCCCCCAGTATTTACCTGTATTAACATACAAACTATCCGTCCGAAAAGGACAACCGCGCCCCCAAAACGGTAATTAATATGAACCCGAAAAATAATTCGCGATCACATCGCTGATATCTGCGCTGGTATTTGCACGGACAGTGGCAAAAAAGTCGGCTGTGGTCGCACGGCCGCGGGAATAGCGGGCAGCGTAATCCTTGAGAAAGGCGAAGAAACTATCGTCTCCCATGCGCACACGCAGGTCCTCCATAAAATGCGCCCCGCGCAAATACACAGCATTGGTGTACGCGCGGAAGGTGCCGCCGCTGTAAATGGGGGTATCCACATACCCGCCCGGGGTAAAGTAATCCACGCGGAACTGCCACCACCAATCGCCGTAGCGCGGATAATTGTATTCGTAAAAGATCCTCTCGCTGTAGGTTGCCATCATTTCATCCAGCCAGGGTTCCATTGCCTGGTCATTGCCCACCAACCCGAACCACCATTGATGCGCGATCTCATGCACACCGATGGACACAAGATTATTCTTTGCACCGCCGCCGTATTGCCCGTAAAAATCCGAAGCAATGAAAACCAATCCATCATATTCCATGCCGTCATGAATATCGGTTTGCACGATCGCAAGCGTTTCATAGGGATACGGCGCGAATTTGATGGAATAAATACTGACAGCCTGCACAGCCGCATACAGAATTCCCTCGCCTGCGGCTTTATAGCCATCAAAATAATACGAGCGGATCTTCACCGGCCCGACGGCTGATTCAGTCATCAGAAACTCGTCGCTCGCCGACAGGGCAAATGTGCGTGCACTATAAAGCCGGTAGCGGGTCCACTCGCCGTTTTGCTCTGCGGGCGCGCTTGCCGCCACCACCACATTCGAGTCTGTTTTGAGATTTAACTCAATATCTGACGCGTCATAAACAAGATGCTCGCCAAACGACATGGGATCATGCAGCACCCATCCATTGACGTACGGTACAACAAAGGGATACCAGTCCACGAGGTCGATCTGATTAAAGTCATAACCAAAAAGACCGTCGGATGCTTTTGCTGGAATATTGATCTTGAACTTAATACCCAGTGTGGTGGCGGAACCTGACTGGAGTGCCTGGGGCAGGTTCAAGGCCAGGCGCTGTCCGTTGAGCGAATACGTCGTCAGCGCCACGTTATCCTGAAAAACCGAAAACAGGGAAAATGCGCCGCCATATCGGTTGGGCTGAACAGATAAAACAATATCGGACAGCGCAACACCCGTATTGTTGTAATAACGGATCGTTTCATCCACGTCAAGCGTGTGCGCATCAAAATCCAACACCGCGGAGAAAATATAATTTGTACGGGAAGGGTTTACAGGCTGGGGTGCGGCTGTTGTAACAGGAACGACAACAGGTGCAGGCGGAATCGGAGTCAGCGTCGGCGTCAGGGTTGGGATGGGCGTCAGGGTAACCGTTGGAGTTTCTGTCACCGGCGGTACCTGTGTAAAGGTCGGCAGCGGTGTATCAATCCCCCCCGAAGGCTGGAATGGCGTTGGCGTCGGGGAAGCATTGGGGTCCTGCGTGACTAAAAGAAAGGTCGGGAAAACCTGTGGAGCAGGGGCAGGGGGCTGGGTGGAGCAGGAGGCAAGCAGGGCAAGCAAAACGATAAAGCAGGGAATACGGAAAAAACCATACCTATTCCGTGATGGGTGTCCCATGGCTCCAATGAATTTTGCTCGGTGCATGATCATTAATAAATATTCTGAAAATACTTGCGTACGATGTCTGAGAAGTCCGTGCTGGTATGGGTGCTTAAGATACGGAAGAAGTCACCAGAGGTGACGATTTTGCCGCGCCCCTGTAAAAGATAATCCTGCAGGAAGGCGAAGAAAGCCTCGTCGCCAATCCGTGCACGTAGCTCGTCGAGGAAGTGCGCCCCCTGAAAATATGCCGTGTTGGTGTAGGGACGAAATCCCTGTCCATCATAAATTGCGATATCCACAAAACCCTGCGGGTTGTAGAAATCGATCCGGTACGACCACCACCAGCCGATCAGGTCGGGATGTATATTTTCATAATAGACCCGCTCGGAGTATGTCGCCAGCGATTCGTCCAGCCAGGGTTGTTGAGCCTGGTCATTGCCGACCTGTTCAAACCACCATTGATGGGATGTCTCATGGACAGCAACGAAGGTCAGGTAGTTGGCGGGCGTCTCATCATAGAGGCCATAAAAATCGCGGCTGAGGTAAAAGAACGCGGAATATTCCATACCGTCGTTAAAGTCACCCATCACCAGCGAAAGTGTCTTATGCGTATACGGCCCATACCGGATACTGAACACATTTAACGCCTCGGCGCTGGCCTGCAGGGCGGCCTGCCCGCCCATTTCGTTGAAAGGAAAGTAATAGCTTGAAACAGTCACATCGCCCACTAAAATACTGGAAACGACAAACTCGCGGCTTGCGGCGAGAGCGAACGTCCGTGCCGAGGTGATGGTATAGCGGGTGAATCCATCCTGTGGTTCGGGGACGCCGCTTGCAGCGACGATCGGCACGGTTGCCGGATCTGTAAACTTGAGATTGACTTCATAATCGGCAGAATCATAAGCAAGATGTTCGCCATAATACCAGGGATCGTGCAAAACCCATTCCCCGTTGATATTTGGCACAACAAAGGGGTACCAATTGGTAAGATTCAACTGCCGTTTTGTGTAGCCGTAAATCCGCGGACGCGAAATACCCGGGTCTTCCTGTTCGGCAAATGGCAATGAAAGATTAAACTGAACATCTATCTTCATGACTTCATCAGGTTTAAATAAAGACGGCAGGGCAATCTCAAGCCGCTGACCGGCCAGGGTGTAGGCAGAGACTGGCTCACCGTTGATGGAAAGTCCCGTGAGAAAGAAGCTTCCATCCCACAAATTGGGGACAACGGCAATCACCAGCGTGTCGAGCGGGCGGCCTGTGTAGTTGGGATAAAGGATCGTCTCGCCTACTGTAACAGTATGAGCGTCGTAGTCAATGGTGGTGTTCAGTGTGTATTTTGCGCGCTCGAGCACCGGCACTGGTGTGGCTGTCGGCACCGGGGTATTCGTCGGCAGGGGAGGGACAGTTGCAGTTGGGATCAACGATGCGGTGGGTGTCACTGTCGGCACGGGAGCAAATGACGAACATGCTGACAGAATAAATGTAAGCAGGAAAAGGGTAATAATGGAAGTGGTGACTTTGTTTTGCATGGGCTGTATTCTACTCAATTACAAAAGGTTTTGTACATGGTATTTTCAAGGGGGTGCATATTCTTGTGGACTGGTCATAAAGCCCCAATATCGAAAAAACAATCAGGCCGTGCATCACCCGCCTGGATTATAAACATCCCCCCGCTTCTTCATCAGGAGAAGCGGGAGGATGCAAAGACCCTTTTCTTTTACCTGAGCACTGTTTATCGGGTTACTTCCTCTTCAACCGTTTCCCTAATTCCATTACTATAAATACGATCAGGCCAGCACCAGCGGCAATGGATAGGTCAAACCCATGAAGGGGGATGACTTCAAAGAAGTCCGCCAGCGGCTGGATGTACATGACCATCAATTGCAATACAACCACCAATAGAGCCATGCCCGCCAGCAGGGGATTGCTCAGCACGCCGATCTTGAACAATGAATCTTTCGACGAACGGGAAGCCAATGCCTGAAAAACCTGCATAAACGCCAGTGAGGTGAAGATCATGGTCTGCCATTCAGGACGGCCGGTAAAGTAGTACAGGGAGCCAAGCCCCAGGGCGAGAGAGCCGATCAACGCGCCGGCCCAAATGGTTTGCACCCCTGCGCCGCGTGAGAAGACACCTTCTTTTGGTGAGAACGGCGCGCGCTTCATCGTGTCGGCTTCGGGGTTTTCCACACCCATACCCAGGCCAAGTAAACCATCCGTCAATAAGTTAAGCCAGAGTAATTGCAAAGGCAAAAGCGGCAAAGGCTTGCCAAGGAACGGGGCAAGCACCATAACCAGTACTTTGCCAATATTACCCGCCACACTGAAGTGCACGAACTTGCGGATGTTGTCGTAGATCGTACGGCCTTCCCTTACAGCCGCAACAATGGTTGCGAAGTTATCGTCGAGCAAAACCAGGTCTGAAGCCTCCTTGGAAACATCCGTCCCAGTGATGCCCATCGCCACGCCGATATCCGCTTTGCGGAGCGCGGGCGCGTCGTTCACGCCATCGCCCGTCATCGAAACAATATGACCCCTTTCCTGCAGCGCCTGCACGATCTTCAGCTTGTGTTCGGGTGCAACACGGGCAAATATGTTGACTTCTTCGACCACATTTTTCAATTCATTAAAACTTAATTTTTCAATTTCAACGCCAGTCAACGCACGGCGGTTATCAGTGATGCCCAACTGGCGCGCAATTTCAATCGCGGTCAGCGGGTGGTCGCCTGTGATCATCACCGGACGAATGCCGGCGGCACGGCAGGTAGCAACCGCCTCCTTCACTTCGGCACGCGGCGGGTCGATCATGCCAAACAAGCCGACAATGGTTAACTGCTGTTCGAGGTCGGTTTGGATAATTTCGGGGATGGAATCCATCAGGCGGAATGCGACTCCAAGAACGCGCATCCCTTTCTTTGCAAGGCGGTCATTTGCCGCCATGATCTTGGACTTCCACTCTGCGTCCAGCGCCTGGGATTTCCCCTCCACCCAAATATGAGTCGCGATGTCAAGCAATCCGTCAACGCTGCCTTTGGTGAAGGCGATGTAACGACGGGTGCCAACTTCAAGCCCTGCAAGCACCGCGGGATCGTAGCGTTCAAGGTTGTGAACGGTGGTCATACGCTTGCGTTCCGAGTCGAACGGCAGTTCAGCAGTGCGCGGGAAGGAGGCATCGAGCGAAGATTTCCAATACCCCATCTTCGCAGCAGCGACAACCAATGCGCCCTCGGTGGGATCACCAAGGGTGTGATAATGATCATCGCCTGTATCCACCAGCTTTGAGTCATTGCAGAGCGCGCCGCCAATGGCAGCCAGTGACAAAGAGGATTGGGCGGGCGCACCCAGACCGCGGGTGGCATGAAGCACGCCATTGCGTCCGACTTCTTCCGTCAGGTCCAGGGCATGTTCGGCGACATCCAACACAACCACGCTCATGCGGTTTTCGGTCAGTGTACCTGTTTTATCCGAGCATATGACCGTGACCGAACCAAGGGTTTCCACCGCGGGCAGTTTACGAATGAGGGCATTCCGCTGCAGCATACGCTGTGAGCCAAGCGCCAATGTGACAGTGACCACAGCGGGCAGGCCTTCCGGGACCACGGCGACAGCAACGCTGACCGCAGAGAGAAGCATGTGACGAAATTCATCACCACGTATAAGCCCCAGAACAAAGATCAACCCGGCAATGCCAACGCCGATCAGCGCGAGGTTTTTGCCCAGCGCATCAAGCCGCCGTTGAAGCGGGGTGTTTTCCTGCTTGACCTGTTGAATGAGATCGGCGATCTTGCCAAGTTCGGTCTGCATGCCTGTGGCAATGACCAGCGCAAGTCCGCGCCCCTGTGTGACGATGGTCCCCATATAACCCATATTGCGGCGGTCGCCGAGAGGCAGGTCTTCACCGGAAAGGACCGCCGTGTGTTTTTCAATGGGTTCGGATTCTCCGGTAAGCGCGGCTTCCTGAATGCGCAAATTTACGGCTTCAAGCAGTCGTATATCCGCCGGGAGGACGTTGCCTGTTTCAAGCTGGAGGATGTCGCCAGGCACAAGATCATGCGCGGGGAATTCCTGCAATTTCCCATCACGCAAGATACGCACGTTGGGCACGGACATTTTCTTGAGCGCCGCGATGGCTTTTTCAGCGCGGTATTCCTGTGTAAAACCAAGGAAGGCATACAATGCAACAATGGATAGGATCGCAATGGTGTTCTTTGTATCGCCAAGCAGCCCTGCAGCGATTGCCGCCACAATGAGGATCAGGACCATCGTGGCGGTGAGTTGTTCCCACAAGATGGTCAGAGGTTTGCGTCCGCCGCGTTCCACGAGTTCATTTGCGCCATATTCAGCAAGCCGGGCCGCGGCTTCAGATTTGGATAAGCCATTTTGCTGATCTGAGTTTAAGTTGGAAATACTTTCTTGAATATCTACGAGATGCCAGTTCATTATTTATCGTCCAGTATGGTTTTATTTATGAAGGCATGATGCATGCCAGTGACAGTGTATGGTGGTTTTGGCAAAAAAGGTTCACACACATTCAAAAAGCGCCGGTCAGACTCCATTTATACCCGGGGACATACCGCCGCGCTAGCGGAAGTGTACACCAAATATAAGCTCCGATAAAGGCGGCAGGGTAAATTTTGGGAAGGGTTTCCTGTTCGTTTTCCATTTTTTAAACATTGATCTTCTCCAGGGACCGGGCGAAGGTCACAAATAAAAAGACCATCGCCAAAGATTGACGATGGTCTTGCCATTGACAGAACAGCCGGGAAAATATTTCCGTATAGACGACTGCACATCCCAACTTACCGGGAGGCTACTCCCCATCGGACTTAACCACCAGTATACAAAAGAAAATGACGGGTGTGGATTAGAGTATTTTAATAAACCCGGACTCAGCCGCGTTACTTCAACTGCGCCTTGATCTTCTCAGCCGTATCCTTATAGCCTTCCAACTTCTCGCGTTCTTTTGCGACCAGCGCGGCGGGGGCTTTGTTGGCAAAATCACTGGAGAGGAGTTTCTCCAAACGCTCGATATGGGACTGTGCTTCCTTCAATTCCTTTTCGAGGCGGGGTTTATCGTTTGCAAGATCCACCATGCCCGCGAGCGGGATGTATATCTCGACCGAGCCGGCCACAATCGCAGTGCTGTCTTCCGGCTTTTGTTTGATGACTGCATCGATCTTGAGCTCATCCGGATTTAAACCGGTCAATGCGGCGATCATCGCAGATTGCCCTTTGAGCAATTCCACTTTATCACCTGCGGCAAATTGCGCGGAAAGTTTTCTGGATGGCGCGACGTTATTTTCTGCGCGCAGGTTGCGGATGGAACGCACCAATTCCTGGATCAGTGTGAAATCTGCGATCTTGGATTCCTCCCAGCCTTCGGGATCACGCGGCTCGGGGAATTTGGCGACGATCAACACTTCGGGCCAGTCTTTGGCAAGGTATGACAGCGGCGATTCAAGCAGGGCATTTCGCAAATGTCCCCAAACTTCTTCAGTGATGAAGGGGGTGAACGGGTGCAGCAAACGCAGTGAAATATCAAACACGCGCACCAGCGTTTCGATCGTTTGTTTTCTGGCTGATTCGTTTTGCATTTGGCCCTTCGCGATCTCAAGGTACCAATCTGCGAAGTCAGACCAGAGGAACTCGTAGATCTGCTGGCCGGCCTGGCCGTATTGGAAATTCTGAAACTGGCGTTCCACGTCGCGGATAAGGATCTGCATCTTCGCCCAGATCCAGCTGTCGGCGAGGGACCACCCGGCGTTCGATTTTTGATCTTCGAAATTTTCCAATCCGTCGATCATATTGATCACAAACCTGCCCGCATTCCAGATCTTGTTTGCGAAATTGCGGTTTGCTTCCACTTTCTTCAAGCCGACATTGGTGTCGTTTCCGGGTGTTGAACCGACCAGCAGCGTGAAGCGCAGCGCATCGGTGCCGAACTCATCCATCACGATCAGCGGGTCGATCACGTTGCCCTTGGTCTTGGACATCTTATGCCCGTGCTCATCACGGACAAGCCCGTGGAGATAGACGGTGTGAAACGGCGGGACTTCTGTAAACTCAAGCCCGGTCATGATCATGCGCGCAACCCAGAAGAACAAAATATCATAGCCCGTTTCCATGTAGGAGGTCGGGTAAAAATATTTCAGGTCTGGTGTTTGCTCGGGCCAGCCCAGTGTCGAGAACGGCCACAAGCCCGATGAGAACCATGTATCCAACACATCATCATCCTGATGAATTTCCTTCGAACCACAGGTCGCGCATTGCGTGGGATCTTCGCGCGCCACGGTCATGTGGCGCTCGGGACAATACCAGACCGGGATGCGATGCCCCCACCACAGTTGACGGCTGATGCACCAATCCTTGATGTTATCGAGCCAGTTATAATACACTTTTTCGAAGCGCTCGGGCACGATCCTGATCTGGCCGGTGCGGACCGCATCAAGACCCTTGGCCGCGAGCGATTCCATTTTCACGAACCATTGTTCAGAGATCATCGGCTCGACAATTTCGCCGCCGCGCTGTGAGCGCGGGATGGTGGTCGTGTAGGGCTCGGTCTTGATGACCAGCCCGCCGTCTTTCATATCAGCCCAAATATTTTTGCGCGCCACGATCCGATCCTGGCCCTGATACTTGCCGCCATTTTCGTTGACCTTAGCCTCTTTGTCGAGCATGGAGATGATCGGCAGGTTGTGACGCTGCGCGATGGCATAGTCGTTCGGGTCATGCCCGGGTGTGATCTTCAGCGCACCAGTTCCAAATTCAATGCTGACGTATTCATCCGCGATGACGGGAATCTCACGCCCAAGGATCGGCACAACAACCTTTCTGCCAATGAATTTCTTGAAGCGTTCATCTTCGGGATGCACAGCAACCGCGGTATCGCCCAGGATCGTTTCAGGGCGGATCGTCGCCACGGGGATAAATTCATCCGAGCCCGCGAGCATATATTTAAAATAATACAGTGTGGCTTGTTCCTCGGTGTATTCCACTTCGAGGTCAGACACGGCGGTCTTGAGCCCGGGCGACCAGTTGATAAGACGCGGGCCGCGATAGATCAATCCTTTTTCATACAGGCGCACAAATGCCTCGCGCACCGCACGGCTCAAGCCCTCATCAAGGGTGAAGCGTTCCCGGTCCCAATCACAGGATGCGCCGAGGCGCCGGATCTGGTTGTAGATCATGCCTCCGTATTTGTGTTTCCATTCCCAGGTACGGGCAATAAATTTTTCGCGGCCGAATTCCTCGCGGGTGATCTCCTCGTTTTTGAGCAGGTCGCGCTCCACCATTAACTGCGTGGCAATGCCCGCGTGATCCGAACCCGGGACCCATAAAGTTGAAAAGCCCTTCATGCGGTGATAGCGGATCATCAGATCTTCCACGCTGACGAACATGGCGTGGCCAATGTGCAGTTCCCCGGTCACATTCGGCGGCGGGATCGAGATGACGAACGGTTTGACATTCGGATCAAAATCAGGCTTGTTGGGATCATTATGCGGCTTGAAATATCCGCCGCTTTCCCACATGGCGTAGATGCGTGATTCGGTGGCTTTGAAATCGTAGGTTTTTGGTAATTCCTGTTTGGTCATTTTAGACTCCTGTGTCCATGGTCAGCCCGGTTATGTTTTATATTGAGTGCCCAACCATTCTTAAAGTTCGCCCGTGTGCTGTTGGCTATGGCGGATGTTGACGAATTGCAAATCCAACTCATTGAGGGTTTCACCCTTTCGAAAAAGGGGCGCTGCTGCGCGCTCTGATTTCATTAAACAAAACACGCCTCATCCATAAGAGGACGAAGCGTGCGGCTCCGCGGTACCACCTCAGTTCAGCCTTGCGACTGCACTCTGCAACCAACGATCATTGGTTTACGCTGTAACGGGCGATCCCGTGACGGTCTACTCGGCCGGGGCCTTTCTTCGCCAGATAATTCAGACGACTTCGGCGGCTTTTTGCTTTGGAAGCTTTCAGCCAATGGCTTCCTTCTCTATCAACAGTTCAGCCGCGTACTACTTCTGAATAACCGGATTATATGCGGGAGAGGATATTGCGTCAAGAAAAAATCTTCTACGCCCTGTTTTTATACATGGCAGCCAGGGCCGCCCCAATGGCCTGTGAAAGGTCTCCAAGCACGGCAGGGACAATGTTAATGGTATCACGCTGGCAGGGCCACAGATATTCACGGGCGGCCGAGCGCACGATGTTTAGATAACGCTCGCGGAAGGCGGTGGTGGTTGATTCTGGATCCATCAAACCGCCGCCGATGACCACGAATTTTGGATCAAGCGCCATGGCCAGATTGGCAACATGCAGCCCCATGGCTCGGGCTTGTAAGTCGAACAATTCCACAGCGAGCGGATCACCCTGTTGAGCCAGCCCGCGCAGGGCAAAGGCACGCTGCTTGGGAGGAAGAGGCGATTTCGCCAGGGGGTGATTGGGATATTTTTCCAGTTTTTCTTCAAGCAGGTAGGGCAGCCCCGAAAGGCTGGTATAGACTTCAACACAGCCCCAGGTTCGTCCGCACCCGCAAGGATAGGCTCTGGTGCCAAGCAAATGCAGGGGCGCCGGCATGTGACCGGCTTCCATGCCAGCCAGGGTGTCGCCGTCCAGGGCCAGCCCGGTTTGGTCGATGTAGGCACACCCCAGCCCGGAGCCAGGAGCCAGCAACAGCACTGTGCCATTACTGTTGCCGCGCGCATGCTGGGCTTCGGCCACACCACCCATGTTCCCGTCGTTTCCAACGGTCAGCGGGATGGCGCGCCCCGCGCGTTCGGACAGGGCGTCACTATAGGCGGTGTGCACATCAAAGCCGGTAAAGCTGTCGGGCAGGTTGGCGGAATGGTCAAACACGCCGTAGCGTTGAAATGGTCCTGGAATTGCCAGCCCCACCCCGCCGACCTGTTCCCAGCTCAGGTCATTTTGAGTCAGGTACGCGTTGATGGCTTCGACCCAGCTGCTTACAACAGAGTCCGGGCCCTGGTTCGAATTGGTGGGGGCTTGCAATAATTTTGTCGAGATGGTTGAACCGTCACTCCATACACCGCCTACCTTGGATGTGGTCGCGCCGCCGTCGGTGCCGATATAGATCGTTTTTCTCATATTGTCTTCTTTCCCTTGCGTGCAGTATTTTGTATGTCGGGCAATTATACCCATTGATTCTGTGCAAGAGCCCCGGCACTTGAGCCAATTGGATAAAAACGCGAGTCCCCTTAATGCAGCTCGAATTTCATGCGCAGATGCCATTCAGGACTATAATCCACCCTTAATAGTATAAAAAAATACGGAGAATGTTTATGCCTGCAAAACAAAAAGTGCAAATTAAAAAAATAGCGATCAGCACCGGCGGCGGTGACGCGCCCGGTTTAAATGCTGTCATTCGCGCGGCGGCGCTTACCGCGATCATGCGCGGTTGGGAAGTTTACGGTGTCCTCGACGGTTTTCACGGAATCTTATCACCCGAAGAATACCCGGACGGCGGGTTTGTCCCGCTGACGCGTGAAAGGGTCAGGGGAATTACCCATCTGGGCGGCACCATTCTGGGAACAAGCAACCGCAACAATCCGCTCAAGTATCCGATCACGCATCCCGACGGGACCACAGAAGAAGTGGACCGCACCGATGAGATCGTTCGCGGATTCCGGCTGCACCACATTGACGCGCTCATCACCGTCGGCGGGGACGGGTCTTTGGCCATTGCAAGCGTGTTATCAAAAAAAGGTCTGCGCCTGATCTCGGTACCAAAGACGATCGACAATGACCTGGATAAAACAGATGTGACCTTCGGTTTTGATACCGCCGTCGGCTTTGCCACCGAAGCGCTTGACCGCCTGCATTCAACCGCCGCATCGCATGGGCGTGTGATGGTTGTGGAAGTCATGGGACGCTACGCCGGCTGGATCGCCCTGCACTCGGGCGTGGCTGCTTCTGCAGATGTCATCCTGATCCCTGAACGCCCCTACGATATTCTCAAAGTGGTGGAGAAGATCAAGGAACGCGAAGCACAGGGCAGCAAGTTCACCATCATCGTCGTGGCAGAGGGTGCAATACCCGTGGGCGGCGGACTATCGGTGGTTGAACGTGAAGCGGGACGCGCGGAGCGCCTGGGCGGCATCGGCGAAAAAGTGGCGGCTGATATTCATGAGATCTCAGGAAAAGAGACACGCCTGGTTGTGCTTGGGCACCTGCTGCGCGGCGGTTCGCCCACATCCTTTGACCGTCTGACCGCCCTGCGTTTTGGAGCGGCCGCCGTGCGCGGACTCGAAGAGGGGTATTCCGGGGTGATGGTGGCGCTCGACCCCCCGCAGGTCAAATATGTGCCGATCGAAGAGGCCATGGGCAAGATGAAAATGGTGCCCATGGATTCAGACATTGTCCTGACCGCCAAAGACCTGGGAATTTCGTTCGGTTAATCCCTGCAATTGAAATAACACATCCCCCCGACCAGGGTGCTTTCCCATCAACAAGAACAGAGCGGGTCTTCGCAAAGGCCCGCTCTGTTTATTTATCAAAACTTCGCCGTCTTCAAAAAAACCGGCTCAACCCGCGCCCTGGACGCCTGCTCATATGCGTAGGCGAGTTTGATCAAGACCGGTTCCTGCCAGGCTTTTGCGAAGAATGAAATTCCAACCGGCAGACCAAAGATATAGCCCATTGGCACGGTAATATGAGGATAGCCCGCAACCGCCGCGGGAGAGGTGCTTTCCATATCCCAGTTGATCGCGTCACCGTTGGCGAGATCGATCATCCACGCGGGACCGCCGGAGGGGACGATCAGGGCGTCAAGTTTATATTTCTTCATCACGGCATCAATGCCGTTTCTGCGTGTCAGCAAATGATTTTTCGCCAATGCCTCGCGGTATTTTTTATCGCGCAGGCCGCCTTTCTCCTGGGCGGCGAGCATGTGCTCCTGCCCAAAGTACGGCATCACCCGCGCCCTGTTTTCATCATTGAACCTGATGACATCCTTCATGGTTTTCACACGCGCATTCGCGCCGGCGAGATATTTATTCAGGTCCGCCTTGAATTCATAATGCAGTACTTCGCCTTCGGTCTTGCCAAATTTATCGAAGTTCGGCAGGTTCGCAGGATCGATCATGACCGCGCCAAGATTCTTCATCAGGCTGATGCTGCGCTCGAAGAGTTCGAGGATACGGGGATCCGTGCCGCACATGTTCCTTGCAACACCGATGCGCGCGCCTCGCAAGCCGTCCTTATCCAGAAATTTTGTGTAATCTTTTATGATATGTTTTGCGCCGGCCGCGGTGGCCGGGTCGTTTTTGTCAACACCCGTTAATGCACCAAGCAGAATCGAGGCGTCTGCCACGGTGCGGGCCATTGGGCCCGCCGTATCCTGGCTGTGCGCGATGGGAATGATCCCGCTGCGGCTCAACAAGCCAAGCGTGGGTTTTATACCCACGATGCCGTTCGTTTGCGCGGGGCAAATGACCGAGCCGTCCGTCTCTGTACCGATGGCCGCCGCGCAAAAATTTGCGGCGACGGCTGCACCCGAACCCGACGATGACCCGCAGACCGAGCGGTCAAGCGCGTAAGGATTACGCGTCAACCCGCCGCGTGACGACCAGCCGCTGACAGAGCGCTTTCCACGGAAATTTGCCCACTCACTGAGATTCGTCTTGCCCAGGATCACCGCGCCTGCTTTCCGCAATTGCCTGACGATAAACGCATCCCGCGCGGCCATATTCCCTTCAAGCGCGAGGGACCCCGCGGTGGTTTGCATTTTATCGTGCGTATCAATATTGTCCTTGATCAGGATCGGTACCCCATGGAGCGGGCCCCGCACCCGGCCGCTGAGCCTTTCCGCGTCAAGCCCTGCCGCGATGCTTTGTGCGTCCGGATTCAATTCGATGACTGAATTAACCCGCGCGCCGTTTTGATCGATGGCATGGATCCTTTCCAAATAAGATTCAGCGGCTTGCAGCGCAGTTAATTCGCCTTTAGACATTTTTTGCTGAAGTTCGGAGATCGTGTATTCCATAAGACACCTCTGGGATAAAAGAAAAAGGAGCGGGATGCTTCGTGAAGCCCACTCCTTTTGAATGCTGCTGTGTGTTTTTACCCGTGCCGGCTCATAAACCGTTCCATGCGGTGCAGGGCTTCTTCGATCTTGCTGTATTCGGTGGCGTAACAGGCGCGCACAAAACCTTCCCCGCCGGGGCCGAAGGCGCTGCCCGGTACAACCGCCACGCTTTCTTCGCGCAGCAATGTTTCAGCAAAAGTTTCCTCATCCATGCCGGAGGCGCGGATATTCGGGAAGGTGTAAAAAGCGCCGCGCGGTTCAAAGGTCGAAAGGCCGAGTTTGTTAAAACCCGCGACCATTAATCTGCGGCGGCGGTCATATTCGGCCACCATTTCCTTCACATGCGGTTCGCCTGACTTCAAGGCTTCGATCGCCGCGTCCTGCGCGGTGGTCGGCGCGGACATGATGGTGTATTGATGAACCCGCAGCATGCCCTGTAAAATATCCTTCGGGGCGCAGGCATAACCAATACGCCAGCCGGTCATGGCATAGGCCTTCGAGAAGCCGCCGAGCAGCACTGTACGATTCCGCAGCCCCTCATCCAGCGCGGGGAAACAGACGTGATCAAAATCATACACCAGGCGGTCGTAGATCTCATCCGAGACCACGATCAGGTTATGCTGTTCCGCGATCTTTCCGATCTCGAGCATGACTTCACGCGGCGCGACCGCGCCGGTCGGGTTGGATGGGTAGCCGATGAAGATCACCTTCGTGCGCGGGGTGATCGCTTTGCGAATATCATCAGGATCAATGGCGAAATCATTTTCAAGCCGCGCGGGAATTTCAACCGGCACACCGCCCGCAAGGATCACTTCGGCCTGGTAGGCGACAAAACACGGGGTCGGGATAATGACCTCGTCGCCGGGCTCGAGCAGCGCGGTGAACGTGAGATACAACGCTTCTGAAACGCCCACGGTCGCGATGACTTCAGTCGCGGGGTCATAGCTCACTTTATACAGGTTCTGTAAATTATCGGTGATCCCCTTGCGCAGCTCCAGCTTGCCGTGATTGGATGTATAGTGTGTTTCGCCGTTTTGAAGGGAACGCATGCCCGCCTCAAGGATCGGCTTGGGCGTGGTGAAATCCGGTTCGCCAATGCCCAGGGAGATGACATCCTTCATGGTGGCCACAATATCGAAAAACTTGCGAATACCGCTGGGCTTTAATTCCGCCACGCGTTTTGAAAGTCTTTGGTTTTCATCCATTATTCTCGAGCCTCCTACAGGGGTTGAACGTGCCAGTCGTCAGAAAATTCCTGGTACGTAATTTCAAAAGCCAGACCTTTGACGGTCTTTACGCGGAACCCTTTTTCGGCGGGTCCGCGCCAGCGCGCCAATATTTCTGCGATCTCGTGGCGGCATCCCAGCCACATTAAGGAAAGCGGCCTTTCGGCATATTCCGTATCAGAACGGCACTCAACGATATCCATTGCGCTACGAGCTGATGACACTGCTGTTGTCGCCGATATTGAGGGTAGATACCTCTTCCTTCTTCGCCTGTCCTTCCACGCGGCAATTGCGGCCGATCAGGGAATGCGTGAGGATGGTGCGGCTGATCTGTGTGCCCTCTTCAATGATGCTGTCAGAGATCACTGCCGAGCTGACAATACAATTTGGGCCGATGGAGACATGCGGCCCAATGACCGCCGCATCCACCTTGGCCGTCGGGTGGATAAAGACGGGCGGTACGATCTTAACCGTGGGGATGTTTGCCGCCTCGGATGAATTATCCGCGCCCCGTTCGAGCATGATGCGGTTCGTCTCCAAAGTGGCGTCAATGGTGCCCGTGTCCAGCCAGGTGCTGATGCTGTTCGTACGGATCTTCGCCCCGCCCTCGATCATGATGGAGATGGCGTCGGTCATGAAGTATTCATTCTTGAGCATCACGCCGCGTTCCATTTGCAGGTCTATCGCGGCGAGCACCTGTTCGGCGCTCTTGAAATAGTAACAGCCGACCACCACCAGGTTGTTATCCATGCTTTGCGGTTTTTCAATAAAACGGGTCACCCAGCCGTCGGCGCCTTCCTCGGCCACCCCAAAGCGGCGCGGATCCTCCACAGGCATGACCCAGGCTACCCCGTCTGATTTCTCATTGGACAGGAAGGAAAAGTCTGTTTCCATCAGGGTATCCGAGAAGCACATGATCATGGGGCCCTGCAAATACTCGCGCGCCAGGGAAAGCGCGTGCGACTGTCCCTTCATCTCATGCTGAACCACAAAGCGGGCTTTGAGTTCGGGGTAATGCTCCTTGATGAACGGGGGAATTTGCATTTCACCCAGGTATGGACCGAGGATGAAGATATATTCCGTATTTTCGGGGTCGGGCAATGTTTTGAACATGTCGAGCAGGTGTTCGAGCGAGGTCTTGCCTGCCACGCTGACCAGGGGTTTGGGCTTGCTCCAAGTGTGCGGGCGCATACGGGTTCCCCACCCCGCCATTGGAATCACGATTTTCATAGAATTTGCCATTGCAATCCTCCGGTGAAATATTTCACAACTATTTTACCAAACGAAAATGAGCACGGAACAGCCCCGCGCCCATTCGTTTCAATTTTCTGCCTGTTCGAGCTTTTCGATCTGTTCTTCGAGCAGGTCAACATATATTTTAAGCGTCTTTGCATCGAAAGCGAATTTTGCGCCCGCTGTTTCAAATAACTCAGGCAATGAGACCGTTCCGCCAAGGGCAAGCGCCTTGCGGTAATTTTCAACGGCCGGCTTTTGGTCTTTGAGCGCATTTGCCCAGATCTGCAGCGCGCCAAATTCGGCAAGGGCATATTCTATATAATAAAACGGAAGGGTAAAAATGTGCAGCTGCCGATGCCAGTGGGTCTTCTTGGCGTCTTCAAGTCCGCTGTAATCAACATGGGACATAAAGCGATCCCATAGTTCACCCCATTTATTTTCACATAAAACCGGGTTTGAACCGTCCTGCGGATTTTCATAGATCCAGTGCTGGAAGGCATCCACCAATGCCAGGTAGGGCAGCTGGACGATGATCGATTCAAGATGTTCAAGGCGGGCGCGCGCGGCATCGGCCTCTGAATAGTAACCGCCATGTTCCTTTGTGATGTAAGGGGAAGCAAGCAGTTCCATTGCCATCGAAGCGACTTCTGCGAACTCAGCCGGCACATAATTTTCAGAACGCTCATGAAAATACGGAACCACACCCGCTTCAAACGCGTGAAAGGCATGGCCGCCTTCATGCAGCAGGGTGATCACGTCTTCATGCACTCCCGTGTTGTTCATGAAAATGAACGGTCTTTTACTGACACCGTAGATCAGGTTGTATCCGCCCGGTGCCTTGTTCTTGCGGCTGTCGAGATCGAGTAAATTCTCATCGATCATGATCTGGAAGTATCCGCCGAATTTCGGGTCCACTTTGGTAAAAATATCCCTCGCCCTGGAGATCAGCTCATTCACTGTTTCATACGGTTTTAGCGGAACCGCGTCGGAAGTGTCCACCAGGTGATCCCACGGTCGCACCGATTCAAGCCCCAGCTTCTGCCTGCGCTTTTCCGATATACGCTTTGCCGCCGGAACGACTACTTCCTCAATGGCTTTATGGAAAGTTTTGCAGTCGTCGGGCGAATAATCAAAGCGGAATTTTTGTGCCCAGACATACGCGCGATAATCCGGCAGCCCGGCGTTTTGTGCAATTTTTAGACGCACCGCCATAAATTTTTTCCAGAGATCGTTAATGGCATCCCTATTTTCAAGACGTACATCCACACCCGCCTTCCATGCCTTTTCGCGAATGGCACGGTCTTTTTCAAAAAGCAATGAAAACATTTGGGAAGCCGTGCGCTCCTGCCCCTCCCAAAGCACAGTCTGCGAGCCAATGTTCCTGTTGTATTCAGCGTTTAGTTTTTGCTCTTCGACCAGCAATTCGAGATTTGCCTCCCTAAAAATATCCGCTTCAGCGCGCATCCTCTTCAAGCCCATCTTAAAGGCTGCAGGCCGCAAACCGCTTGTGAGGATCTTTTCTTTCAACTTTTGTTCTTCGGTCCGGGCCAGGGGTTGAATGGATTCAACAAAGTGATTGAATTGTTTTTCAATCTCCCTGTCATTGGTAAATTGGGTGGTGGCAACAAAGAGGCGGGTGTATTGCTCGTCCAGTCTGTCCGCAAGTGCGGACCAGTCCAGCAGCCAGTCATTTACATTTTCTGGCGTCAGCTGGGTCGATTGCAGCAATTTAAATTGCGGCCCATAATCATCCCATTCCATTTTAAGGATGGCATCGGGTGTGGATGGCAGGTTTTTTGGCATGGTCGTCTCCTTTGTGCTGGCTGTGAAAGAAAAAACCAAATGTTATTTCACCAGGTTCCGAACTGCGGGTTTTTAAGGCCCGCCTGATATTCCTGCAGGCGGCGGCGATGGCCGGGCCAGATGCCGTCCGGCAATTCATTCAAGGCGAAGGCGCGCAGTTCGGAGATTTCGCTGTCCGGTTTGCCTTTGAATTCAAAATCGGTGCAGACAAAAACAATGTTATGGTCGCTTTTCCATTCAGTGAAATTGGAATACGCGCCCATTAAGGTTAACTCGCCAAGGTCAGCGCCTGTCTCTTCGCGCGCTTCACGGCGCGCGGCTTCATCAAGAGTTTCATCCTTTTTAATTCCGCCGCCCGGCATGAACCAGCCGGGCATATAGGTCTGGCGCACCAGCCAGACTTTCCCATCCTGTACCATCATCACGCGCACCCCCATGCGGATCGGGCGGAAGATAAAGCAGTAGACCCTGAATCCGAAATAGAGAATACGAATGAACATTTTTAGCTGTGCCCCAGGATCGGGTGCGGTTGATAGGCTTCTTCAAGCAGCCGGATCTCTTCGGCGGACAATTTAATTTCCAGCGCGGCGATCGCCTGGTCCAAATGCCCGAGGCTGGTGGACCCGATAATGGGTGTGGTGATATAAGGCTTGCTCAACACCCAGGCCAGCGCGATCTGCGACGCCGTTGCATTGTGACTCTTTGCCACTTCGGCGGCACGCTCGGCAATGACAAAATCCTCTTCACGGAAATAAAGCTCATTCGCGAACGGATCGGTCTGCGCGCGGGTGGTTTCACCGCCCCCGCCGCGTTTGCGGTTACCCGCGAAAAATCCGCGGGCCATCGGGCTCCACGGGATCAACCCGATGCCCTGGTCCATGCAGAGCGGGATCATCTCGCGTTCCTCCTCCCGATAGACAAGGTTGTAGTGATCCTGCATGGACACGAACCTGGCCCAGCCATGGATTTCGGAGGTATGCAGGGCCTTCATGAACTGCCAGGCGTACATCGAAGACGCGCCGATATAGCGCGCCTTGCCCGCGCGGACGATATCGTTCAGGGCTTCCATGGTTTCTTCGATCGGGGTGCTGGTATCCCAGCGGTGGATCTGATACAGATCGACATAATCCATTTGCAGTCGCTTCAGCGACTTGTCGATCGAATCCATAATATGCTTGCGCGACAGGCCGCGGTCATTCGGGTCGCTGCTCATTTGCTGATTGACCTTGGTGGCGACCACAATATTTTCGCGTTTGATATCCTTCAGCATGCGGCCGGTGATACGCTCGCTTTCGCCAAATGAATATACGTCGGCGGTGTCGAAAAAATTGATGCCCGCATCCAGCGCGCGGTTGACAAAAGGTCTCGCGTCGTCCCCCTCCAGGACCCATTCCTTCCATGTTTTTGAACCGTAGCTCATCATCCCCAGGCACAAACGCGAGACCTTTAACCCGGTCCGGCCGAGATTAACATATTGCATAAGAACTCCTTGCTGATCTGTGGTCCGCCAAGGCTATATGATCTCCAATTTTGCCAGGGACGCGGCCAAACGCTTAAGCCCGACGGATTTAAATTCGATCACGACGATCTCGTCATTATCCTGTATTTTACTTTCCAATACCATGCCTTCACCCCATGACGGATGCCTGACACGGTCTCCGGAGTTGAATTTGCTGCTGACCGCAACCGGCGCGGACCGGGGAGCAGACCGCGGCGGCGGAACCGTCCACCGCGATTCGGTCAGGGTGGGGGTTCTGGAGTAACTTTGAGAGGATGAAAAAGAACCGGTGGGACGCCCCGTGCGCGTTTTACCTTCCAGCAGATTGGCCGGGATGTCATCCAGAAAGCGCGAGGCGTCGGTGGTTTCAGACATGCCGCGTCCGCCGCGTTGCAGGGCGCGCAGCAGGTACAGCTTATCCTTGGCGCGCGTGATGCCCACATAAAAGAGACGGCGTTCCTCCTCCATTTGGGCCGGGTCATCGAAGGAACGGCTGTGCGGCATGATCCCATCATCCAGACCGACGATGAATACCGCGCCGAATTCAAGCCCCTTGGCCGCGTGGAGAGTCAGCAGGGTGGGCGCGTTGGCGTCGGTGATGGTGTCCTGATCGGCAACCAGCGCGATGGTTTCGAGGAACTCATCCATGGTGCGCGTGGAAAATTCCATGGCCAGGCGCTTCAACTCCTGCACGTTTTCCCAGCGGTCCTTGCTTTCGTCTGATTCATCCTCGACCACATGCTCCTTATAATTGATGTCCTTCAGGATGCGGTCAAAGAGTTCGGGGATGGTGGCAACGGCCGCGAGTGCGCGCCAGTTGGCGAACATGCCGCCGAAGTCAGCCAGGGGCAGGGCCGAACGTCCGGTAAAGGATTTGTAAAAGGATGATTCAGCGCCGCGCCCGAGGTCGAGCAGCACCGCGCCGGGGGTCATCCCATTTTGACGGGCGATCAGGTGCAGGGTGGTTAAGGTCTTCTCGCCAATGCCACGCGGCGGCACATTGATGATGCGTCCCAGGGCGGCTTCATCCGACGGGTTGTGAACCAGGCGCAGGAAGGAGATCACATCCTTGACCTCGCGCCGTCCATAAAACCGCTGCGCGCCCACCAGGCGGTAGGGCAGCCGCGCCTGCAGGAATGCCTCTTCGATCAGGCGGGACATGGCGTTGGTGCGGTACATGACCGCGCATTCGCCGGGCTCAAATTGTTTGGACTGCACCAGCTGGGCGATGGTATCCACCACAAAGGCGGCTTCGTCGTAATCATTGTAGGCTTCGTGCAAAAAGATCTTATCGCCCACACCGCGGTCGCTGAAGAGTCGTTTTTTGTGGCGGTTGGTCGAGCGGTCAATAATGCTCGTGGCGGTATCGAGAATGTTCTGACGCGAGCGGTAGCTCTGCTCGAGCAACACCACCTGCGCATCGGGAAAATCCTGTTCGAAGCGCTGCACGTTTCGATAGTCCGCGCCGCGCCAACCGTACACGGACTGGTCGGGGTCGCCCACGCAAAAGATATTTCTATGATGCGATGCCAGCTGTTTGACCAGCGCGTACTGCGCGAGATTGGTATCCTGAAATTCATCCACCAGCACATGCCTGAATCTCTGCGCGTACTTATCACGCACGGCGGGATTCTCTTCCAGCAGACGGGCGGTATAAACCAACAGATCGTCAAAATCGACGGCATTGCTGGCGATCAGCCGTTTCTGATATTCAATGTACACCCGTTTGATGACTTCATCACGATAGGTGCTGATCGGATAATCATCCGGCCCGATGAGTTCATTCTTGGCGCGTGAAATGGCGCCGTGAATGCTTTGGGCGCGGTAGAGTTTCTCGTTTAAGTTGAATTCCTTGATGACGTTTTTTACGATCCGTTCCTGGTCATCGGAATCGAAGATTACAAAGTTCGATTCGAACGGCAGGTGATCGGTTTCCCGCCGCAGGATGCGCGCGCAGATCGAGTGGAAGGTACCCAGCATCATCCCGTCGGTCGCCTGTTCGTTCAGCATGACCTTCACGCGCTGGTCCATTTCCTTCGCGGCTTTATTGGTGAACGTGACCGCCAGGATCTGCCACGGGCGGACTCCTTCGGACCCGATCAGGTAGGCGATACGCTGGGTCAGCACGCGCGTCTTGCCCGAGCCGGGCCCGGCCACCACCAGCACAGCGCCATCGGGCGCGGTGACGGCATTCCGTTGTTGAGAGTTTAGTTTATTGATGAAATCCATGAGGAGACGATTAACCTATAAAAGCATGA
>CAYLOW010000004.1:0-35567 GCA_964385315.1 uncultured Anaerolinea sp.
TTCTGTTCCTTTGGCCCCTGGATCGATACCGAGTTCGACGCATCTGATGCGGTGGTCACCTGTCGTGTGAATGGGCAAATGCGCCAGATGGCATCCACCCGCGACATGGTATTCAATGTCAGCACATTGATCGCATATTGCTCATCTGTGATGACGCTTGAACCCGGTGACATTATTTTTACCGGCACACCCGCAGGCGTGGGCATCCTGAAAAATGGTGATGTTGTGGATGTTGAGATTGAAGGGTTGGGAAAGTTAAGCAATCCTGTAAAAATATAGTTTTTTGTGCCCTGGATGAATCCTCG
Source organism: uncultured Anaerolinea sp. (assembly GCA_964385315.1). Taxonomy (GTDB): domain Bacteria; phylum Chloroflexota; class Anaerolineae; order Anaerolineales; family Villigracilaceae; genus Villigracilis. Next base: position 306 of record CAYLOW010000004.1, read on the forward strand.
CTGTTTTTACGGCTTTGTCGGGGAATAGGTGGATGGAAGTGAAAGTTAAAGCACATCCTTTGGCTGCGTTTAATGAAAAATACTCGCCGCTCCACTCAGGACGAATCGATTATGGAGATCGCTTATGACAACAAATGAATTTGAAGCCTTCCTCAAACAATATCCCACTTATGCAATGACTGAATCCATTGATGTGCTTCGTAAAAAGGATTACTCACGCCTTGATGAAGGTGAACACGTCTACCTCGATTACACCGGCGGCGGTATTTATGCCGAGTCACAAATTAAAAAACATCACCAGCTTTTGAATGAAAATGTTTTTGGCAATCCGCACTCTTCCAATCCCACATCACTTGCGGCGACAGGGGTTGTCGAAAGTGCGCGCAATTACATCCTCAAGTTTTTTAATGCAGACCCCGGGGAATATCTTGCCATATTTACCGCCAATGCCAGTGGTGCGTTAAAGTTGATTGGTGAGTCTTATCCCTTCTCAAAAGGACGTTACCTGCTAACGTTTGACAATCATAATTCGGTTAATGGGATTCGGGAATTCGCCCATGCACGCGGCGCGGATGTGACTTACATTCCGGTAATCCTTCCTGAAATGTGGTTGGATGCTTCACTGCTTGAGAGGGAACTGGCTCAGCCTTCGGAGGACGGGAATAACCTATTTGCTTTTCCGGCCCAATCGAATTTTTCTTCGGTCAAACATCCATTGGATTGGATTGAAAAAGCCCATTCTCACGGTTGGGATGTTCTGCTGGATGCTGCCGCTTATGTTCCCACCAGTAAATTGGATCTGAGCCAGGTCAAGCCGGACTTTGTACCCATTTCATTTTATAAAATCTTTGGGTACCCAACAGGGCTCGGCGCATTGATCGCGCGCAAGTCAGCACTGGCAAAATTGCACCGTCCGTGGTTTGCGGGCGGAACCATCACCGTTGCATCTGTTCAGGGTGATAAATATTACCTTGCCGATGGGGCTGCTGCATTCGAAGATGGCACGCTTGATTATCTCAACATTCCCGCCCTCGAAATTGGCCTCAAGCATATTGAATCCATCGGTTACGATGTCATAGGCGAGCGTGTCAAAACATTGACAGGCTGGTTATTGGAACATCTCACGGCGATGAAACACAGCACAGGTGAGCCGTTGGTGCGTTTATTCGGTCCCAAATCAACTGAGGGAAGGGGCGGCGCGGTCACGGTCAATTTTTATGACATAAACGGCAAAGCATTCGACCATCGCTACATCGAAAGTGAGGCCAATAAAATGAATATTTCGCTTCGCACGGGATGCTTCTGCAACCCTGGCGCGGGTGAAGTGGCACTCGGCATTTCGCGCGTCGAATTGGATGTCTGCTTCACCCGCCCCGGTCATGAAGAAAAATTATCCGTTGATGACTTCCGACTGTGTATTGACGGGAAATCCAGCGGTGCAGTGCGGATCTCTGTCGGCATGGTCACGAATTTTAATGATGTGCAGGCTTTATTATCCTTTGCAAGAGGGTTGTTGAGTTAATCCATTTGCGTGACAACCATCCGCTTACCGAACAGGGTTCCTGTCACATATAAAAAGAGAAAAACATGAACGGACAAACCCGCTCCAATATCAAGCCAGGTATCACCGTATTGATTGTTCTCAAGCAGGATCAGAGAACAGGGAAATTGACAAAAGGAGTTGTCAGGGATATTCTTACCAAATCGCCCAATCATCCTCATGGGATCAAAGTCCGCTTGGTGGATGGGCAGGTGGGGCGGGTCAAGGAAATTTTGGTTGAGGCTGGTGGAGATTGATGGAACAAATCAATATTAGGCAAGTCACCGCAGATGATCTTGAAACCTGCTTTGTCGTTGAGACTGCCTGCTTTTCTCCCGCAGAATCGGCTGAAAAGGAAACCATCGCGCTTCGTATTGCCAAATTTCCGCAGGGATTTCTGGTTGCAGAGTTAGGTGGTCAACTTGTCGGGATGCTAAATAGCGGCTGCACGAACAAAACGGATCTTTGCGACGAGGATTTGAAGAAATTAATGGGTCATGATCCAGACGGCGGGAATCTTGTTGTGTTTTCGCTGGCTGTTCACCCCAAGTTCCAGAAGCGTGGGATTGCCCGCCGATTGATGCTGTGTTTTTTTGAGACAGCATGCAGACTTAAAAAACAAAAGATTCTGCTGATTTGTAAACAGGAATTAATTGGCTATTACCGCGGACTGGGTTTTGCCCACCTTGGTGAATCAAAATCAACGCATGGCGGTTCTGTCTGGCATGAGATGGCCTTTTCGGTTGATAAATATGCGGAGACACAGGCTCATTGACAAGTCGGAATTAAGAATCTTTTTCAATGAAAGTGCAGACATTGTTTCATCCGGCAGAATGCCTGCTGTGGTTCCGCTTATTTCCACTCAGGTTATCGTACTGCCGCCAAAAAACCGGTGGATCATTTCCTGCCGACCGTACCTTTTGTATGTGTTTTCCTTGGCTGCTTGATTTGCACATAAATCCCGGATCCTAAATATTTCGCAAAGTCCACCACCGGGAATTTTTTAGGGTCTTTTCAGTAAAGAAAAGGAATATTATATGAGCTCACGTTACGATATTTTATTTCAGCCGATCAAGATCGGACCTGTTATCGCGCCGAATCGGTTCTACCAAGTTCCACATTGCAATGGTTTTGGCTGGCGCATGCCGCAGGGGCTGGCCGCCATGCGCGGTGTGAAAGCCGAAGGCGGCTGGGGGGTGGTCTGCACTGAAGAAGTGGAAGTTCACCACACCAGCGATCTTTCGCCATATTTCGAAGGACGACTTTGGAATGAGAAAGACATCCCTGCATTGCAAATCATGACAGAAGCAGTTCACAAACATGGCGCATTGGCAGGAATTGAACTCGCTTATAACGGACACGACGCGTCGAACTTGTATTCACGCGCAGCGCCTTTCGACCTGCGATCCAGAGGGATCATCGGTGCCAGTGGATACGAACCCGGCCAGTCACGAGCCGCTGGCAAGGATGATATTAAACAGATCCGCAGGTGGCATCGAAACGCAGCTATTCGTGCCAAAAAAGCGGGTTTTGACATCATCTGTTGTTATGCCGCACACAACCTGGCACTTGCCTTTCATTTTTTGTCCAAAGAAAATGACCGCGCCGACGAATACGGCGGCTCACTCGAAAATCGTGTGCGTTTCTTGCGCGAAATTGTCGAAGACACGAAAGATGCTGTTGGCGATACCTGCGGAGTTGCCCTTCGATTTGCGGTGGATGAACTTATTGGTACGGCGGGGATGCAGTCTACAGGGGAGGCACAGGATATTGTTTCAATGCTTGCCGAACTTCCCGATCTGTGGGATGTCAATATCAGCAACTGGTCGAATGACTCAAGTACTTCACGTTTTGAAAAAGAAGGCAATCAGGAAAAATATATTTCCTTTGTCAAAAAGCTGACCACCAAGCCCGTCGTCGGGGTGGGACGCTACACTTCGCCTGATTCGATGGCATCCGCTCTTGAACGCGGTATCATGGATATGATCGGCTCAGCGCGTCCTAGTATAGCCGACCCATTTCTGCCAAACAAAATAAAAGAAAATCGTCTTGAAGATATCCGCGAGTGCATCGGTTGTAACATCTGCGTCACCGGTGACACGCGCTATGTTCCCATCCGCTGTACGCAAAACCCGACCATGGGCGAGGAATGGCGACGCGGCTGGCACCCTGAAATCATCTCACCGAAAAAATCGAATGACGAAATTCTTATCGTAGGTGCAGGGCCAGCCGGGCTGGAGGCGGGGCGGGCATTGGGGCAGCGCGGATATCATGTCATCATGACTGAAGCAAAACGCGAGGCGGGCGGGCGTGTTGCCCTTGAGTCTGCTTTTCCAGGCCTTAGTGAATGGCGGCGTGTGATGGATTGGCGATTGACGCAGATCAATAAAACTCCGAACATCTTTTTTTATCCCTCAAGCCCGATGACTGCGAAGGATGTTCTTGAAGCGGGTGCTCCGCATGTTATCCTGGCCACCGGAGCGACTTGGCGACGAGATGGTGTGGGGCGTTACCTTTCACGCCCTGTTCCCGGTGCTGCAAAAATTATGACACCCGATGATTTTTTGGCATCGGGCGGCCTGCCGCCGATGTTTCTGCAGGATTCTGCCAACCCCCAAAAAATTGTGATATATGATGATGACCATTATTATATGGGCAGCGTCCTCGCTGAATTGCTGGCGTCAAACGGATGTGAAGTCACGCTGGTGAGTCCCGCTCCGTCCATTTCTTATTGGACTCGATTTACCCTTGAACAGGGCCGCATCCTTAAGCGGCTCCAAGCCTTGAATGTTTCCCTGCTTCCAAATAATTATATTTCTTTGCTCAACCCGGTATCAATCACAGTTGCGAACGCCCTTACTTCCGAAGAGTCTATTCTCTCATGTGATGCCGTGGTCATGATCACAGATAGAATCCCCAATGATTTACTTTACCAGGAACTAAAACCTGCTCTCGCCGAGGGCAAGCTCAAATCTCTGCGTCTGATCGGTGATGCTGAGGCACCCAACATCATAGCGCAGGCTGTGTTCAGCGGTCATCTCGCTGCCCGCGAGTTTGATGAAAAGATTGATCCCGACGAAACCCCTTTCAAGGTCGAGCGGATCATTTTGTAATATATGTCACATTCTCAGACTTTGAAAGGCGGTGTGAATGTCTCCAACCTTCCTTTTTCCCATTCTTGGATATCTTTTTGGATCTCTTCCATTTTCCATCTGGATCACGCGATATGTTAAACATGTGGACGTGCGTGACTCAGGTTCGGGCCATGCAACTACAACGAACACCATTCGTCAGGCGGGGTTTGGCTGGGGTGCATTGGTCCTGGTGCTGGATATGGCGAAGGGATTTATCCCCACTTATCTTGCGATGAGTTGGGCTGATGTTCCGACCTACATTGTAGTGCTGACATCCGCCTTTGCGGTGGTCGGCCACTGCTGGCCCCTGTTCGCACAGTTTCGCGGGGGGATGGGGTTGGCAACCGCGGGCGGTACTTTCCTGGCCGTAAACCCGCTGGCTTTTCTCATCAGCCTCGGGCTTCTTATTTTCCTTGTACTGGTGATCCGACACTCGGCACGTGCAAGCGTATTTACCGGCATCCTCATCGCGCCGATGCTCTGGCTTTTTAAAATCCGGGATATTTCATTTTGGGTGACGTTGGGAGCAGGGATTGTGATCGCAATTAGATTTCTTATAGATTGGAATCGAAAATATCGTGAGTTATGGCTCGACCGTGAAAAGGCGGATAAAGAATAAATTCCAGATTTTGATATTCGCGAGATGTACTTTGTTGAGTTTTTACTCCAAAATCAAATCCGTTGGTTATTAAATGCCCTCTTAGCCAATTTTTGAAGAATTTCGGAGCGCGGTGTGACAGATTTATTTATGCTAAAATAGAACCAATGGAGTTGTCTTATGTCAGATATGGTTGAAGTAACTATTGATAGTATTCGCGTGCATTTAATGGCCCCGCAGCGCGTTCTTGTTCTTAAGCAAACCGATGCAATGAGATATCTGACGATTTGGGTCGGGCCTTACGAAGCGGAGGCCATTACCATTGCACTGCAGGAAGTCGAAGTGGCGCGTCCACTCACCCACGATTTGCTGAAAAGTGTCTTTGCCGCATTCAACGCGCGAATCACTCGCATTGAGATCAGCAAGCTTCAGGATACAATCTTTTATGGCAATATCATTGCCGAAACAGATTCAGGCGAAATTCGAATTGACTCGCGCCCATCGGATGCGATTGCAATTGCTGTGCGCGCGCATGTCCCCATCCTTGTTCATGAGGATGTGATGGAAGAAGCGGGCATGTCACCTGACCAGGATATGCCGGCTGAGACAGGTGTTACTCCGCATAAAGAAGCTTCAGCCCCTCTTTCTGAAGAGGCGAATGATAGATTGTCCATATTCAAGGATTTCATTGACAAACTCGATATTGACGACCCCGATAAAGATAAACCAGCCTGATCTCAAAGCTGAATAAAATCAATGACAGATTATTTACCCGAGACTCCTCCCTACGGGGATGATAAATCCTCCGCCCCTGCCAGCTCAACGTCCTCGACAGTCCCGCACAGTCGAGAAGCAGAAGAAGCCGTCGTAGGGGCGGTCCTGATTAATCCAGAAGTATATTATGACGTTGCCCAATTCCTCGCAGCGGATGATTTTTATATCCACCGCAACCAATGGATTTGGGAGGCTTTTGTACGTCTGCATGAACAGCGGGTGCCAATTGACTTGTTAACCCTTTCTGAAGAATTGGAAAAGGTGAACCTGCTCTCAGATGTAGGCGGGTCAGCATACATTACCTCACTCATCAATCAAGTACCATCCTCGTTGAATGCGGAATCCTATGGACGCATTGTGGAAGGACATTCGATCCGGCGCAAGATGATCACCGCCGCGAACAAGATTGCATCAATTGCCTACGATGAAGCGTCGACCGTGGATGAGGTGATGAACGAGGCGGAGAAGGCTGTCTTCAATGTCAGTGAAAGGCGCCTGAAACATGACCTGCTGCCGATCTCTGCGGTACTGAGCGATTACTATGACCGGATTGATGAGTTAGCCAAACGTCCCGAAGAAATTCACGGTGTACCGACGGGGTTTATTGACCTTGATCGAATGCTTACCGGTCTGCAGCCCTCTGACTTGTTGATTATCGCCGGTCGTCCGGGTCAGGGTAAAACAGGCTTCCTTCTTTCCATTGCAAAGAACGCCGCATTGACCCATAAAAAACGTGTCGCAATTTTTTCATTAGAAATGTCCAATGAACAGGTTGTGCAACGACTGATAGCACAGGAAACAGGCATAGACTCGCAGCGTCTGCGGAACGGAAAATTACAGGAAAATGAATGGCCTTTGTTTACCCATGCCATTGAAGTATTTTCAGATACACATATCCATCTTGATGATACTCCAGCCATCACGCCCCTGCAACTGCGGACAAAATGCCGCCGTTTGCATATGGAATTTGGCATTGACCTGGTCATCATTGATTATCTTCAGCTCATGGGCGGTGATACCCGCAACGATAACCGTGTGCAGGAAGTTTCACATATATCACGCAGTTTGAAAGTCCTGGCGCGTGAATTGAACGTCCCCGTGCTTACCGCTGCGCAGTTATCCCGCGCAGTTGAACAACGTACAGACAAACGCCCTGTTCTTTCAGATTTGAGAGAATCGGGCTCACTGGAACAGGACGCAGATATTGTGATGTTCATTTATCGCCCGGACCAATACGAGAAGGATACTGACAAACAGAACATTGCCCAGATCATCGTTGCGAAGCACCGTAATGGCCCAGTGGGAGATGTGGAATTGATCTTCCGCAGCGCACTGGCGAAGTTCGAAAATGCTGCAACGAAGGTGTTTAGACCAAACGAATAATAGGATTTTAAAAACATCTTTTTTCCGTCAATACAGATTACCCTCCCCGGTGCAATAAAAAATATGCCCACCTTCACTGGTTTTACCTCCTCGGAAACATTCACTCAAATTCCAGATTCTCTGCTTGCCTTGCTGCGCGAAATTGAAGACCTCGCAGAATTGAAAGTGACTCTATACGCCATCTGGCGGTTTGAACATATCGAGGGACATTTTCGTGCGCTAAAGGAGGCGGATTTTGAGCCTGAGCCGCTGGGGATGAACGGTGAGGAGATTCTGTTTGGGCTGAAGAAAGGTGTGGATCGGGGAACTCTGCTCAGGTCAGAGCGCGAAACGGAAGTTTTTTATTTCCTAAACTCTCCGCGTGGACGGTTATCCGCTGAAACATTTGAAAAAGGTCAATGGCGTGAATCTGTCAAAAGTTCATCTGCGCCGATTAAGAAGTCGAATATATTTAAATTGTATGAGGAAAATATTGGTGCGGTTACGCCTTTATTATCAGATATGCTGCGTGAGGCGGAAAAAAATTACCCGGGTGTTTGGTTTGAAGAAGCATTTGAAATAGCGGTCAGCCGAAATATTCGAAACTGGAAATATGTGGAAGCCATCCTGGCGCGTTGGAAGGATAAAGGGAAAGATGAAAGAAAAGATCAACAAAACCCTGTCAAAGATGCAGACAGATATACAGACAGCGAATTCTCGGAATTCATCAACCGGGATTGATAATTTGGTAAAAACGCTGGGCGACCCGAATTGTCCGCACTGCGGGGGAGCGGGCTATGTTCGTTATGATCTGCCGCTGGGACATGAGAAATTTGGAAAACTTGAATCGTGTGTATGCCGCGCAAAGGATGTGGCGGATGTCGCGCGTAGTAATTTGTTTAAAATGAGCAATTTGGATCGTCTGACACATTTGCGCTTTGAAAACTTCAGACCTGCAGGAAATGAAAAAGCAAAATTCATGACACCACAGGAAAAGGAAAATATATATAAAGCGTTCGAGACCTGTGAAAATTTTGCCCGTTTGCACACAGGTTGGATACTGCTTGAAGGAGGATATGGCTGCGGCAAGACCCATCTCGCGGCCGCGATCGCGAACGATGCAGTTGAAAAAGGAATCCCGACCTTGTTTATCACAGTACCTGATCTGTTGGATTCCTTACGCTTTGCCTACAACGACCCCGAAACAACCTTCGAGCAGCGTTTTGATGAAATTCGAAGCGCGGCATTATTGATCCTTGATGACTTTGGTACGCAAAATGCGACGAACTGGGCGCAGGAAAAGTTGTTTCAGATCATCAACTATCGGTACATCAATAAGCTTTCGACTGTCATTACCACAAACCTGATGCTGGACGAGATCGAAGGACGCATCCGTTCACGCTTACAGGATGATGAATTTGTAAGATATGTAAAAATGAGCGCTCCGGATTATCGCCGCCCTGAGGAAACCAGCAACCCTGGAATCTCCATGCTGTCCCTGCCTGAAATGAAAGTAATGACATTTGAGAAATTTCAGATGCGTGAAGATGAGATCGGCAAGGAAGCAATTACAACGGTCATTACTGAAAAGCAGGATAAATTTGGAAATAAATATAAAGACAAAGAGATCATTCGGGTAAAAGTGACAAAAGAAGATGTAAAAACTTTACACGAAGCATTTGGCGCGGCGGCTCATTTTTCAGAAGAACCTCATGGCTGGCTGGTACTTCTCGGTCAATCCTTCTGCGGCAAGACCCATCTCGCGGCAGCGATTGGCAATTATCGTATTGGCCTCGGAGGGCAGGCGCTTCTGGTGGAAGTCTCTGCCTTACTCGATTACCTGCGACAGACCTTTCGTCCCAGTTCCGAAGTTCCATTTGACAGACGATTTCACGAAATTCGCACTACGCCGCTGTTGATCTTGGACGATCTCAAGGAAAGCGGGGCAAGTTCTGTTTGGGCGGAGGATAAGTTATACAGCGTTTTGAATTATCGTTATAACGCACATCTGCCCACCGTGATCACTTCCACCATGCGGGCTGAATCCTTTGCCTTGAGCTATTCTAATTTATGGAATAAACTGCTCGACCCTACCATGTCCCAAATTCTTGTTATTGACATGCCGCCTTACCGTCGCGTGGCAAAGACAGGTAAAACGAATCCGCATAAAAAGAAGTGATCATTTTTTATAAATAGAAATAAGTCCAAATTTCGAACGTCTTGCCATAAGCCTCCAAAAATTTTATTGTCTAAAAGGAGTCTCCAATGAATAAACGTCTTACTGGTGTACTGATCGGACAGGTTATCGGTATCGTTATCGTATGTTCGATATCCGCCTTTATTGCGCTCGTTTCATTTGGGGGAATTGCGGGGGTTACCATGGCATCCAAACCTGAACAGATCTTTCAACTCGTCAAGCCTCTCTCCTGTCCCAATGGAAGCGTGCGGTATGAAGAATACACTGCATCTTATAACCGGCCTGGTGAAAGCAATATTTACGTGGAATGTGTAGCCTCTGATGGAACTTCCACCGATATAACTCTGCCATCCATTGGATACGCTCTTGTGGGGTTTTATCTCGCTTGTTTTATGCCCTTGTGTGTTCCAAGCGGGGTGGCTGCGGTTATTATTCCCCTGTTCTTTTTGCGGGGTGGCAAGCAGCTCGCAACAAGCGCCATTGATACTTTGTAATTCCCCCAAATATTCTTTCAACTATTTGTGCATGTGAATATATTTTATTTATTTAATAAATATATTGTAAATTACTCGGGCTCATGTTAGAATTTTTTAACCAACGGCCTGTATCGTGGGTTGTTTTTTATTTCGACTTTTATGAGGTAGTTTAATGCTCACAAGTTATTTGTTATCCCTGCGCGAAGGGCTGGAAGCCGCGCTTATTATAGGTATTGTGCTTGGTGCGCTTCGAAAAATTCACCGTGCTGACCTTGCCCCTGCGCTTTGGCTTGGTACATTGAGTGCGGTTTGTGTCAGTGTACTTTCTACGATTTTGCTCACTGTGCTTGGTTTGAGTCTCGATGGTGTGGCAGAGGAGATCTATGAAGGAATTACGATGCTGCTCGCGGCTGGCATCCTCACATGGATGATCTTCTGGATGAACAGCCAGGCAAAGAACATTAAAAGCGAAGTGGAGAAAGGTGTGAATAAAGTTGCATTTTCCACCGGCAGACGTGCCATCTTCTGGCTGGCATTCATGGCTGTGGTACGTGAGGGCGTGGAGTTGGCGCTTTTTATTACCGCGGTATTTTTTGCCGGCAACGATGGGAACCTTGCAGGAAATACTATCCTTGTATTGACAGGTGTTGCGCTTGGGCTGGGAACTGCCTTCCTGCTTGGCTGGTCATTACTTGCCGCTACTTCGACACTTAACCTAAAACGTTTTTTTCAGGTCACTGGCTATCTGCTTATTCTCTTTGCCGCCGGCCTGATTGCTCATGGCATTCACGCATTTAATGTGGTGGGTTGGATCCCCGGCATCATTGAACAGGTTTGGAATGTTAATCCGATTATCGATGACGCATCTGAATTCGGCGAACTTCTCAAGACACTCTTTGGATACAACGGAAATCCGTCACTTTCCGAAGTCATCGGTTATATGGCATATCTGGCAGGTGTGATGTTTCTCTTCACCCGCAGTATCAAGACGGCGCACACGCAAGCGTGATTAATTTTGTCGAAATACCAACTCCAAATGTACAAATAAAATAGGAGCCGGATACTGCACTGAAAAAACAGGTTTCAAGTCAAATGCGATTTGGGGCCTGTTTTTCGTTATACTATGGGCATGAGTATTCTTCCCATCCCATCATTTTTTGAATCGAAACGAGTCGGCGAAATTTGGAAAGTGGATTATGCTGCCCGCGCAGATCAGGCACGCAGGTGGGCAAAACACCACAACCTTGAGCCTGCTCCAGTTTTGAAAGACAGAATCTCCCTTTTGTTGATCGATGTGCAAATTACCTTCTGCATCCCCGGCTTTGAACTTTTTGTCAGCGGCCGCAGCGGAACTGGCGCGGTGGACGATAACATACGCCTGTGCGAATTTATCTATCGTAACCTGGGGAAGATCACAGACATTACCGCCACCCTGGATACCCATCTTTCACAGCAGATTTTCCACCCCATATTTTTGGTGGATAAAGATGGTAATCATCCTGCGCCATATACCATCATTCAGGTAGAGGAATTACAAAGGGAAAAGTGGAAATTCAATCCAGCCCTTGCGCCCCGTTACAAGGTCACACCGGAATATGGGCATAAGATGGTGACACACTATGCCATGCGCTTAAGAGAGCGTGGCAAATACGCGTTGACCATCTGGCCCTACCACGCCTTGCTTGGCGGAATTGGTCACGCGCTTGTCCCAGCTGTGGAAGAGGCAATATTCTTTCAATCCATCGCGCGGCTTTCACAACCCAAGTTTGAAATCAAGGGAGATCACCCCTTCACCGAGCATTATTCTGCGATAGGTCCCGACGTTACCAGGGGACCGAAGGGAGAGACCCTTGGCAGGCACAATGATGCCTTTATAAAACTGGTAAGTGAAGTGGATGCATTGATCATCGCTGGACAGGCAAAAAGCCACTGTGTTGCATGGACAGTCTCTGACCTGCTGGATGATATTCGGATTACAGACCCGGATTTGGCGAAGAAGATATACCTGCTTTCAGACTGTACATCACCGGTTGTTGTTCCCGGAGCAGATTTCACTGACCAAGCGGATGAAGCATTTGAAACTTTTGCCCAGGCGGGCATGAACGTCATCAAATCCACAGATATTTTGGAATGAATTACAACGAGGAAATATGTCCATTTTTGACGGCAAGCGATTAACCAATGAAACTTTCAAACTTGATGCCGAACGCATGCGGCGGGGCTGGTATTCGGACAAATATTTTGAAAATATCAACCGAATGCTTATTACCCTGGCCAGCGAAAACTTCATCTATTCAGGAAAGTACCATAACCTGTCTGACAATATTTCACCTGACAACATTGCTGTTGGCAATATTGAAGTTGAGATGCAATGGTTTACGCGCAGGATGGGAGAAACTACTGTTGTGGGTGTCGATAAGGCGCTTGCCATGCTCAGGCATTGCACAGGATATTTTGAGGGTGATACATTTATTGATACCTCCGATAAACTTGAGGTGTGGGCTGTCCAAGATGGGACAACCGTCCAATATGAGGGCGACCCGACCCAAATTCAACCTGTCATCAAAGTGCGCGGACGATATCGTGATTTTGCATTGCTCGAAACCCCATCGCTTGGGATTCTAACCCGTTCCAGCCGGGTGGCAACGAATGTGTATGAAACACTGGTGGCGGCAAGCGGCAAACCCGTCTTGTTTTTCCCCGCGCGATTCGACGTGCATGAAGTTCAAGCTGCAGACGGATATGCCTACAATATTGCCTTGCAGCGCTTCAACCATGACCACGCACACGAACTCGTCGCTTCTGTCTCGACTGATGCCCAGGGAGATTGGTGGGGCGGCGCAGGCGGGGGGACGGTGGCTCATGCTGCAATTGCCTCCTTTCTGGGGGATACCGCCGAAGCCATGATGGAGTTCTCGCGTATTTTGCCCGCACAGACTCCACGTATTGCGCTGGTCGATTTTAACAACAATTCAGTTTGCGATTCTTATCGTGTGCTGGAAAAAATGTTCGCGAAATATCGCGAATTGATGGATGCAGGCAACAGGGAAGAGGCGAAGAAATACAGGCTGTACGGTGTGCGGTTGGATACTGGTGCAAGCCTGCGGGATGTCTCCATCCAGCCATTGGGCGACCCTGCTTTGGACCTGGGGGTTAACCCGCGCCTTGTTTTTAACGTTCGTCAGGGATTGGATCATGCCTGGGAAAGCTGGACCCTGCCCGAAGCGTGGAAGGAACAGGCGAAGGAATTTTGTCACAGGGTCAAGATCGTTGTTACAGGCGGTTTCAATCCTGGAAAAATCCGCAAGTTTGAAAAACTGAAAGTGCCGGTAGATATTTACGGGGTGGGCTCGTATCTTTTCAATAATGGTGACTTAACCACCACCGACTACACCGCCGATGTGGTGCGCGTGAAAATTCACGGAGAATGGATTGACATGGCAAAGGTGGGGCGCAAGGTGGGAAAGAACGAAAATTTGGAAAGAGTATGGTAAGGATGAAATTCCTGCTATTTGTTGAGATTTATTCTGTTTATCCTGAATCCGGTCAGAATCTTGCACGCACCTTGACATCCCCACGTTTTTGCAGATAATAAGTGATTAGACAAAGGCAGTGACAGAGGAAAGTAAACTGGCAGAAGCCGCCAGAGATGCGCAAGGCAAGCGGTGAAATTGCGCCCGACTAAACCCCGTTGAAGTTCCCTCCCGAGCCGTTTGTGTGAATACGTTGAAAAAACAACGTTAGTAGTGCAAACCGTATTCTCAACGTTATTCGAGATGCTGATGTTTGTCAGCGCAAAGCGAATTAGCCCTGCAACCTGATTTAGGGCGATTAACTTGGGTGGTACCACGGGAAATTTCCTCCTGTCCCATTGTGGACGGGAGGTTTTTGTTTGAAAGGAACATTAGACTAATGCCATCGGTCACAAGTTAAGCATTTCTAAGAGGTGTCAAGGAGCAAATTTTAGGCGGAGAAGTCTACAGATTTTATTGAATTGGCAATTTCGAGACTCAAAATCGAACTTTGCTGGAGAATTCGACCAGACAACCGACACGAAAATAGTCAGTTGAGAGTGCCCAAGTAAAAAAACTGCTCAAAATTGCCACAAAATACCCTTGACGTGATACTCAAAACCTTAACTTGTGACCGATGGACTAATGCCTATTTTCTAGCCGCCGCGATCTTATCCATTATTATGGCGATCGGATGGTTCTTATGCAATTTAGTCAAATAACAGGAAATGAGTTCCAAATCTGGATGATCTGAGTATTTGTCTTGTGCGGCGCACCGATCATTAAGCTGTCAAAGGCATTGCTTGATTCATAGCCCATCATTTGGATAAAGTATCTGGTGTCCTGGTTGTATTAATATATTCAGGTCTGAAATAATAATTTGGAGGTTATATGTTGGATAAATTAAAAGAAATTGAAATAACTGCGCTGGAAAGCCTTTCAGCCATCAATGATCAGGCTGCTCTTGACGCGTGGCGTGTGGCGCATGTGGGACGAAGTTCTCCGTTGATGCAGGTCTTTGCGGGGTTGGGTAAACTCTCAAAGGAGGAGAAGCCAACTGTCGGCGCGGTTGCAAATCAGGTCAAACTGGCGCTCGAGGCCGCTTTGGAGGAAAAATCCAGTGCAGTAAAAAATGCATTGTTGGAAAAATCACTCGCGGAAGAAAAATTGGATGTGACCCTGCCCGGCCGTGAGGTTCACATCGGGCGTCTTCATCCATCCACACAGCAGCTTCGGCGTGTGTTGTCCATTTTGGCTGAGATGGGCTTTCAGGTGTATACCTCGCGCGAGGTCGAAAGCGACGAAATGAACTTCCAGATGCTTAACTTTGCGCCGCATCACCCTGCCCGCGAAATGCAGGATTCATTTTATATTGAAGCCGAGGGACGGGAAGATAATCCAATATTAATGCGAACTCACACCTCGCCCGGGCAGATCCGTGCCATGCGTGAAGCGGCTGCAACCAACCCGCAGAATCCTCCGCCCATCCGCATTGCGCTGCCAGGGATGTGTTACCGCTACGAGCAGATCACAGCGCGTTCCGAAATTCAATTTAATCAGGTGGAAGGGCTTGCGGTGGGTGAGGGGATCACGTTTGCTGACCTGAAAGGCACTTTGACCGATTTCGCGCGGCGTATGTTCGGACACGATGCGCGTGTCAGATTCCGTGCCTCCTATTTTCCATTCACCGAACCAAGTGCTGAAGTGGATGTGGAATGTTTCGTCTGCGGTGGAAAAGGATGCCAGGTATGTAAAAATTCAGGCTGGCTTGAAATTCTCGGCAGCGGCATGGTTCATCCAAATGTTTTGCAGAACGGCGGCTACGATCCGAAGAGGTACACAGGTTTTGCCTTTGGGATGGGAACCGAGCGCCAGTTAATGCTTCGCAATAAGATCACCGATATCCGTTATTTTTGGGGTAACGATTCGCGATTTTTGGAACAATTCTAGTTTTAGACAGCAGGTTATTAGAGACTACCCATTCAATACCCTGTTCTTAAGAGGAAATTATGAAACTACCAATATCCTGGCTAAAAGATTTTATTGATCTTGACGGTTTGACTGTTGAAGACATAGCCCGAAAATTAACCCTTGCCGGTCTCGAGGTGGATGAGATCCTTTATGCGGGCCTCGAAATGCCCGCGTACAAGGAAGGCGAGAAACATGAATTTAAAACCAATGGGATTTCCTGGAATAAGGAGAAAATCGTTGTTGCTGAAATTCGTGAAGTGAAAGCCCATCCAAATGCGGATAAATTAACATTGCTTGACTTGTTTGATGGTCTGCAGGAACAAGTGGTTTTGACGGGTGCGCCGAATATCTTTCATTTGAAAGGTACGGGCAGGCTCGAAAAGCCGATCAAGGTGGCATATGCAAAGGAAGGCGCGATCATCTACGACGGCCACGCGGATGGACTTGTATTGACCACCCTCAAACGTGCAAAAATCCGCGGTGTAGATTCATATTCTATGGTCTGCTCTGAAAAGGAACTCGGCATCACAGACGAAAGCGACGGTATTATCCTCTTCGATGACGATGCGCCTGTGGGCATGCCGCTTGCGGAGTACATCGGCGACGCTGTTTTGGACATTTCCATTTTGCCGAACATGGCTCGCAACGCAAACGTGATTGGCATAGCTCGTGAACTCGCCGCGCTGACCGGGCGCGACCTTAAGCAGCCAAAGATCGAATTCAAAACTTCAGGCAGCCCGGTTGCTGAGTCGGTTTCCATTGAAATCACAAATTCTGAACTCAATCCACGCTTTGTGGCCGGATTAATTCGTAATGTTGAGATCAAGCCAAGCCCATACCAAATACAACGCAGACTTAAGCTCGCTGGCATACGCGCCATCAATAATATTGTGGATGCAACCAACTACGCCATGATCGAACTTGGTGAGCCTTTGCACGCCTTTGATTATGATGTTCTCAAGAACCGCGCCGGCGAAAAGAAAATCAAGATCATCACACGCACTGCACAAGACGGTGAGAAACTTACCACACTTGATGGAGTCGAACGCACGCTTACATCCATGAATGTTCTTGTTTGTGACGAAAAAGGATCATTATCCCTTGCAGGTGTGATGGGTGGTTCTGAATCCGAAGTGTATGATGCTTCCAGGGAAGTGCTCGATGCCAAAGGTATCGAAATTAAAGCCGGTGAAATAACGCAGGGGAAAATCACTTCGCGCGGAAAGAGTACGGTAAATATCCTGCTTGAAGGTGCGGCATGGAACTTTATCAACATCCGCCGGACTGCCAAACAGCATAACCTCCCTTCCGAAGCGTCGTTCCGCTTTTCGCGCGGGGTGCATCCTTCACTCGCAGAAACAGGTGTGAAGCGTGGGTTGCAGTATATGGCAGAATGGGCAAATGGAAATATCGCCCCCGGGCTGGTGGATGAATACCCGCTCAAGCCAAATGATTCTGTGGTTGAAGTCACATCCAAAGATGTGAAACGCCTGCTTGGTATTGACCTTGGCAGGGAGGAGATCATGACACTCCTCACGCATCTTGAATTTAAATGCGAAATTATGGCGGATGGCGTCCGGGTTACAGCGCCCGCTCATCGCATGGATATTGAAGAAGGCATTGTCGGTCTCGCCGATGTGCTTGAGGAAGTGGCGCGCTCGTACGGTTTTGAGAATATTCCTACTACCACCATGTCTGACGCCCTGCCTCCACAGGTCGGTAATCCCATTCACGAATGGGAGGAACGCCTGCGCGACTTGCTGGTCGCGATCGGTTTGCAGGAGGTTGTCACTTACCGGATGACCTCACCTGAGCGAGAATCGCGTATATCTGCCAGTGAAAACCATGTGCGTATTGCCAACCCGATTGCACCTGAACGAAGCGTCCTACGCCGCTGCTTGCTAACCTCCGTGCTTGAAGTTGCGGAAAAAAATTCAAAAGCCGAATCGATTGCCATGTTCGAGGTGGGATCGGTCTTTGAGCCAGTTAAAAATGATTTGCCCAACGAGCCGCGCAAGCTTGCCATCGTGCTGACTGGGGCTAGAATTGCATCTGCTTGGGATGTGAAAAATTCGCCCGCTTTTGACTTCTTCGATATGAAGGGTCGGATTGAGCTTCTTTTAGCCGGGTTACGTTTCACAGACATTGCCTATACTGAAGTTGGCCAATTTGCCAGACACCTCCACCCTGGTAAATCTGCCGAAGTAAAAGTCAACGGTGAAATTGTCGGCGTATTTGGCGAACTTCATCCGCTGGCAAAGGAAAAGTTTGAATTCGGGGACTTTCCCATTATTGTCGCAGAGTTTGACCTGGAAAAATTGCGTACCCTGAATCCATCCTATGGCATCAAACCCGTATCTGAGTTTCCTCCCATGTATGAAGATATTGCTGTCATCGTGGATGAATTAGTAGCTGCGGCGACCGTGGAAGCATTGATCAGGCAAACGGGCGGAAAAACCGTCACCAATGTGCGCCTGTTCGATGTCTATCGCGATGAAAAAATCGGTGCGGGTAAAAAATCACTGGCGTACAACCTTACATATCAAGCCGAGAAAACATTGACAGACGCCGAAGCCGCTGCGATCAGAAATAAAATCGTAAAACGGTTGGAAAATACAGTTGGCGCGAAGTTGAGGGGCTAGCAGTACCAATGGGATGCAGGTAAAACTTGCATCCCATTTTTATTTCCTGTATACTAACAAAAGCAGGAAGTGAATTGCCAAAAAACTTAATGAGGAGAATCAATAAAATGGATAAAAAGACAAAAGGCCTTATTGCTACCATTGCTGCTGTTATTTTATGCGGATGCCCGGGCTTGTTTATGTGTATTTTTGGTGCATTTACCGCAACTGGTAACATGCCGTACAACACAGAGGTCAATGGAGTACAAAGCTCCGGAATGATGCCGGCATCTGTCGGGTATGTTATGCTTTGCCTTTCACTGATAGGGATCCTGGTTCCCATTCTTGTGGGTTTCTTCATGCTTCGCAAAAAAACTGAAGTGGTCCAAAGCAACGAACCGCTTCCGCCTGCTTCATAGATCATTACGCAAAAAAATCCTCCGAAAGTTTCTTTCGGAGGATTTTTTATTACTTTATTCGCAAAAATTAATTGATCTTAATGGTCAGGTGCAATTTGCAAAAGTCTTGCTTTCCAACCCGAAGTGCCCAGGTAGTGGTGTATGTTCCCGCTTCTTTGGGCGCTTTCATCTTCACAATAAGATCGATCTGCCCGCCTGTTGGGACAGAGTTTTGCAGGTCATAGACTGAGGCCTTGTGTAATTTTTCCCCGTTGAAATAGTGATAGTCCAGACTGTTGCTGTCCCAGAAATTTGCTCCAACATTGATAATTTTCCAGAGGGTGGTAAAATCCGCGCCTTTTGCGACAACAGAATTATCTTTGGGATCCTGCGATGCCAAACGGCAGGCATACGGGTCCGAGGAAATTTCCAGGGTTGGGGTAAGCGAAGGTACAGTGGGCGTGGAGAGTACAAAGAGAAAAGTAGGCGTGGAAGTTGGGATGTCCGTCGGCGTTTTGGTGAGAGTGGGCACCGCTGTGAGCGTAGGTTGAAGAACATAAGTCTGGGTTGCTGCCGCGCCTGCTGTCTGGGCAATGATCGTATTTAGCGAGAGGGGATCAAAGGTTGGAGGAGCCACAGGGGTGGATACAGACACAGGCGCGCAGGCAAGCAATAAACAAATCACAAGCAGTATTGCAGGCATACGAAATTCTCGCTTGAGCATGGTATTCTCCAAACTTAAAAATTATTTAACTACGATCGTAATATAGCCAAAACAAAGCTGACCTTCCACCAACCAGGTCATGGTGTGCTGGCCGGGCTCGGAGGGAGCGGTTCCTTCAAGTACCAGTTCATATTGATCACCTGGCTCCATCGCCGGCAGTTCGATCCGTGTCGTTGTGGTCATTACTGTACCGCCGGCGTATCTATAGTCAAATCCCTGATACCAGGCCTGGGTGCCATTATTAACGACTGTCATCTTAACATCAAACCCCTGTCCGCGGTTGAACTCGGCATAGGCATATGGCCGTACGTGAATGACATCGCAGGAATAAGTGGTTTTGGGGGGGACACCACCCCCGCTTCCGCCGCCGCTTGGGCTGGTGGTGGGGGTGAAAATCTCAAACGGAGTTAATGTAGGGAGGTTAAATGGCGTAGCGGTGGGCGTGGCAGTATATTGTGCCTCGCTGGTCAACGCAACAGAAGTTCCGATCTGATTTTGTACTTCAATCGTTTGCGCCACAGCGGTGTTGATCTGGGACTGCGTGTCCACCATAGGCGTGTTCTGAACTTGCTGAGCTTGCTGCTCCTGCTGTAATGACACGGCGGGCGTACATGCTCCAATGAATAAAGCCAAAATCATTGTAATGCCTGCTGTTTGAATTGTTTTTTTCATTTTTTCTCCTTGAGTAGATTTCGGAAGTCTTCTATTAGTAGACTTCCAAATCAAAGTGCAGTAAGGCAGACTTCCGAAATCTGTTTAAATCCGCCTAATACTTTAATCTGTTTCGTCCGAACCAATGCCAAGCGGCTTCCACTTGTTTTCGTCTTTCAAACGATGCTGAATGCCGTCACGGTTGTGCAGTTCGTCAAAGCCTTGCGGTTTGATAAACATCTGATCACCGTCCAATAACCCGGTTAAACCGATCTGACCGGGTTCGGGTCTCTTGTTTTGGCAGAACTTGCATGTCTTCGGGTCATGTGACGTGTACTTGGTCGGCTCCTCGTAGGTTGTCACATAGCCTTCATAATTGCGCACGATGATCTTGTGGTCAGACATGCTTAACATGTAATTGGGCATGACTGGAATCTTACCACCTCCGCCGGGTGCATCCACAATGAATTGTGGAACAGCGTAACCGGAGGTGTGTCCGCGCAAACCTTCGATGATCTCAATACCCTTTGCCACCGGCGTGCGGAAGTGACCTGCGCCTTCCACCAAATCGCATTGATACAGGTAATACGGGCGCACCCGGATGCGGGTCAATTTTTGAACCAGGTCACGCTGCAAGTGAACGCAGTCGTTTACGCCTGCCAGCAGGACGGATTGGTTACCCAAAGGAATGCCGGCGCGGCTCATGCGGTCACAAGCTTCGGCAAGTTCCAGGGATATCTCATTCGGGTGGTTGACGTGTATATTCAACCACAGTGGGTGGAATTTGGCGAGCATATCGCATAATTCCTGTGTTATACGCATGGGCATGAACACAGGTACACGCGAACCGATACGAACAATTTCAATGTGCGGTATCTCGCGCAGTCGGGTGAGCAGTTCTTCCAATATCTTTGGCGCCAACACGAGCGGGTCGCCGCCGGAGAGAAGTACATCACGTACCTGCGGTGTGCGCTTGAGATATTCGATCTGCATCTCGAAATCCTGACGGTTGAAAGTCTGGCCTGGATCGCCGACGATGCGTGAGCGCGTGCAATACCGACAGTATGATGCGCATTGAGTCGTAACCAGCATCAGAACCCTGTCAGGGTAGCGGTGAACAAGCCCCGGTACGGGACTGTGGCGGTCTTCAGCCAGGGAGTCTTCCATCATGGCGGTGAACGAGCTCATCTCGTCCGAGGAAGGAATGATCTGCTTGCGGACAGGATCATTTGGATCATCCGGGTTGATCAGGGAAATATAATAAGGCGTCACATCCACACGGAACAAGTCCTGTTTTTGTAAAGCCTTGCGTTCGCTTTCAGTGAGTTCTATAACTTTTCCGATGTCTTCCGCTGTGTTCAGGCGGTGACTCAATTGCCAGCGCCAATCGTTCCACTTTTCATCGGGAACATCAGCAAAGATCGGCGCGCGTCTTGAAACAAAAGGTGTGGGCATTTTTTCCTCCGAAGGTTTATTTGATCATTAAAAGGCGGACGACGCGTGGGCAGCGCGTGAATGGAGGATCATGATCGGGGCGAAAGAAACCGGCAAATTTTTTGAACATTTTTTCCACTAGTTGCCTAAAATACCGAAATTGTTCGAGCAAATTGCCAGTAAAAATGCTGTTGCTGGTTTGGCCGTTTATTCAGTACTTTGTAACATTGTAAAAGCAAACGGAACGCGGGTCAATGTCATAAATTTTAACGGGTACAATCGGGGAAAAGGAAAAGAACATGCAGAAGGACGAACTTAATGTCATTCATAACACAGAACGTAAAAGTTTTGAGGTACATCTCGATCCATACACCGCCGAATTGAGTTATTACCTGACCGGAAACTCAATTGTCTTTACTCATACAGGGGTTCCCGCCGCGTTGGAAGGCCGAGGCATCGGAAGTATGCTTGTAAAAACAGGGTTGGAATATGCAAAGAGTAACAACCTAAAAGTGCGGGCGTTGTGCTGGTTCGTGGATGGATATATTCAACGGCATACAGAATATCAAAGTCTCGTGGATTAAAAATTAGTCATCCATGCAGATGACTAATTTTTTCATATGCCCGGATTTTTTCGTTCAATAGATCCATTACAAATTTGACCGCCTGCGGGATTGCCACTGCGACAGGCGGAGAAAATGATTTGCTAAACTCACTGGCCCGTTTTGTGGCAATTCCCACCACCGAGACATCATCAGGTAATTGAGCACCCAGTGATTTTCCCATCTCAATTGCGGCTTTTAAAGAAGTATCGCGTATGCTGGCTGTATGAAACGCGGAATAATTGGGCAGGTCACTTAATTTTAAAATCAAGATCGAGCCAATCGGCTCCTCCAATGCGAAAGCATCGATCAAAATGGCATGGCTGTAGCCTATGAGATGTTCCATCAAGCTGATACCGCCAAGTGAGAGGCAATTCACATCCACTGGCAGGCCGGCAGACAGCTGTTTTTTCACTTCCTGTGCAATATTCCAGCCGACACCGTCGTCACCGAGAGCGGGATTTCCTAACCCTAAAACCAATACCCTGAATTTATTCGATTGCATTTGAACCTCAAACCTGTTTCCGCTTTCAGGATATGATATCTCTCCGTCTTGTTGACTAATGGAGTTATTTGTCAGTGTTGCGAATGTACACGAACCAGTAAATCATACCTACCATGATCGCGCCGCCAATGATGTTTCCAATCGTAACTGGCAGGAGATTGGCAACAAAGAAATTACTCTAGGTGAGATGCGGAAAATCAGCGGCTGTTTTGCCAAGCATTTCAAAAAGCTTTGGATCTCCAAAGTTCTTGATAAATAATGCCAGCGGGATGTAGTACATGTTGGCAACGCTATGTTCAAATCCAGCCGCGATAAAACAGGCTACCGGCAGGGTGACGGACATGATTTTGTCAGTAGTGCTGCGGGCGCTATAGGACATCCACACGCCCAGACAGACCAAAATGTTGCACATGATCCCCAATGCTACAGCTTGTATAAACTCGAGTGAAGTTTTTGATTCGCCAATACCCAGCGCGGTCAACCCAACTGCTCCGTTGCTAAAGAGGTATTGTTTGCTAAGGAACATTATAAAGGCCGTAAAAACGGACCCGATAAAATTTCCGATATATACAATTGTCCAGTTTCGCATCAGCTGGGAAAAAGTCACTTTCCTGCTTGCAAAAGCCATGATGATCAGGGTGTTGCCGGTAAATAATTCCGCCCCGCCTACAACCACCAGGATCAACCCGATGGAAAAAACCAACCCCATCAAAAGCCTAATGACACCATAGGGGAAACCTGTTGATAATACAAGCGCACCACTCGGGTCTTTGATCGGCATGCTGCCAGCAGCAACGGTGGTTGCAAAAATTGCGCCCATGCTGATAAAACCGCCCGCTAAAACGGCCAACATGAACATTTTTGAAATTTCAAGGTTGGCCTTTTTTACACCCAACCCCTCTGCTTTAATCGCCATGTCCTTGGGCAAAATGGCATCAAAAGAAACCTGATCTGTCATAAATAATTCTCCTAAATTAATGGTATTAACTGATATTCCACGTGTCCCGGCAATTTTTTGGTGAAATTATTGTTGGTTGTCTTCAACACGAAAAGTGTTTTACAGTCGAAACTCAATGGCGACCTTAAAATTCATGTAAGTCAAAGTATAGCAGTCGGGGATGAACGCCGGTTAGTACTACCTGTCACAATTATTTATGGTACTTGTCATATGCTTGAAAGGATATATTTCAGGCTGATATTAAGGGGGCAATATTTCATTTAATAGGTCAAAAACTTCCTGAATAGCTGATGGTAAGGCAGCGGTAATGGCAGGCGACAATTCCTCTTTGAAATCATAGACATGCTGCGCCTCAATTGCCACTACATGCACGTCCTTATCAGCAGGCAGGATTACACCTAATTTCCGTCCCATATCCAGTGCTGTTTTGAGCGAGGTGTCATGCGCTGCAGAAGTATGGCCATAAGTTAGGTCAACCAGGTCTTCCAGAGTAAAAGTGACCACACACCCTTGATGGTGTTGACCGGTGTTCAGTGAATCGATCAGGATAACAGACTGGTAACCGACCAAACGCTCCATGAGGCTCAATCCACCCAGGGCGAGGCAATCCACCTCAACAATATGCTTGTACTTCCCAAGGTGAGCTTCCACTTCATGCGCCACCACCCAACCAACGCCGTCATCGCCCAGGATAGGATTTCCAAGGCCAATTATCAGCGTTTTATTAGTTAACATTTCTGCTCCAATTAATGATCGAGGATGGAACCATAAGCCATCCATCCTCGATCTCAGATATTCGCCGGGAGACCTTGCAGGGTGAAACAACCAAAATATGCGTTGTTTCCAATTTATTTCTTACGCTGCTAGTCAATAAATTGCTTCAACACGTCCACTACTTCACCATCAGCATCATGGATGGTAATTTCCAAAGGCATCTGACCGGGAATCGAGTGCGTGGCGCAGCCAAAGCAGGGGTCATAGGCACGGAAAGCCATCTCAACCATGTTCAATAATCCTTCATTAACTTTGCCGCCTTTTATCAGGTTCTGGGCAGCCTTGGTGGTTGACATTTGAATCGGGGCATAGTTGTTCGTGGTTCCCACGATCAGATTGGCCTTGGTAACCACTCCACGCTCGTCCGTCCAGTAATGATGAGTTAAAGTGCCGCGCGGCGCTTCGACAATGCCCACTCCCTCGGTGGGGGTGGCGGTTGGTATGGCATGGTAATTGGGCGAAGTAATTTCGGGGTCGGTGGCAAGTTCCACCCAGCGCTCCGCCGCGTAGAGCAATTCGATCAAGCGCGCCCAGTGGATCGCGAGACGCTGGTGTACCGGCTTGCCGCCCAGGGTTTTATAGAACTTGTCATATTCTTCCTGGGCGCGTGGAGTGGCCATACCGTCGGCTGCATTGAGGCGTGAAAGCGGTGTCGCCATATAGACGCCAGAGTCCTTTCCGTCCACAAAGCCCTTCCAGCCAACATTTTTGAGGTAGGGGAATTTCAAGTAGGTCCATGGTTCGACATGTTCAGCGATGTGTTGGGTGTATTCGTCCGGGGAATACTTGACAAATTCTTTACCATCCGGGTCAACCACGCGCACCTTGCCGTCGTAAAAGTTAACTTTATTATTGGCATCCACCATGCCCATATAGTATGTCTTATGGGCGTAGAAATCGCCAACAATTAAATCCAGGTAGGTCTTGTTACTCAAGACAATGTCGTTAAAGGCTTGCAGGCTGAACTGGGCAAATTCAATGGCCCAATGCCCCATTTTTTCAATTTCAATGCGCTGTTCTTTGGTTATGCCCTTGGTTAGACCGCCGGGGATGGAAGTACAGGGATGAACTTTGCGCCCGCCGATCATCTCAACTACAGTATGACCGTACTTGCGCATCTGGATCACTTTGCCGCCGACTTCCAGACCGACCTTGTGGATGACTCCCAAAATATTGCGTTCGGCAACCGGGGAATCCGGTCCCATGATGAAATCAGGGCCTCCGAGTGCGTAAAAATGGGTGGTATGGTCGGTGGCATAGAAGGCGCTGTAAAGCAGTTCGCGCAATTTCTTGCCGGCAGAGGGGACTTCAACATGGTAAACCGCGTCTGCAGCCTTGGCGGCGGCCATATGGTGCGCTTCCGGGCATACGCCGCAAATGCGGTTGGTTATCAGAGCCATTTCTTCAACCGGGCGTCCAACTACAAACCGCTCAAATCCGCGCAGTTCGGGGATTTGGAAATAGGTATTGGAAACATTTCCTTCTTCGTTCAAAAAAATTTCGATCTTGCCGTGGCCTTCCAGACGGGTGATGGGATCAATCGTAATCCGTTGCATAGTTGTTTTCTCCACTAGCTGCCATTTGATTGATGCGCAGATTTACTGCCGCGTAAAAGAGAGCCAGCCAGATTGAAGCGGTAGACCTGACCCGCCGGGTCCACCAGACCATCGAGGATCTGGTCAATCTCTTCGGGCTTGTCGCTGTCGATAACCGATGCGAAGGCGGAGATCAGGCGTGAGCCGTAATCTAAAACACCTTCAGCGGGACCGTAGCAGCCAATGCACTGTGCACCGGCGCCTGGGCAGCGGGCGTTGCAGCCGCTGCGAGTGGCAAGGCCGTTGCATGGGATGCCCTGTTCAAGCAGGCAAAGTTCAGGGTCTGCGTGGATCATTTGAATACGCCCAAAAGCCTTGATCAGCTTTTCATTCCGTTTGCGTGTGCACTCATCACAAACAGTGGAATTGCCGGCGCCGATGGTTGCACCTTTCGGTGGTAATTGAGCCTCTCCTTTCAAGGCGGCGATCACAAGTTCCACCACTGTCGTAATTTGATGTGATTCAGGCGGACAACCGGGCATGTAGTAGTCCACATCCACAACCTGATCGAGGGTTTTCAACATCGGGTTCATGGTGGGAATACGCAGCTTGCCTTCCGGTACATCGTATGAAGTCTGCGGGCGCAAATTTTGAGGATTGTCAGTGGTCAGGGTCGTAAAGGCTGTGTCAATTAGTTGATCTACATTGGAGAAGTTCCCCAGGCCGGGAATACAGCCTTCGCAGGCGCATGATCCAAAAGCAACCATGAGTTTGGATTTCCGGCGCAGTAGTTTGGCAATGTGTTCGTTCTCATCATTGCGCATGCCGCCATTAAACAAACACAGGGTAATGGAGCCATCTTCCATAGCCTCCACATCCTTGTACTTGGCATCCATGGCCACGGGCCAAAATACAACTTCGAAGTTGGCGTCTACATCCAGAATTTTCTCATGGATATTCAGAACAGCAATTTCACAACCACCGCACGAGGCAGCCCAATACATGGCGAATTTTGGTTTGCTCATGACCCCACCTCCACTTCAGACGGTTGGCCGCTGGCAACAGATAGGAATACATGATCTGCAATCTGAGATCCCTGGTTGGAATTCCAATTCAAGGGCCCCAATACCCTTACCTCTTCGACAAACTTGCTGAGTTCGTTGGCAAAAATTTGTCCTTCCGCCGCCGAAGCCCAAAGCAGTTTCAGCCGGCCGGGTTCGATACCCATCTGAACCAGAACACGCTTCATCAAATGATAGCGGCGCATGGCTTTGTAGTTCTGGTTCACATAATGGCAATCACCGGGGTGGCAGCCGGAAACAAGCACTGCATCGGCCCCGCCGGCAAAAGCTTTGAATACAAAAGTTGGATCGAGACGCCCTGAACACATCAGCCGGGTGAGCCTGACGTTTGGGGCATATTTCATACGGGCAATGCCCGCCATATCGGCTGCGCGGTAGGAGCACCAGTTGCAGGTAAATCCGATGATGACAGGTTCAAAGGGTTTGGTTTCTTCAGTCATAGTGATTCCTTGGCTGGCGAGACGAAGATCGTCACGCAGCAGCCGTCTCCTTTTTCTTGTCGACAGTCAATAGCAACAGACCTTCAATCTGTGACAGAATTTGTTCATTGGAGAATCCAGTGCCAGTGATCGCACCTGCCGGGCAGGCAGTAATGCAGGTTCCACACCCCTGACATAAAGCGGCATTCACTTCACTTACCATACGGTCCTCGTGATAGAGAATGGCATTGAATGGACACATCGTATTACATATCCGGCAGCCGGAACAATGCTCTTCGTGAACAGTGGCCCGGACAGGCTCCAGTGCTATCTCCTTCTGTTGGATCTTGCCCAGAATACGTGCCGCGGCGGCCGCCCCTTGTGCCACGCTGGCGGGAATATCTTTTGGCCCTTGTACGCAGCCGGCAATGTACACACCTTCTGTCATTGTCGCAACCGGGTCCAGTTTGGGATGCCTTTCGATCAACCAGCCGTCTGATGAACAGGAGATGCCGAAAGTCTTGGCAACTGCTTTCGCATCGGCTCGAGGTTCAATGCCTGCAGACAGGATGACCATATCAACCGGGATTCGGCGCTGTTTGCCTACCAGGGTATCCTCTACCTGAATAATTAACCTGCCCTCTTCATCCAGGCTGCGGGGTGAATTTGTGATCTCAGCCACCTTGCCGCGCACGAATAATGTTCCTTCTTCGATCAGGCGCTGGTAGAACTCATCGTAGGCTTTGGCAGGGGTACGAATGTCAATGTAAAAGTTGTATACCGTTGCGCCGGTTTTCTCTTGAACGAGATGGGCAAATTTCAGGCTCTGCATACAGCAAATGGATGAACAGTAGTTGTTATAGTTTTTGTCGCGCGAGCCGACACAGTGAACGATGCCAACAGCCTTCGGAGTTGTTTTTCCATCACGCAGAACGATGTTGCCGCCCGTTGGGCCGGCTGAATTGCTCAGTCGTTCGAATTCCATACTGGTGAAGACATTCGGCAGCCGCCCGTATCCGTAATTTGTAATACGGCGGGCATCGAATAGATCCCATCCGGTGGCGAGGATAATGTTGCCGACTTCAACCGTCATGATCTCGTCTTTCTGGGTGAAATCAATGGCATTGGTTGGACAGAACTTCTCGCATGCCTTGCATGTGCCCTTTTCAAAATAGGTGCAGTTGACATCATCAATCACCGGATATTTTGGTACGGCTTGGGGGAATGGGGTATAGACCGCTTTCCGGTAGCCGATCCCAGCTTCGAATTTATCGTCAATGACCTTCTTTGGGCATTTTTCCCAGCAGATGCCGCAACCGGTACAATCTTCCGTCTTGACATAACGGGCCCGTTTCCTGATGGTAACGGTGAAGTTACCCACGAAACCATCCACCTTCTCAACTTCGGAATGGGTCAACATGGTGATGTTGGGGTGATTGCCGACATCCACCATTTTTGGCGTCAGGATACAGGCGGAGCAGTCAAGGGTGGGGAAGGTTTTGTCAAATTGAGCCATGTGTCCGCCAATCGAGGGTTCACGCTCCACCAGGTAGACGGGGAAACCGGCATCGGCGATTTCAAGCGCTGCCTGAATACCGGCGATCCCGCCGCCAACGATAAGCGTGGCCGGATGGATCGGGACATGCAAAGGTTCAAGAGGCTCATGATGTACAACACGTGCAACGCCTCCGGATGTGATGGCCTTGGCTTTCTCAGTGGCGGCAATTTTGTCCGTATGCACCCACGAGTCTTGCTCACGGATGGAAACCAGTTCGCACAGGTAGGGGTTCAAACCAGCCCCTTTGCAGGCATTGCGGAAGGTTTTTTCGTGCAGATGGGGCGAGCAGGCGGCAACAACCACCCGCGTCAATCCTTGTTCTTTAATATCTTTTTGGATTAATTCCTGCCCCAGGCTGGAACACATAAATTTATAGTCGCGCGAGACGACTACCCCCTGATCTTTCAGGTTTTCACCAGCCCATTTGCTGACTTCACTTACATTAACGACACCGGAAATATTGGTGCCGCAATGGCAAATATAAACACCAACACGTTCTTGAGGTTTATTTTTTGTTCTCATGGATTCGCTTCCTCTCAGCTTTAACCGCTTTGCCGGATACAACCCCTTCATGTGACGGCATGGGCAGGCTTGATGATGACTTCTTCCTTACCTCCGGAGCAAGTTCGGCAGATTTTGGAGTCTCCACACCGATTCGGCTCATTGCTTCACGGGCACTGACAAGCTCTGATCCAAAACCCAGGTCGTCGGGTTTTTCACCGAAAGCAATTCCCATTAATTGGGTGAAGAAAAGCACCGGCATTTTGTATTCGGTTTTGAAGTACCCATTCATCTGTCCCTGGAAGGCATCCAGATTCATCTGGCACATCGGGCAGACGGTGGCAATGACATCCGCTTTGAGCTGGTCCGCAGCCGAGATCAGACGGCGAATCATTTCAAAAGCCGTATCAGGGCCGATCTGTGTCATGTGCCCTCCGCAGCAATGTGTCTTAAGTGGGAAGTCAATTACCTCCGCGCCCAGAGCCGTGAACAGATGGTCGAGTTCATCGGGATGTTCTGTATCCATGTAGTGTTTGCCATAATCCGGGCGGGGCAACATGCAGCCCAGATATGGCACGACCCGCAATCCTGCCAGAGGTTTGACAACTTTCTCTTTCACTTTGTCGAGCCCAATGTCATTGACGACCACATCTAAAAGATGACGTACATCCAATTTACCGGGGGTGTAGTGCAAGCCGCCTGCCGCAAGTGCATCATTTACCTTATTGCCGAAGGTTTTGTCTTCATGCATGTAATGGTCGGCTTTTGCCAAATTTAGGTAGCAGGCTGAGCAGGGGGCAATAATGGTTTTATTGCCATTGGCTTGCTCTTCCGCCAGCGCCAGGTTGCGTGCGATCAATGCGTAGGCGGGCATCAGATCCAGGGAAAGATATTCTGTTGCACCGCAGCAATTCCAATCATCTATTTCTTTCAGACCGATGCCAAGCGTTTTGCAAACGGCCAGCACCGATTCGTGATAAGCCTTGGCACTGCTTTCCATCGAACAGCCGGGATAAAAAATATAATCGCTCATGAGACCTCCAGTTCCTTGGCGCGCTGCAGGATCTTCTTTAATTGTTCCATGCCTTTAATGCGCTTGGGTGGCAGGGGGGACATGCCTTTTTTAGTCAACATACCGATTGCCATGGGAGTCATATTGGGCAGGCGGGTGATAAAATGCTTGACGTTATGCAAGCCGGCCAGACCAATTTCAAAACTGCGGCCAAAAGTCTCTACCATCGATATGAAGGTCTTTGAGAAACTAGCCGCAGTCGGGTTGTTCTTTTTGGGCTGAGGTGATGTGCCTGCAAGCCCCCAGGCCGATGGAGGTGAAGAGACTTTGGAGAAGTTGTCTTCCTTCACTTCCAATGACATATTTTTAAGGGTATACATTACATCTGTGATGTGTATATCTTGCGGGCAGCGTACCGAGCAAAAATAACAGGAAACACACATCCAGGGGGTGTTGCTTTGCAGCACCTCTTCACGCATCCCTGCACGCAACATGGCAAAAATCGCACGCGGCGTGTGGTCCATGGCACTGCCGGAGGGGCAGGAGCCGCCACATGTTCCACACTGGATGCACATTTCAACATGCGCTTCGCCGGGAGTTCGTAAGGCGACTTCGTGCAAAAGAGACGGATCCTCTCGTCTAGTGTGGATAGAGTGAGGATCAAGTACAGATACGACTTCAGTCATAGTATTGCTCCACCTCGTAACAGGATGTCCACATGCCTAACAGGCATATGGGATAATCTAATCCATCATAGGGTTCTTTTTAGATAAAATACCAGTGGTTTTAGTCATCTTTATTTGTGACAATTTTCCCAAATGAATAAGAATAAAAAGACCTTATTCGTATAAAATAATATACACACACTTTGTTTAGCAGATACAATTACAGGCAATGAACATCACGTCGCGACTCGAACAGACTGCTGAAAGCCACCCTGACAAACCTGCTCTAATCTATTTATCCACGTTGGCTGGAAAATGGGAAACGGTTACATACCGGCAGCTTGAGAATTCAATCCAATCCTTTGTTCTTGGGCTTCAAGTCTGCGGGGTGTCCCAAGGTATGACCGCTGCTTTGTTGACCCCGCCCTCGGTTGATTTCTTTGCCCTGGCAATTGCCCTGTTAAAAGTTGGGATCGTCCCCATTATCCTCGATCCTGCGATCGGATTAAAAAAAATAGCCGAATGTCTTGCGGAAGCCAATCCCGATATTTTCATTGGTAATGGCTTGACGCATACTTTAAGATTTATCCTTGGTTGGGGAAGGGATTCGATCAAGCATAATCTCACCATTCGAGGCGTTAAAAATCACAGCCGGCATCCTGTACAAATTAAAAAGCCAGAGGCCGATCCATTTACCGCATCCTCTCCTGCCGCCATTATTTACACCAGTGGAAGTACGGGTATTCCCAAAGGCGTACTTTTTACGCATGGTAACTTTGCGGCGCAGCTTGATATGCTGGTTGATGCCTTCAATATTTCACCAGATGAAATTGACCTGCCCGCTTTTCCACTCTATGCCCTGATCGATGTCTTGCTCGGTGTCACTTCAATCATTCCGGATATTGCTTTCCCAGTGCCCGGTAGGACCGATCCCAAAAAAGTGATTGGTGCCATTCAGAAGTTTAATGTCACCAATATGTTTGCTTCTCCGGTGGTATTGGATATTCTTGCATCTTTTGCCTTGCGCAGACGGGAACTCCCTTCAAAGGGTATGCTCGCGGGGAAGATGAAAAGCCTTAAACGGGTCATTACCGCAGGAGCGCCAGCGACGATCCAACTTCAGGAGGACTTCAGGAAATTATTAGATGATGAAACTGATCTTTTCGGCATTTACGGTGCGACGGAGGTCTTGCCGATTGCAAAGGTCGAAAGCCGTGAGATTTTTGAGATACAGGATAGATCTTCCAGGGGGGCTGGGGTGTGTCTGGGAAAACCGGTCAACGGCATGAAGGTGAAAGTTATCCAGATCAGCGAGTTGGCGATTGAGCAGTGGCAGGATTCGCTTGAAGCGGCGACGAATGTTGTTGGGGAAATTACAGTTCAAGGCGGGGCGGTGACTGAGTCCTATATTGCCAGGGAAGAAGCGAATTTATTAGCCAAGATCCATGACGGCGATCAAATCATACACCGAATGGGAGATGTGGGATATTTTGACGGACAGGGGCGGCTGTGGTATTGTGGCCGAAAATCCCATAGAGTGATAACACATGATGATGTCCTGTTTACCGAACAGGTCGAAGGTGTTTTTAACATTCACCCGCTTGTGTATCGCACTGCGCTCGTTGGGATGAATGGGGAGCCTGCCTTATGGGTGGAACTCCGGAAGGGCGTAAAGGAAAATAAAGATAAAATCAGGAGCGAGTTGATGAACATGGTAAAAGAATTTCCACAGGCTTCGCGGATAAGGAAGTTCTTTTTCATGAATAAATTTCCGACTGATGTAAGACATAATTCCAAAATCATCCGTGAAAAATTAGCCATGCTTGCAAAAAAGAGGTTGACATGAAAGCATTGGTCACAGGCGCGACAGGTTTTCTCGGCGGCGCTCTTGCCCGCAGACTTCACTCCATGGGCTGGGATGTGACTGCGGCGGGACGCAGCCAGGGTGGATTGGCTGAACTTCATTCGCTGGGTATTCAAACCGTTCAAGCTGAGCTGTCGGATGGGCAGGCCATTCTGCGTGCCTGTAAAGATCAGGAAATTGTTTTTCATTGCGGGGCGTTCTCTTCACCCTGGGGCAAGTCAACGGAATTTTATACCGCCAATGTTCTTGGCACAGAGAACGTGATCCGTGCCTGCATGGAAAACCAGGTGAATCGGCTGGCGTATGTTTCCACACCGAGCGTTTATTTTCGCTACGAACCACGCCTGAACGTTCGCGAGGATGCAGAATTGCCGCCGCCTGTCAATGAATATTCGCGTACGAAACAAATGGCAGAGGCAAAAATCGATGCGGCTTTTAACGAAGGATTGTCCGTCGTGACAATTCGGCCACGTGGAATATTTGGCCCACGGGATACATCCATTTTGCCGCGGCTCATTCAGCGGCTCCAATCGGGACGCATGAGAATTATTGGGGACGGGGAGAACATTACCGACATGACCTTTGTTGAAAATGTGGTGGATGCGCTTGTACTGTGCGCTGAATCTCCGGCGGAAAACCTTGGTAAAAAATATAACATTACCAACGGTGAGCCGTTTCACTTATGGCGAATGATCGAACGCGTTTGCGGGCAACTTAATCTGGAATTTCCTGCACGAAAAATCCCGTACAATATAGCGCACAACCTCGCTGCTGTTTTGGAGGCCGTTTACCGCGCCCTGCCCAGCCAGCCGGAACCACCGCTCACTTGTTATTCAGTTTTTGTGATTTCACAAAATGCCACGCTGGATATCTCTGCTGCAAAAAAGGAGCTCGGCTATCAGCCTAAGATTTCGATGGACGAGGGCTTTGAAAAATTTGTCCGCTGGTGGCAGGAAAAAAAATAATTGCAAATGGTCAGAAGTATTTCCTTTGTATGCTTTCATGAACCTATGTGATACATTCAGGTGAAAATGAAAATCAACATTCTTCATGCGGGTTACTGCACCGCCCCCGAACACATCGCCATTCATGGCGGACGCTGGCAGAGTATTCATTTTCCCGCCATGTTTGCCTTGTTGCAGCATCCGCGTTTTGGCGCGATGCTTTTTGACACAGGCTATTCTTATCGTTTCTTTGATGAAACACAAAAATTCCCCAAACGTTTTTACCGTTGGATGACTCCCGTTACATTGCGTGAGCAGGATCTGGTCGTCAATCAACTTTTGACTTTTGGCTTCCGGCCCCAGGACATCACGCATATCTTCATTTCCCACTTCCACGCAGACCATATTGCCTCACTCCCCGATTTTGGCAGGTCGCGCTTCGTGTACATGCCCCATGCCTATGGACATTTGCGTAACCTGCCGCCTTCCGAAGATATGAAACATGCTTTCCTGCGTGGAATGATCCCTTTGGATTTCGATTCCCGCTCGCAGGAGGTGGATATGTCCACGCCTGTCTTGCTTGCGGAGGAATATGCGCCCTTCAAAACGGGCTACGATCTGCTCGGAGATGGATCCATTATTGGCGTGGAACTTCCAGGTCACGCACACGGTCAAATGGGCCTCTTTATCCGTGATGAGAACGATCAACTTTTTTTCTTTGTGGCAGACGCTGCGTGGCTTACACAATCCATTATCGAAAACCGTCCGCCGCACCAGGTTGCGAATTTTTTATTCCCCGATCCTGTAGCATATCGGGATACATTAGGGAAATTACACAACTTTTATCGAACCCACCCCGAAGTACATGTTGTTCCGTCGCATAGTGAAGAGACCATTCGGGCATTGGAAACCCCGAATGGATGATATGAAGGTAGAAAATGGAAATGATTTGATAAATCTCGTAGGGGAATTCTATTATTTCATATGACCGTTACCCTTTGAGATTTATTGTGAAACCTGAACTTTTCACCCGTGAAAATATCCACACCCTCATTTTCCCTAAAACTGAGGATGGGAATTATGCCCGCCGGTATCTTTTGCCGATGGTGGTGGAGGGTGTGCAGAAATACATCAAAAATGCTTACAATACACAATTGGTGCTTGCAAAAGTGGGGAATGTCATCATCCCCATTACGCTTTCGGATTTTCATCCCGATAATACCTACACTGTTTCTCCCTACAGTCATTATATTTCCTACGGTGGATACGAGGAAGTGAAGCATCTTAACAGCCCGCTTGTTGAGGCATTGATAAAACTGCTGCTCTTTCCTGTAGCCTGCTTTTTCCGTGCCGCTGATTTGGATAAAGTTGCATACATCAACAATTACCTGCTTTCGACAAACTTATATCCTTCCATCAGCAGCGACCAGATATCGAGTTTGAGCAAAGTG
>CAYLOW010000004.1:35667-36956 GCA_964385315.1 uncultured Anaerolinea sp.
GCTTTATCTTGAAAAATATTCATATTACAATCCACAATTCACGTTTGAGTTCATGAAACTTGCGCAGAATGCAGAGGTCTTGCAAATGCATGCCCTGAAATGTGACGGAAAAATAGACGGCGTGTTCGGTTATTTCACCCGCAATGGAGCGATGACTGTACCCCTGCTTGGCTACGATACAAGTCTGCCCAAACAGCAGGGGCTTTACCGCCTGTTAACGCAATATATGGTTCAAGCGGGTCTGCAATATAACCTGCTCATCCATGCAAGCAGCGGGGTGGGAAAGTTCAAAAAGGGGCGTGGCGGGAAGTCAGCAATTGAGTACAATGCTGTGTATACCGGTCATCTGTCATATTGGCGGCAGGTACCGTGGAAGTTTATTAAGATAATTTCAAAATACGCGATCCCGTATTTTCAAAAAATGGAATTTTAGGATGACAGACCACGGAAAATGCGCAATAACCGGTGGCTGGTCGTTTTTTTCACAGGAGTAAACATGCAGGTCAACATCCCCCTAAAAATTATTGGACTTGGAAGATATTTACCCAAAAGGATTGTCCCAAACGCAGAGGTGGAAGCGCTCTGCGGGCTTCCTGCGGGCTGGGTGGAGCGTCGAAACGGAGTGCGTGAGCGCCGCTGGGTGACAGGGGAAACGTCGTCGTTCATGTCAGCAGAAGCGTCGCGTGAAGCTTTGGATGAGGCAAAACTCAAACCCAATCAACTGGATCTCATCATTAATGCCTCAGGCACGGGTGAGCAAGCCATTCCTGATACGGGTTCTTTGATCCAGCGGCAATTGGGACTTGGCAAGTCGGGTATCCCTGCGATGACCGTGCACACAACCTGTTTGAGCTTTGTCGCCGGTTTGGATGTGGCTTCAAATTTTATCAGTAGCGGACGATATAAGAATATTCTGATCGCCAGCGCGGATGTGTCCTCGTGTGGAATCAATCCGAAGGAGCCCGAATCCGCTACGCTGGTTGGTGATGCTGCTGCTGCTGTGGTGGTCACTCGTCCCGAACCCGGCGATAATTCCATGATTCATCACGCACATTTTAAAACTTATGGTGATGGCGCGTATTTGACTGCCATTATGGGCGGAGGTTCGGCGCGTCATCCGCGTTTCCCGGATCATAACCCCGAAGATGACCTCTTCCATATGGATGGTCCCGCCGTGTTGAGAATGGTGCGCGGTATTGCCCACGAATTTTTGGAAGAGTTGTATCCCGGTCTGTCAAAAAGCAGCCTGGATATTGATGTAATCGTGCCGCATCAGGCAAGCAAGGTCG
>CAYLOW010000005.1:0-36704 GCA_964385315.1 uncultured Anaerolinea sp.
AATATGGTGCCAAATCCGACAGATAGATTTCTGGGAGATGAGAGGGTAGATAAGCTTTATGCAGAATTGCCCTTTCAGCGTGAAAGGGCAATTCTATTTTTTATAGGAGAAATAACAATGAGCAATACCTTTATGTCTTCACCCAGTCTGATGTTCACATCAGAATCAGTCACCGAAGGCCATCCTGACAAGATGTGCGACCAAATTTCGGATGCAGTATTGGATGCCTGCCTTGAACAGGATCCTATGTCCCGTGTGGCTTGCGAAACTGCAGTTAAAACCGGCTTCGTGGCGTTGTTGGGCGAAATTACCACCAGCGCGTACGTTAACTTTGACGGTCTCGTCCGTAAAGTAGTAAATGAGATCGGATATGACAGCAGCGAAAAAGGTTTTGATGGCAATACCTGTGCTGTTCTTTCAGCGGTCGCCAGCCAAAGTGCAGATATTGCCCTGGGCGTTGACCATGCAATGGAAGACAAAAGCGGCGAGATGAAGGATGTCAATATTGAACACGTAGGCGCAGGCGATCAGGGCATGATGTTCGG
Organism: uncultured Anaerolinea sp.; assembly: GCA_964385315.1. Classification (GTDB taxonomy): domain Bacteria; phylum Chloroflexota; class Anaerolineae; order Anaerolineales; family Villigracilaceae; genus Villigracilis. The sequence continues at coordinate 546 of CAYLOW010000005.1, forward strand.
CTTTGCCTGCAACGAAACCTCCACCCTTATGCCAATGCCGATATACATGGCCCACAAGCTATCCCGCCGCTTGAGTGAACTCCGTAAAGATGGCACGCTCCCCTGGCTTCGCCCTGATGGAAAAAGCCAGGTAACGGTTGAATATTCACAAGGTAAACCCAAACGCATTGACACTGTACTGATCTCCACCCAGCACGCCCCCGATATCTCACAATCCGAGATTATGGAACTTGTCAGTGAACATATCATTTACCCGACTCTGCCTGAATCCCTGGTTGATAAAAACCTCAAGGTTTATGTGAACCCCACCGGGCGTTTTGTAATTGGCGGGCCAATGGGCGACGCGGGTGTCACCGGGCGAAAGATCATTGTGGACACCTACGGCGGTATGGGTCGTCATGGCGGCGGGGCATTCTCCGGGAAAGACCCAACGAAAGTAGATCGCTCCGCGGCGTATGCGGCTCGCTATGTGGCCAAGAATATCGTCGCAGCCGGGCTGGCTGACCGTGTTGAAGTACAGGTGGCTTACGCCATCGGTGTGGCTCACCCGCTTTCTGTGAACGTGGAAACATTTGGCACGGCGAAGATCTCGGATGAAAAGATCTCCGCGCTTGTCAGCGAGTACTTTGACCTGCGTCCGGGGGCCATCATCCGTGACCTTAACCTTCGCCGCCCGATTTATCGAAAGACCGCCGCGTATGGTCACTTTGGACGCGACGACATCGAATTTCCATGGGAAAAGACCGACAAGGCTGAGGCATTAAAGAAGGCCGCCGGGTTGTAATATCCTTCCAGTTGGAAAAGAGAAATTTATTAAAAACTCAACCGCAAATTATTTGCGGTTGAGTTTTTAATAATCCGATAGTTTATTTTAATTTTCCGTTATCAAAGGGGTTACATATTTTTCAAGCATTTCCCGGTTGATCTCACCCACCCATGACAGGCGAACCATGCCCTTGCGGTCAATCACGAAGGAATTGGGCAATCCCGAACTGCCAAAAACATACAAGGACATATTTTTAAGGTCAATCCATATCGGGTAGGTAATAACACTGCCTTTAACAAACTGTTCGACTTCGGCTTGTGGTTCACCAGCCTCTATGCCAACAATCACAAAACCTTCCTCGTTATGAACCTTGTAATATTCTTCCAGTGTAGGAATTTCCGCTTTGCAAGGCGGACACCAGGTGGCCCAATTGTTGACCAGCACAACCTGGCCGCTGTAATCGCTCAAGGCCTCTATCTTTCCATTGACATTCTGGAGTGAAAGTTCAGGTGCAGCGTAGTTCACTTCAGCCGGGATCACAGAATAGGGGGAAGGCGCGGAAGAGGAATCAGACAAATTTGTTTTCGACTCTGCGTCATCCTTCTTACCGAATAATAAAAGCAACACTACCATCAATCCGATCAAAGCCATTCCCGTACCAATAAAAATCGGCACCCGGCTGGTATTCTTTTTATTGCGGCGATTAATTTTCTTTGGCATATGAACCTGGAAATCTTTGGAATTTAAATTCTTTCAGCCTGTTTCTCATGCAGCAAGACTGCCCGGGAAACAAGCTGAAAGAAGAATAATGCTTTGATTGATTCAGGGCAACACCCGCGGCATATCTTACAAGGCAGGCTAGTTCAGCACGCGCTTGATCTCGGCGATCAAGTTTTGTACCGGGGCTGCGCCAACGACCGACCCGCTCCCGGCGTTTATGACAGTCTGCGGCACACCCCGCACGTTGAACTGGTTTGCAAGGTCGGGGAACTCGGTGGCCTCGACTCCCTCTGCGCGGATCATGGCGGGGTTTTCCATGGCGATCTGATGTGCGAGCAGCACGGCTCGCGGGCAATGCGGTCAGGTAGGGGTTACAAATACCTGTAAATGCAGGGGCTTTTCAAGATGCTTCAAAAACTCACGCACACTTTCGCTGAGTCCTGAGTCACGGCCCGATACAAGCAGGATATCGTTAATCAGAACACCGAATTCATGACCGGAAGGGATGCCTGAGTATTGAATTCCAAGATCAATGATCTGGTCGCCGTCTTTGGCTGCTATTACAATGCCGGGCGCTTTGTCAATATTGAATCGGGCAGCCACATCGGCGTTGTCCTGGAGATCGTAAATGCTTAAACCCAGTTTGCCATCAATAGCGGTAAGTTCTTCAAGCAGTTGCTGCGCTTCAGCGCAATAATCGCAATTTTCACGCGAGCCAAAAAAAAGAATCTGCACCGGCTCTTTCATTTGAGTGAATGTTTGTTTGATCTGGTCTATGATCTGTTCGTTGAGAAGTTTTTCCATTTATTTTATCTACTCCAATTGAATTATTACAGCCGTTCATGGGATTTTGATGCGCACAAATAGAAAAAGATACAAACAAAAGCCCCCTTTTTTTGCAAAATTTTATCCGGCTTATTACTTCAAATATGTCGTGAGATCAAGCCGTTTAAAGAGGCGGTCACGGACCTCGTCTGGCAGATCAGTTTGTGAATAATTTGAAGCATGGATAAGTTCAACCGTCTTACGGGTTGTATCTACCACGATACGGCAGTTTTCGCATTCTGCAATATGTTTTTCAATTTCACGGCACAATTCCATTCCCAGTTCGCCATCAACATAATCAGAAAGAGAGCCAAGCAGGGATTTACAATTGGAATGAGTAGATTCAGTCATTTATTTTCTCCTGATTTATCCGCTCGCCATAATAAATGGATAATTGGTCACGCAAGGACAAGCGCGCCCTGAGAAGGCGAATCTTAACATTGGATTCGGTCAACCCGAGTGCTTCAGCTGTGTCTTTGATGGATAGTTCCTCAATATCGCGCAGAAGGAAAACCGTCCGCAAATTTTCTGGTAAGTTTTGAATTGCATGATCAAGCACTTTTTTGCCTTCATCGGAGAGCAGCACTTCCTCCGGCAGTCCTCCCCAGTCCACAAATTGAGTTGGGGAAAAGTCATCTATTTCTTCATTTGATACCGTATCATCAATGTTAACTTCAGGCTTCCCGCGCCGCATGGACATAAGGGCTTCATTGACAGCGATGCGGTACAACCAGGTCAAAACACTGGACCGCCCCTCAAAATTGGAGAGATGAGTGAATGCGCTAAGAAATGTATTTTGCAGTACATCCTCGGCGTCCTGCTCGTTCCCGAGCATCCGCAGCCCCAAACGGTAGATCGGAGCGGAAAATGAATCCACCAGTTTGGCGAATTCGGCGCGATCTCCTGCACGCAGGGCTTCAAGTGAGATGTTAACCTGGCTTGTTGTATCGATCATTGATTGTATCCAGTCAAAAAGTGTATGGGATTAGTATACACGATAGCTGGATACAATCAATAAATCAAACTGGGCTACACGACTTTTGTTGTAACTCCAAACTTGGGCGGATTTTCCAGGTGCTTCTTGACCGCGCATAACTCTGCTGTGTGAATCAATGAAGGACGGTATTTTTCAGGGAAACCTTCCGGAACCTGGATCTCCAAATCAATATTTTCGACCATGCCGCTCACGCGGTTGCTTTGCATACGCTGCACAATGCGAATGCCCTCTGTAGGAATTCCGCGCTGCTGGCAAAAACCAAGTACGTAAATCCCAGCGCAGGTACCAATTGATGCAAGAAACACAGCAAAAGGTGTCGGCGCGCTCGCAACAGGAGGTTGATCAGTCGCCACTGTATGGTTTCCAAAATGCGCGTCTACACGAGATCCACCGGGGAAGTCAATAATCATTTCCATTTTTATAATGCTCCTGAATTTATTTTCTTTATGGTTATTGGATGTGGAATGTCCCAAAAAGTTACATCTCCAAATTTAGATTAAAATCTTTGCATGCACGCAAAAAAACGATTAAGATAAAGACATGCAGAATATTCCAATCAATTTTCGACGGGCAGCCGTCTTTCTGGGCATATTCATCCTGACCCTGCTGGTAATTGAGTTCAATTCGCGCCTTGAAGAATTGAACCGCTTAAACGATCAGCGTGATGAAACCCGTGGAATGGCGACCCAGTCCATACAAACCCAAATGTCACTTCAAACCCAGGTCGCTTACGCCAACTCGACTGCGGCAGTGGATGAATGGGCCCGCACGGAAGGTCACTATGTAATGGAAGGCGATCAACCTGTCATCCCCATTGTCCAGCCTGGCAGCGACCCTGTGATCGTTCCCACCCCCTCACCCATTCCAACCCCCATGCAAAACTGGGAAGTCTGGTGGAGTTTATTCTTCGACAAATAACCTATAAAAACCGGAAGTGATTCCGGCTGCCTTATTAGAGCCTCCTTTTGAACCGTCTTGAGCTTTTCCCCATTACTACGACCATCGAAAATAAATGCCTGACCATTGCCGGGCATGACTTGTCTGCGCTGGCAAAAGAGCATGGAACCCCATTGTATCTTTATGACCGCGCCACTATGGATTCCGCCGTGGCTGATTACAAAACTGCGCTGCAGGTCCATTACCCCGCGCCTGCCTTTATCACGTATGCGGGAAAAGCCTTCCTGAACCTCGCCATTGCACAGTGGACTCAATTTCAAAATCTATTTGTTGATTGCACAGGCCAGGGCGAGATTTCAATGGCGGCTTTGGGGGGTGCGCCGCGTGAACGTATCCTTGTACATGGCGTAAATAAATCAATTTCAGACTTAAAATCTGCGATGAAATATGCCGGCACGATCGTTGTGGATAACCTCACCGAACTGCATCACCTGGCGCAAATATTTACACAAAACGAAATGGAGAATATATCCCTCTGGCTTCGCCTGCTTCCCGGCGTTGCAGTTGAAACGCACCATACACATACACAAACCGGCCAGCATGATAGCAAATTTGGCATGTCCAGTGTAGAGATCATGGAAGCCGCTCAATTTTGTAAAATGAACAACCTGCTATTAAATGGGATCCATTTCCACCAGGGTTCAAATTTCCGCAATACTAACCCATTGAAAGCGGCAATTGAATTGGGTCTTGATCTTGCCCGGGAAATTGGTTTCCAAAATGTATGGCATTTCAGCCCAGGCGGCGGGTGGGGTGTGGCATATCACGAAGATGAACTTCCACAGCCTGACTCCAATGAATATGTATGTGCGATTGCAGAAAACGTGATCGCAGGCTGCAAATCACGCGGAATTTCCCTCCCACACCTGCATTTGGAACCTGGGCGGAGCTTGGTGGCACGTGCAGGAGTGGCGGTGTATCAAGTGGGAGCGATCAAGCGGCGCGGCAGCAAGGTCTGGATATTGACAGACGGGGGCATGACGGATAACCCACGCCATGCAATGTATGGGGCGAAATACTCTTGTTTGCCGGTATCAGACCCTGACAGGGAAATGACCGGGAAAGCATTCATAGCCGGGCCCTATTGCGAATCCGGGGATGTGGTTATTGAAGATTTGTTAATGCCCAACATGGAAGCAGGGGAATTGATTGCCATCCCCGCATCGGGTGCGTATCATTTGAGCATGTCATCAAATTACAACGGATCACGCAAACCAGCGGTTTTGTGGCTCGAAGCAGGCCGGGCGCGTCTGATTCAACGGCGGGAAACGATAGAAGACCTGATGCAGCGCGACCAGCCGGTATCGTTAATCTAATTTTTTCACCCATTTAGTGCACCCTGTAAACACGTTAAAAACTCAGTTCGGATCTCAAACAACTTTCGCATTTCCCGTTTTTTATTTTCGTTTTACTGCCAGCACAGCGATCTTGGTTGAGTGATTGAATGGGCTTGGATCAGTGATCGGTTTGCCAACCGGGTTATAACCGGTAAAATCTTCGGGGACAGGAATGATCTCTTTAATCTTCAAGTAGCCGTCTTTGCACAAAGATTCAAGTGTTTGCATATATTCACTGCCGCTGACAAAAAGTGCGTTGTTGATCGCGACCAGATATCCTCCGTCATTGATTAACGGACGGATTTTATTGATGAGTCTGGCGCTGTCATTCACCTGGTCTACTTTACCTTTTGCGGTAGTTGAGAAAAATGGCGGGTCTATAAAGACACAATCAAAACGGTTATTTGTACGCTTCATATTGCCGACCTGCTCAAAGAAATCCCTGGCAATGAAATCCCCTTTTTGAATGGGAAAGCCATTGAGCATGTATGATTCTTTTGCAACATTGAGAAACTCGCGATTCAAGTCGACTTGCACCACACGGCTGGCCCCGCCTTTCAACGCCGCAACCCCAAAACTTCCGGTGTAGGCAAAGGTGTTAAAAACGGACTTTCCTTCAAGGTTTTCAATGATCCATTTGCGTAAGTTCCGTGTATCCAGGTAGAGGCTTGAATCACGGTTCAGGAGCAGGTTAATGGCATACCAGGTATCATGTTCCTTTACTTTTCGATCAAGCTTTGTGCCAAAAATAAATGTACCGCGTTTCTCTTCCGGTGTTGTGCCATTGCGCGTTTTGACAATTCCCGCGCTCAGCCACTTCAGGGATGTGTTCAAAAATTGGCGGACTTCCTCAACTAGAACAGCCCCGCTGCCGGGATTCTCTGCGTAATTATGGATGATAGCAGTAGCAGCATATAAGTCAATAACAATTTCAGGGCAGCCTTCGGTAAAGCCATTAAAAAGGCGAAAAGCTGATTGATGTTCAGAATCGATCAATGCGGTACGCGCAGCAAGAGATTTTTCGAGCAGAGAGGTGAGGAAATTCGTCATGGCAGCCTTTTGGATCTTTGATTCGTGATTATTCTTGGGGACACGCGTTGATTGTATCGTATTACGAAAATGCTGGTTTGTACTATCAGCTCTTCTTGGTAAGGAGGATCCCTGGCTGGCCAGTACCAGTCTAATTGTATGACCTTCATCCCTTGACAGTGCAATCCAATGGGAGTAAAAACAAACCGACTAGTCGGTTTTATTTAGATTTCGGCCTCAATCTCCCACTCTGAGATAGAAGACCAAGGATGACAATGCAGCAACGCAGTGAAGAAACGCAGGCACAGATCATTAAATCTGCGATCAAATTATTTTCGGCACATGGCTATACAGCCGCCAGTGTGGATATGATTTGCAAGGATGCGGGGATCAGCAAGGGCGCTTTCTATCATCATTTTGAGAGCAAGCAGGCCCTGTTTCTTGCCCTGCTCGACGGATGGTTGACGACCATTGACAACAGTGTCGAAGCTTCGCGCGAAATGACTGTACCCGAAACTTTTTTGCAAATCGCCGAAGCCTATCCCTATATTATCAAAACCGCGAGTCAGGGTCTGCCAATGTTCCTCGAGTTTTGGCTGCAAGCCAGCCGTGATGAAAAAATCTGGCAGGCAAGCATCACCCCCTATCGCCGCTATCACAAATATTTCACCGCGCTGATCAAGAAGGGTGTCGAGGAAGGTTCATTTGTCGAGGTGGATCCTGAAACCGCATCGAGACTGATCGTTTCAACTGCGATGGGTTTGCTCCTGCAAAGTCTACTCGATCCCAACGGTGCAAAATGGGAAAAGGTCGCAAAAGAAAGCTCGGATATGCTGGTCAATGGTCTATTGAAAAAGTGAGGCTTTCCCTCGCTTTACCCCTCTCTCAAAAAGGGAGATGGGAAAGAGGTATGGTATGTGGCTTGTGACTGGCGCAACGGGACATGTGGGAAATGTTCTGGTGCGAAAACTATTGGAACGAGGGGAAAAGGTACGGGCGATGATTCTGCCTGGTGAAAGCCGCGACTCAATTTCGGGCTTGAAGATCGAAACGCTTGAGGGCGACATCCTTAATTTGAATTCCATCCTTCAATCCATGCGCGGCGTACAGGGGGTCTTTCATCTGGCCGGCATCATCTCGATCATGCCGGGAGCGAATCCATTTGTGAGAAAAGTCAACGTGGAAGGCACAAAAAATATTTTATATGCAATGATGGAAAGGGGAGTCAAGAAATTGATTTACACATCCTCGATTCACGCCATACGACGGGTGGAGGATGGCATGATTGACGAGAGTGTGCCTTACGATATGGACAATCCCTACGGCGCGTATGACCGCTCGAAGGCCGAGGCAACGCTGGAAGTTTTGAACGCTGCTCGCTCCGGCCTGGAAGCGGTTGTGATCTGCCCCACTGGAGTGATCGGGCCTTATGATTTTCGCCGCTCAATGATGGGCGCATTGATCCACGATGCGGCGGCGGCAAAACCAACGCTCTACGTGGATGGTGCATATGACTTTGTGGATGTACGTGATATTGCCGACGGCTTGATTGCTGCGGCTAATAACGGGAAAATCGGCGAGAGCTATATTCTTTCAGGACAAAAGATCAGTGTGCGCTACCTGCTCGAAACAGTTCGTGAAATTACAGGCAGAAATTTTTTCCAGATGAAAATCCCATTTAATCTGGCAAAGTTTGCCGCATTATTCACACCAATGTACTACAAACTGGCAAATGCAACCCCGCGTTTTACCCCATATTCATTGGAAGTACTTCACAGTAATTCGAACATCAGTCACGCAAAAGCAACGCAGGAATTGGGCTATTCACCACGCTCACTGTCTGAAAGTATCCGGGATACAGTGAAGTGGTTTTTGGAAAAGAAAAAATTAACATCATTGTGATGACAGGGCAGCCATGCCGGAAACGATCGCCTTGTAGATCAAGGATCGCTTCACAAAAATGCTCACAATGACCGATAACTCAAAAAAGGAGATAAATATGAAAATCGTAACCGACTGCGCAGCAGATATGCCCATTGAAGAAATGGAAAAACTTGGAATTGTACAAGCTCCGCTCTTCATACAATTCCCTGAAGGAGAAGTCAGCTCAGCAGAAATTTCCGCTGACGATTTCTACAACCGGCTGGAAGCCATGCGTCCAAAAATTCCGACCACGGCGCAGCCTTCCGCCGGAATTTTCGCAGAGTTGTACCGTAAAATCTCCAGTACTGAAAAAGATATATTCTCGGTACACATATCATCAGGGTTAAGCGGTACGATTAATTCAGCCCGCGATGGCTCCGATCTGGTAAAAAACGAGACAAATATTAATCTATGGGATACGCTGAGTCTCTCCGGTGGCGAACGGTTTCAGGTGATGGCCGCGGCGCTTGCCTCAAAGGCAGGCTGGGCAATGGACACCATTCAGGAACGGCTGACTCAAATCCGCAAGAATACCGAGTTGATATACACCCTTGACACGCTGGAATACCTGGCACGCGGGGGACGCATTGGCCGGGTCAAGGCAATTGCGGGCGCGCTGCTTAACCTCAAACCGATCATCCGCGTGGATACAGACGGCAAATACACCACGGTCAAAACCGAACGGACGATCAACAAGTCAATTTCTACAATTGCCGAACATGTGAAGGAAAAATATGGCAATACGCCTGTCTGGGCGACCGTGCTGCATGGACGGTTCGCCGAAAAAGCCGACATATTAACAAAAGAGCTCCAGGAAAAACTCAATATCGCCAAAATGGAAGTAATGCGCATCTCACCTGTGCTGGGCGTGCACACGGGACCGGGCATTGTCGGCGCGGCGGTTGTTCCAATGGATTTGATGAGCGATTTGGTATAACAATTTTCGATTTCTAAGTTTTTGAATTTCCCCGGGCATTGACAACTGGCGGAGTGGTTTGCTTCTTCATCTCCTCTGCCAGTACTGTGGTAATTTCATCTGCTGTAATTACAAATTGATTTTTGCATATAGTTGGTCATAAATAGCCTGGACTGAATTTCTATATTTTGGGCTTTTTCTGTTCAAATACATGACTTTTATTTTCCAAGAATCAGGTACCTGAAAATTTAAGTGCTGGAATGTGGAAAGCGATATCGGATTCAGCCATTCAAAATTATGCAACTGAAGCCGCACCTACATTATTAATTAAGGAGAACTACATGAAGATAGTAACTGACTGCGCGGCAGATTTTTCAAATGAAGAACTTGACAGGTTGGGAATTGTGCAGACCCCGTTGTTTATCCATTTCCCTGAAGGTGAGATAAGCGCCGTTGATATTTCAGCGGATGATTTTTACAACCGTCTAGAAGCCATGCGTCCGGCAATCCCAACTACAGCGCAGCCATCTGCCGGAATTTTCGCAGAGTTATACCGAAAAATTGCAGAAACGGATAAGGATATCTTTTCGATTCATATTTCGTCAGGGCTGAGCGGCACACTCAACTCGGCGCATGACGGCGGTGGACAGGTTAGATCCGAAGCAAATGTCAGTTATTGGGATACACTTTCCCTTTCAGCAGGTGAGCGTTTTCAAGTGATGGCGGCGGCGTTGGCCATTAAAGCTGGATGGAATATGGATGCGGTCCAGGATCGCATGAAAAAAATCCGCGAAAATACAGAAGTTATCTATACCCTGGACACTTTGGAATACCTGGCACGCGGAGGGCGCATTGGCCGGGTGAAGGCTCTGGCAGGTGCATTACTGAACCTCAAACCTGTTATCCGAGTGGATACAGATGGAAAATACAGTACGGTCGGCAACGGACGCACACTGAACAAATCCCTGAATATGATCGCTGATGCCCTGCACGAAAAATACGGGGACAGACCGGTTTGGGTCACAATGTTTCATGGCCGGTTTGCTGACAAAATGGACGCGCTTACCGCCCAACTCAAGGAAAGATTGAATATCGGGAAGCTGGAAGTTATACGCATCTCCCCCGTTTTGGGCGTGCATACAGGCCCGGGCGTAGTCGGCGCGGGTATTGTGCCAATGGACTTGATGAAAGATTTAGAATAGCGGGAGAAATAAAAAGGACTTGCCCAGCCGCAAGTCCTTTTTTGTTTATTGGGTGGTAAATCTTTTTGCTTTTGCGATCCTTTCACCCAGAGGGGGGTGCGAATAAAACATAAAGACCACCCAGGCCTCGGGATCGATCTCTCCGAGGTTTTGATTTGCCAAACGGGTGAATGCCGAGGCAAAGGCTTGATGCTTTCCTGTGGATTGAAGGGCAAAATCATCTGCCATGTTTTCGCGCCAGCGGGAAATGGCATTGTCAATCGGCGAAGTCAATAATCCGTAGGCGTTAAGGATTAGCATAAGCGCAGGGAAAGCAGCAATGTCGGCGGCGGAGGTAAAAGAGAAAAAGTTTACAGCTAAATTCAATACCAGAGATGCGATCCACAAGCTGAGCGTTGTACTGAGTGTGCCGAACGCGATCAAAAAAGGAATATCCTTGTGGACGTGATGCCCTAACTCGTGAGCCAGCACTGTCTCGATTTCATCCAAAGTAAATTCAGTGATCAACGTATCACCGAGGATAATGCGGCGGGTATTGCCCAACCCCGTCAGCGCGGCATTGGCGGCTTTGGTGCGTTTGGACATATCAAACTTGAATACACCCCTTACTTTGGTATTGGCACGCCTGGCAAGAGCCAGCAGTCGTTCTTCAAGTTCCTTGTGTTCATCGCCAAGCGGCACATATTTATTGAAGATCGGCATGATTAGAACAGGGGCAAGATTGGACAAAATAACGTTGATAAGGAGCAGTCCACCCGCCGCCCACAACCACCACGCATCACCAGTGAAGCGCAAAGCCAGATAAAGCAGCTCAAGCATGAGCAGACCGAGAGGCGCGCCGATTGCCAAACCTTTGAGTTGATCCACAGCCCAATCTTTAAAGGACTGATTGGATTGGTCAAAGCGATGCGGCAGGACAAATCCGCTGTAATAACCAAGCGGAAGATTGATGATGGCATACACACCGCCAAAGACGACGATGTAGAGTGCCACAAGCAGCCAATCGGAACCGATGGCCAGCGGCCAGCGATCGGTGATTAATGTTTCAAGCCAAGTACGGATCGAAGTGCTCCAATCAAAAAACAGCCATGCCAGTGCATAGACTGCGCTGAAAAGCGTATCCACCAGCCAAAGGCGGCGGGAGATTCGGGAATATTGTTTCGCTTTCTTTTGTTTTTCGGGGTCAATGATAGTCATGGGATTATAAATTTACTGGTTTTCATTTGGTAATTTAATCATTTCGTCTGCCAGCAGCGCGATCACTTCATCGGCTTTCATGACCTTACCATAAGAAGTAAGAGCAGCGAGGAATGCCTTGTGGACATGATCCGCAGGGATGATGGCGCCGTCATAGGTCAGGTCGCGGGCGGCACATGCATCATCAACAACGATGACATTAAAACCAAGATCGGCACCGGCTCGTGCGGTAGCGTCCACACACATGTGAGTCATCATACCTGTGATGACTACACGCTCGACCCCCCAGCCCCGTAACATTTCCAGCAGGTTTGTCTCGCGAAATGCATTGGGATAATGCTTGTATACGATCGGTTCGCCTACAAAATGCGCAGCAGAATCATGAATATCCGAGCCGGTTGTCCCCCTGACAAAAAAAGGCGCATCGGGTTCCAGCGCAATATGCTGAATATGGACATGCTGCCCGCCATGCTCACGAAAACATTGGAGAAGCATGTAGGCATTTTTTGCAGCCGAGAGCGGATCAACCAGCGGATATTTTCCACCGGGGAAATAATCTTTTTGAATATCAATTACAAGCAAGGCGGTTTTCATATTTTCTCCAGTTTAGGTCAGACCATTAAATATTTCTGCATTATCAAAGCTGGCAGTAAAATTTTACCCCGCGAAACCCGGCGGTCTTGAATAAATCTTCATGGTCTATTTTGCATTTTCAACATCTCTTCTGCTTGATGTTTCAGATGTAATTTATCTGTCATGGAAACAACTTTTAAAAAGTCGGCTGTTCCTTTTTCGGAGTCATTGAGCGCGAAATATGATTTTCCACGTCCCAGATATAAGCGAACTTCGTTAGGCATGAGTTCAATTGCACGGGTGTAATCTGCTATGGCTTTCACATGCTCATGGTTTACACGATAAGCATCCGCGCGTCCTTGATAGGCGTATCCTAAACGCGGTTGTTTGGAAAGAACACGCGCATAATAATCTTCAGCCCAATCGAGACGATCTTCATAAATAATCAGGTTAAGGTCAGCCATAACCAGTGAAGCTTTTTCATTTTCAGAGAGGCGCTGGGCTGAAATCTGATCTTTATGTGCCAGATCCGGGTTCCCAATTTTGAAATGCGCAATCGAACGTTCAATGTAAAACAGCCAGTTTTGCGGTGAAAGTGAAATGGCAGTATCCAGCTCCGCCAGCGCGGACTGAAACTCTCGTTTATCCAAAAACACTGAACCACGGTCAAAATATGGAACCGCCCAATGCGGATCGATCGCCTGCGCGCGTGCAAATAAATCAAGGGCGGCATCAAAATTTTTATCCATGGCGTATATCTCACCGCGCATTTGCAAAGCAAGTGCGTTGTGAGGGGCCAGTTTCAACGCGCGCTCCACATCGGGCACAGCTCTTTCTTTTTGCTGGAGATTCAGGGAACAAGCCGCACGCGCCAGATAATGGGCGGGCTGCAGGGGTTCCCGCTCGATATCGTGTGTAAAGCCCTTCGCAGCGCGCTCGAAATCTCCCTGTAAATAATAATAGCCGGACCTTTTGAAAAGATAATTGATCACCAAATTAAGACGGCGCAGGAAGTACCGGTTCAAAGTGCCAACTGCAAGACCGATCAAAATACAGGAGGCAAGAAGCAGGTAATCGCGGGCAATGACGGCAAAGGCCGCAAGCCCCAACAGCAGGGGAACGCTGACCAGAAGGGTGATCCAATCTGCATTGGACCTGCCGAAAGCGATCTCCATTACCGAGTGCAGCATTTTGCCGCCATCCAAAGGGTAAACCGGAAGCAGGTTAAACACGACAAGGATCATGTTCGCCAGGGCAAGTGAAAAGCAAAGATTGGCGAGAGTTTGCCCCCACACAAACAATTCCAGATTCCCTTCAAGCGGAAGAAACCAGAAAACGAGCAGGATGTAGGCAATGACAAAGAAAAAGCCCAACAACATGTTCATCAGCGGTCCCGCCGAAAAAATGGCGAGGTTGTGTACTGGCTTTCCTAAAGGATGCCGGAAGTACGTAAATCCGCCCAGGAGCCAGATGATGATATCTTTCACTTCCACACCTACAAGTTGGGCGGCAAAGGCATGGCCCAATTCATGCAGAAAGATGCTCAAGATCAATCCGAGCAGCCACAAAAAGGCGCTTGTCAATTCCCTAAAGTTAGTTGGACGAAAAAGGAGATACGCAATCGGGATGCTAAATAGAACGGAGAAGTGAAAACGAATATCCACACCGCGAATGCGGGCAAGGCGCAGGGAGGAGGAGAGGGACATCATAGGAAAGGATGAACTGTTCTTTCCTTGGAAGTTACTTTCTTCCAAAGTCCGCGGGATTCTCGCCCCACAGGTTTGTATCCCACTTAAGGATTTTATTTTCAGGCAGTTCATTCTCCGCCAGCCAATTTTCTGCGCTGTGGATGAGGGCGAAGAGCAGGGCATTTTTGGGAGAGTGTTTAAGATTTGTCTTGCAGATGCCGTTTATCACCCAGGTGATCGCGTTCTCTGAATCAGAATAAATTGTCGTGTGTGAATTGTGCTTAAATTGCCAGGTCAAGCCGTGGACGATGGCAAGAAATTCGCCCACATTGTTCGTCCCCTGTTCGTAGGGTCCCGCATGAAAAATTTGTTCACCCGTTTCTGTGATCACGCCGCGATATTCAACTTTCCCCGGTGAGCCGCTGCACGCCGCATCGACGGAAATGGACGGCAGGATGGGCTGTGTGCTGGCCGTCTTCCATTTTCCGTGAGAAGCGGGTTTGCCTTTGTAATCATCGTACTTGGCAAGGAAGGCGGCTTCCGCCTCCTGATGGTTATCAAAGGCTTTATATTGCGCGCCGACGAAACCCTTCACCTGTTTCTCGCACTCCACCCATGATGTGAAAATGCCTGTCTTGCGTCCTTTCCAAACAACGTAGTATTTTTGTTTATTCACACTTCAATTTTAGCATAACAAAAGCAACGCCACGCTTCGAGCGTGATCCTGCTTTTATTGGATCGTAATCATGGATAAAACCGCTTGCAGGTTTCTCATGACAGCATCTCGATTGAACTCGGTCACAGTATCGGGCGGGTAGTTACTGGCATTGGTATAGTGAATATAGTAAATCACTTCATGGCAGACGCCATTTTGAACCGTGCGATAGATCTCCTGCTGATAATAATTGCCGGCCCCCGCACCTTCCGCTGTTGAATGGACAAAAGTCAGCCCGTTAAAAACTTCATCCCCAACAGGATACTCCGGCCCGCCGCCGCCATTTTGGTTTGGCTCTGTGCAACTGGCGGCGATCTGCGCATTGGCTGTGGAACTGAGCATTAGATAAACTTCACTAAGGTTGGTCTTATTGTAAAGTTCCGAATCGATCAATTGAAGTGTCAGCACGGGATCTGTTTTGTAATTCCCTAGCACAGGTTGTGCAGGGGCAAAAGTATCGGGATAGGTTAAAGAAAGACCTGTCACGGATTTGAATTGAAAATATTGAAATCCCCTCCCGGGCGGGTTAATTCCCACCCGCATCACAAACTGCGAGTCGTTGTCAGGGGTAAGCGTTAAGAAATAATCCTGCGAAGCGGGCAGCACTCCGCGCCAGAACAAGCATTGTTCATTGGCAGACTGCGGGCAGAGGATACTGCCATCCTTGCCCTTGAGTAGTATTGAAATTGTTCCATTAACCGGGCCCTGTGGTAACACCGAAACGGACAATACCTGTCCCTGCATGGCGTTAATCAGATAGGTCTTGCTGCCGCCGGCGGGGATATTATCGGGCATATCCGCGTAAGTTCCATTTGCGGCGAATCGAACCTCATTTGGCCGTCCAGGCAATACCGTGGGCGGTGTGAAGGTCGGAAAACTTTCAGTCGGTGAAATGGTTGGCAGAACTGCCGTGAATGTGGGGATTGGTGTAAAAACTACAGTCGGCGTGATTTGGATAACCTGGGCAGGTTCTACAACAGTTACCGTAATCGGTTTTGAAACGGGCGCAATACAAGCGGTGAGGAATATGCTCAACAACACGAGGACAGGGATTTTTTTCATTCGATCTCCGTATTACGTTTAAGGTTACAGCTTCCCAAATAGATTGATTGGCAGTTCAAAACCTTTCAGCTTTTAACCAATATACTCGATCACCGTTGCTTCCCCCTGACCAACACCCACACACAGAGTTGCCACACCGTATTTGACATTACCGCGAATACTCATCTCGTGCACCAGGGTTGTAAGAATGCGCGCGCCCGAACAACCGAGCGGATGTCCGAGGGCGATGGCGCCGCCGTTGACATTGACCAGATTTGGGTCAATCTCCAAACCTTCGATCACCGCCAGGGATTGAATGGCAAAGGCTTCATTCAACTCCATTAATCCAATATCTTTAATTTGCAGGCCGGCACGCTCAAGCGCTTTCTTCGTCGCGGCAATCGGACCCAGGCCCATCACGCGCGGAGCTACGCCAGCTGAAGCGGAGGTTACAATGCGCGCAATTGGTTTCAGGTTTAACGTATTGGCTTTTTCCTCGCTCATGACCAGGAGCGCAGCCGCTCCATCGTTCAATCCTGATGAATTGCCAGCTGTAACTGTGCCGCCTTCTTTGGCAAAGGCAGGTTTGAGTTTGGCAAGTGATTCCATCGTAGTATCTCGACGGGGGCGTTCATCAGTATCCACAAGCTTGGGGTCACCCTTCTTTTGGGGAATGGCAACAGGAACGATTTCTCCTTTAAACCTGCCCGAGTCAATTGCGGCAATTGCCAGTTGATGCGAACGCACAGCAAAGGCATCCTGCATTTCGCGGGTGATATGCGGAAGGTCCTTCGCGATATTTTCGGCAGTCTCACCCATTGAATCTATGCCATACATTTCCTTCATTTTTGGATTCGGATAACGCCAGCCAAGGGCGGTGTCATATGCGGTGAGATTTCCAAATGAATATCCACTTTCAGCCTTGGGGAGTGAATACGGTGCACGGCTCATGGATTCGACTCCGCCGGCAATATAAATTTCACCCTCTCCCGCCTTAATCGCGCGCGCCGCCATGTTAACCGCATTCAAACCCGAGGCGCAGAGTCGATTCACAGTCACGCCGCCCACCTCAGGCGGCAAACCGGAGAGCAGAGCCGCCATGCGCGCCACGTTGCGATTATCTTCCCCCGCTTGATTTGCACACCCAAAAAATACTTCCTCCACAAGGGCAGGGGCAAACAGGTTGCGTTCAAGTATGGTTTTAATGACAAATGCCGCCATGTCGTCTGGGCGGATGGAAGCTAGCGCGCCGCCCAATGCGCCGATGGGTGTACGAATTGCATCAACAATGACAGGGTTTTTCATTTTAATTCTCCAAGTATGAATTTCTTTTTGAATTTTACCACCGCCAATTTTTTTCTTTTTGCTTGTAATAAGGCCCGAAGTCTGGCGGGTGCCTTTGATCTAAGAAGTTTCATCTGGAAGTTGCTGTAAGAGTTTGGGATATACAGTGAATTTGAAAAGAGTAGCGAATTCAAATTAAACATCCGCTTTAATGCTTGACAAACTAAAGCACATAATATATAGTACTTATACTATAATACTAACACTATACTGCAATGAGGAAAAATGTCTCTTAAACACGCGATCCTGGGCTTCCTGTCCAATAAACCCCTTTCAGGGTATGACCTGAAAAAAGCTTTTGACAAATCCGTGCGCCATTTTTGGAGCGCGAATCAAAGCCAAATCTACCGTACCCTTGCGCAAATGAACGATGACGGATTGGTGGAAAAGGAAGTCATCGAACGCGAAGAACGGCTGGATATGAAAATCTACTCAATCACCGATGCAGGACGCACTGAATTGCACGACTGGCTCGCTAAACCCCTGCCTGAAAGGGAGACCCGCGAACCATTTCTTATTCAGGTTTTTTTCAGCGGCAAATTATCCGACGAGGAATTACTCAATCTTTTGAAGCACGAAAAAAGATTTGCGGAAGAAAGCCTGCTTGGCTACCAGGCCATTTATCAGGTATCTGCCGCAAAAAACAACAATGCAGACCCGCGATCCACTTTTTTTAGTCTTCTCACACTTGAGTATGGGGTGGAGAGCAGCAACGCCCTGCTCAACTGGCTGAACTCTGCCATTGAACGAATTGAAACAAAAAATTACTCGCCAAAGGAAATCATATGAACAAAATTACCCGCAACATCATTATCTTTTCGCTCTTCACCATCGGTGGCGGCTGGCTTGGCATCTGGCTCAACCACGTCACAGGCAACACACAGCCGCCCATGCAGAGTTTGGGAGCATTGGTCTGGTTGACATCCCCTGCCCTTTCCGGATTTGTACTTCGTGCTTTGGGTGGAGATGGCTGGAAGGATTCTGGTTTTGGGCTGAATTTCCGCTCGGGTTGGAAGTGGTATCTGCTTGCGATTCTTACCTACCCCCTCGTTGCCCTGCTGTCTTTTACCGTTGCAACCCTCTTTGGCTTTATCTCTGCTGATGGCTTTGTCTCGCAGGGCTTCAGCGCGTATTTTTCAATCGTCGGCGTGATGTTCGTCGGCTCGCTGATGAAAAACTTCTTCGAGGAATTTGCATGGCGCAGTTATCTCGTCCCGCGCCTGGAGGCGGCAAAAGTACCCCCCATCCTAAACCATTTCATAACGGGTATTTTATGGTGGTCATGGCACCTGCCGTATTATTATTATTTCCTTGACCGTGCTGTTTTGGAAAAAGCCCTCACTACCAGCCTGCCCGTCTTTCTCGCAATTGGTTTTTTTGTCATGTTCCCCACTGCCATCCTTTTTGGTGAACTGCGCCTCATCAGCAAATCCACCTGGACAGTTTTCCTCCTGCATAATATGATCAACGCCCTCAGTATGCCGCTTATTATTAACGGCTTTATCAAGGTCAACAATACAATGGGCGTGATCTTCTCCCCCACAAACGAGGGGATAATCACATCCCTTCTCATGGGCGCGGTGGGGTTGTTTCTCTACCGACGCAGAATGAAACAAAAAAACGTCTGAGTTGGCTCAACAGTAAAGGAACACAATGGATTCGTCAGTTTTTTTCACTCACAGTCTGCAAGACCCGCGCATTGCTCGAATTCTAACTGCCGCCCTGGCCGCTGTTGATCCCGGCGAGGCAGTTCAGCACTACCTGCAGGCTCATCCCCTGCCCTCTGCAACACGCGTTTTTGCTCTCGGTTTGGGAAAAGCAGCCATCCCAATGACACTGGCACTTTCTCGGCGGGTCCACCTGGCGGATGCTTTGATCATCACTAAGCACGCCTTACCATTGGATTCTTCAACTTCAGTACAAAAAGGTGCCCCCCCTCCGGGTAGAAATTTTACTGTGATCGAAGGTGGGCACCCCGTTCCAAACGATCGCTCGCTGGATGCGGGTCAAGCCGCCCTGAACTTTGTCTCCGCCCTCAACGAAGATGACCTGTTGGTCTGCCTGCTGTCTGGAGGCGGATCGGCATTGATGACCGCCCCGCGTGTGTCGCTGGAAGACATGCAATCCCTAACCCGTTCCCTGCTGGCTTGCGGCGCGCGCATCGATGAGATAAACACCCTGCGGCGTCACCTTGACCGGGTTAAAGGCGGAGGGCTGGCAAACGCCACACAGGCGCATGTACTTAGTCTTATTCTCTCGGATGTGGTCGGGAATCCACTCGAAGCCATCGCCTCGGGACCCACAGCCCCGGACCCGTCAACAATAAACGACGCATTACAGGTATTGAAAAAATATAGCTTAACTGACAAGGTCCCCCTTGGCATCCAGCAAACATTGGAAAATGCTCCTGAAACCCCTAAAATGGGCGACGGAATATTTAACCGAGTAGAGAATGTACTGGTAGGCAGTAATGCGCTCGCGGCCCGGGCGGCGCTGGATCAGGCAGAGTCCGAAGGATTTTCGGTTGAATTTTTAGGTGACAACTGGCAGGGTGAAGCGCGCGAGACAGCAAAGATTCTATGTGAGCGGCTGAAGAAACATTCGAGCAAAGATAGGCCGCTTTGCCTGGTCGCGGGCGGAGAAACCACAGTCACCCTGCATGGCAATGGTAAAGGTGGACGTAACCTTGAATTGGCGCTGGCGGCAGTAGGGGAATTGACTGACCTTGAAAACATCATGCTCATCACACTTGCCACCGATGGCGAAGACGGTCCCACCGACGCGGCGGGAGCAGTTGTCACTGGGGAAACAAACCAACGTGCCCGATCCATGGGATTGTATGCAGAACAATATTTATTGCGCAACGATTCATACTCCTTTTTCACAGCGGTTGAAGATGTGTTAAAAATTGGCTCCACAGATACAAATGTCAACGACCTGACTTTCCTTTTCAGCCTGTAAAATATACCCGCAAACAAAATAGAATACGCAGCGTGGGGTTGTGAGAAAAAGAGCTGTGTAATAATATATTAGACCTCTTGCAAAAGTAAATTAGAGAGTGGTTTTAAGGTCCATATTGTAGATTGCAACAATCAAATTAAATCGCAGGCCAAAGCGTTTACGACGATTGCGATAGCGTTCACTCAAAATGCGAAAGATTTTCAATCTGCGAATAATATTTTCAATCAGGATACGTTTTCGTGACAATTTACGATTGCTAGCTTTCTGTTCCTGACTCAACGGATGAAGTTTGCTTTTCTTGACAGGCGTTTGACTCTTTGAATGAAGTGCTGCCAATCCTTGATAACCAGCATCCGCTAAAAGGCAAGTCTCTGGTGAGATCATGCAACGGCTGTTTTTGAATAACTGAAAATCATGTTCACTCCCGATACAAAAATCTGTCGCAAGTATCTTTTCTGTGTTTAGATCTTCTAATAACTGTGCTTTCTGCGTGTGACGCTTCTTTTTGCCGCTGTAATGCCTGCGTTGCCTTTTTGGGGGCGCTCAACTGGCTGTTCGGTGGCGTCTACCAGTACAATTTCAATTACCATACCGCTGGGTTGCAGCGCTTTTTTACCTAGCAGATGAAATTGCTTCGACTTGATCAGCACATTTTCAACCTTTTTGATCGTGCACATACTGTCGCTTCACTAACACCATAGGTCAGACCAATATGAAACTCTGTTCGATATTCGCGCCAATACATCAAAGTCAGCAATAATTGGTCTGCACGACTTAATTTCGTCGGTCTGCCAAAGTCTCGTAATCCTGCTGTAACGACCTCCAACATTTTTTCAAAGGTACTACACTGGATGCCGGTTGATCGCTTGAAATCTTCATCTTTTAGGGCGTGAACCGTTTCATATCTCATCTGCACATTATGACACGTTTCCCACTTATGCAAGATGTCTAATGCACCATTTATTGGCTGGCTGGCGCTTGTACCGGTGTTGATTGTGCTGCTTACTGCGGATACGAAACAGTTTTATCTGCAATCGCATCAATACTCTTGGGCCCGTGCTCAATCTGATGGTCTTGGCCATCACTTTCCTGATGGTGGTCAAGCCGCAGTTGTGGTAAATTGATAAAAAAACAAGGAAGTAAAAATGAATAACCCCTCTCCAAAATTCAACCGTGTCTGGTGGACTTTGCTCGCTGCGCCGATTCTGGCACTTATTTTGATCATTATCGCATCCGTTTATTTTGGCGTCGTCACGCAGGGAAAAGATCCGCAGGCAATTCCGCAATTGGTCGCCGACTCAACGCCATTTCAACTGGTGGCTTTGCAGATCTGGCTGTTATTCATTCTAATGAAATCCATGAAACGCGACGGCCTCTCATGGAAAGACATCGGCTGGAAACTTCAAGATGGCCAGCAGCTTTGGCGCGAAATCCTCATCGGCATGATCCCTGGAGTTGCCATTGCCCTGCTCTACTTTTATGTTCTCACTCCCATTCTGGTCAATCTACAAAAAATTTGGGATTACGTCCCCGCGGGTTCAGTACTTACCGCGCTGGGAGCATCGCTCATCCCCTTCGCGATCGCAGATGTGCTCTTGGCGCCCTTCGTTGAAGAAAGTATTTATCGCGGATATGGATTAACCCGGTTACTTGGAAAATTCAGTCAACCCACCGCCATCGCCCTTTCGATTTTCTTCTTCGGCATCCTGCATTGGACGAGCGGCTTCTGGTACATTTTACTGGTGGGGCTTGTCGCGGGCATACCCTTCGCCTGGCTTCGCATCTCACGCAAAAACATCATCGCGCCCTTTGCCGCGCATCTCGCCTTAAATATTGTCGAAACGATTTTCATCGCGTTGGCATTTGGAAGCTGAAATGACACCTTTTCTTACCGCCCTGGTCATTGGTCTTGCCGCTGCAGGAATTTTCGCCCTCCGGCCTATAACTGCCAAAATCAAAGCCATAATCCATCCAAATTCTGTGGTGAATTATCAAATCAAATTTCAAACCCTGCAATTGGGTTTAACAGGGATCGTTTTGTTGTTTGTGTATCTGCTCAATCCGGGAAACTTCGCTCATTTCTTCCGAGTGGGAGATGTCAATGCACATGTCAGTAAAATCGCGTGGCTGGGAATAACAGGCAGCGAGACCTGGCTTCAGGTCGCATTAACGCTGGGCTTGTGGATCACGCTTGGCACGGGAATTTTCATGTTCTTCCAGTTAAAGAAAGCGAAAGTGGACTATCGTTTTTTTGCCTTTAGCCTGCTCTGGGCGATTCCGTTTTCAATGGCAAATGCTTTTTCAGAAGAAGCGATCTTCAGAATTGGAATTGTCTCACCGTTATTTGGGATCTTCTCCGCAGCCATCATCATCTTGATTTCCGGAGTGGTGTTCGGCTTTCCCCATTATTTTGGAATGCCCAGCGGGGTGGTCGGTGCTTTGATGGCTGGATTCCTCGGCTGGCTGCTTGCGATGTCGCTCATGGAGACACAGGGGCTTTTTCTGGCATGGGCGATCCACTTTGTGCAGGATGTGGTCATCATCACTTCCATGATTTTGATGAGTACTCAGAAAAAGTAAAAAAATGATATCGACAATGTTATTCACATGGCTGCAAGGTGCAGGCTTCTATTACGATCTTCACAAACAAGCCGTTGAACTGTTGCCGGAAGGCAATGGCAACTCCTGGCTGGATGCCGGCAGCGGCCCCGGGCTGGTGTCCCGGCTGGCCGCACAGAGAGGTTATCAAGTAACCGGGATCGACACAGACGCGACAACCATCCAAGTCGCAAGGTTGATCGCAGGAAGCCGGGGATTGTCTATCGAGTTTAAGACAGGTGATGTTTTTAACCTCCCCCCCGAATCTGCGGACGTTGTTTCTGCCGCATCCTTATTGGCAGTTCTTCCTGACCGGGGAAAGGGACTCAAGTCGCTGTGGAGTGCAGTCCGCACGGGCGGGTCACTTCTCATCATCGAACCAACGGATCAAATGAACACAGAAAACGCGGAAAAACTCATCCAGGGTGGTTTGCCCCGAAAAAGGTTACAGGGATTAAAAATGTGGGCAGCGGCCCGTCAACACAATATTGTCAATCCCTCAATATTTGAAACACTTGGAGAAGGGGCGGTAAATTTTACGCCATTACTGCAGGGGCTGGTTGGCGCCTGGGTGATCTCCAAAAAGACAATAGTAAAGGAGAATTGAAAATGCTAAAAACCGTATTGCGTATTTTTCTAGTGGCAATCATCGGGCTTGTTGCCGGTATTCTTGGTTTGATTATCGGGGCCCTCATCGGCGGAAATTATGCCGAACAATTCATATTCAATGGGGTCCAGGGTTATGAAGCCACAAGCCAGGTTGGCTTTGCGCTTGGGGCATTGACAGGCCTGGTTTCCGGATGGTGGTTTCTGTTCAAAAGGACAAAGAGAGCAGCAAAAAATAAAGGAAAATAAATGGCAACCAAAGATAAACGCATCCTGATCATCGGCGCAACAGGCATGCTGGGCAGGCCTGTTGCTGAAAAACTAAAGGCGGATGGTTTCACAGTACGCCTGTTGGCGCGTTCACCTGAAAAGGTACACCCGGTTTTGGGTGCAGACTGCGAAATTGCCAAGGGAGATTTTGAAGACATCGAATCGCTGAAAATCGCCATGCAGGGCTGTGATGGAGTCCACATCAGCATCAAAGGCGGACCAATTGACGCAGATTTCGAGCGCGTCGATCATCAGGGAGTTCGGCGAATTGCCGAGGCCGTAAAATCAGAAGGCATCGGACGGGTGACTCTCATATCCGCCTACGCCGTTAGCGAAGAAAAGGCTGATACACCAGAGAGCAGGGCAAAGGTTAAGGGCGAAGCGGCGCTAAAATCCAGCGGTGTGCCATATACCATCTTCCGTTGTTCATGGTTCATGGAATCACTTCCCCTCTTCGTGCAGGGGACGAGCATGTCCCTGATCGGGAATCAAATCCACCCCCTGCATTGGGTCGCGGCACAGGATTACGCACGCATGGTCTCTCAGTGCTACGAAACCGACCAAACGCTTAATAAGGAATTTTATATTTTTGGACCCGGGGCGTACACCATGGGCCAAGCAATGAATATTTATACAAGCATTGCCGCCCCCAAGGTACAGGTCTCCCCCATCTCAACGCGCATGTTATCCATACTGGGCACACTGACTTTTAACAGTGAATGGAAAAGTATGTCCACTTTAATGGGACACTATGAACGCCACGGCGAAGATGGCTCGCCGGAGGAAGCCAATCGTCTATTGGGCGCGCCGCAAATAACATTAAAGGAATGGTGCGAAAAGAATCGCCGGTAAGACAACAAGCCGGCTCCATACGAAGTCTATCCCTGCCTGCATGCTTCTTCCCCTTGTCCTCCAAAAGGTTTACAGCTCCCCTACAAAGGGATTGAACTTCTTCTCATCACCCACCTTTGTTTCCAAGCCATGGCCCGATAATAACCTTGTCTCATCCGGCAGGGTGAATATTTGTGTGCGAATACTGTTCTCCAGAGTTGCCCAATCGCCGCCAGGCAGGTCGGTGCGTCCTACGCTTCCCTTAAAGATCAAATCACCGCAAAAACAAACTTTCTCTTTTGCGATGTACAACACGCAAAGCCCTTTCGTGTGCCCCGGGGTATGACGCACTTCAAATTCATTGGAACCCAATTTGAGGATCTGTCCCTGCTGAAAATCAATTGTCGGCTCTGGGCCGGGGTCAATATTAAAACCGAAGACGGATCCACCGCCGCCTGCGCGCCAGAGAACATGATCCTCTGGATGAAGAGCGACAAGCGGGAGCGGATTTAACGAGTCGGCAATGGACGCCGCGCCGCCAATGTGATCAAAATGCGCGTGTGTGTACCAAAGATGACCAATACGCCAACCGCGATCTTGCGCGGCGCTGAGAATAATATGCCCATCCCAAGCGGGGTCAATCACTGCCGCTTCCTTTGTTTCAGGGTCAGCAACAAGATAGGCATTGGTCGAAACAGGGCCAAGGGTAAACATGATGATTTCAAGCATTGACTTCCGCCTTTCGTGGTGAAAAAATAGTACCGACAATGATCGAAGCCGCAATCAATCCGATCGCCAGGGGATAGACTGTGAACGGATTACGTTCAAAAATAAAACCCGCAATGGGCGGAGCAATTATAAAAATGATGGAACTGACCGTTTCCATGGTGCCATACGCAAGCCCCATTTGTGAGGTATGGACAAGTTCACGAGCCTGGGCCATCGCCATTGGACGCGCGACGCGGAATCCACCAAGAAGAAAATAGCCGATCATAAAGATGGGCAAACCTGCCCCCTGCCAGATAAGCAAGGCAAATAGGGCCACCAAAAACTGCGCCGCTAAAAATCCATTGCGCGGCTTGACCCGGCTGAACGCAAACGACAGCAGGGAATTCCCCAATGCACCTGCGGAGAACACCCAGCCTGTTTCAGTCAGACTCAAGCTGCGCACACCTTTCAGGAAATTCGGCGTCAACGGCTGGGAAAGATACATTGCAAAGATCGCAAACACAAACACCATCAGAAAACTGATAAAGCGCGTGTTGCTCCACAAACTGGGTGGGGGGGCGGCGGGATCATGCCTGTCAAGCGGTTGAGCTTCAATAAAAAAGAGAAGAATGGTGGACACGACAAAAATCACAAAGGCAACCAGGTAGCTTGAGTTCATCCCATAATGCTCGGCGATCCAGCCGCCAGAGACCGGCCCGAGCGCCATGCCGAGATTGTATGTGGCCGTTGTCAGAGAGAGAGCTGTGCCCACCCCCCATTTACCGCGTGCGGCGGTCACATAACTGCTGAGCGGTGAAGCCACGAAGGCGGTCACGCCATACAAAAACAAACCCGCCAAATAAAACGGAAGACTTTTTGCAAGACCCATCGTTAATGTGGAAAAAATGCCCAGCATCCATGCCGTGAGCAGCAACGGGCGCCTGCCAATCCGATCCGCAAGGTGTCCGCCTGGAATGTGGGTTATCGCCATGAAAAATCCAAACGCGCCGAGCGCAAAACCAACTTGCTGTTTGCTTAACAGAAACTCACTCTCAAGCCGGATAGGCACAAAGTTAAAAAACATCCCCTCGCCTATACCCCAAAGAAACAAGGCTATGGCAACAAACAAAAGATTTCGATTCAAGATTTCCTCTTTGAAGAGTTCCACCACGAGGTTCACAGAGAGTTTTTATTTCTCAATCACCTCCATGAATTCTTTAATTATTTCCAGGGGCTCGTTGAGCTGCCTTCCACACGCTTTATAAAATCCCTTGCAATTTCGAATACCTGGCCGCGCGCCGCATCCCGCGTAACTACATGCCCTGAACCTGTTACGTAATATTTTGACTTGTCAGAGACATTCACCAGCCCCGAAAAAATATTCTCCAGATTTTCCGGGAGCACATAATCATCGTCCTTTGAATGGATCATGCACACCGGAACTTTAACCCTGGGCAAAGCCGCGCGCATCTTTTCGAGTAGAACTTCCAACTCCGCCGCCGAACGAATCGGATTCAACGGATAGGAAACATGCCCCTTGAAGGATTCCTTGTCGAACCAGCCGGCATCTGCCTTGCCCTTGGTTTTTGGCAGATAGGTTTTGAAATAACTGATAAGCCGTATTTGCCACGCGGGATATTTAGCCGGCATTCGGGACGGTGCCGACATGGTTACAATGCCCTTCACATCCAGTCGTGTTGACATCAGCAAAGACAGCGCCCCGCCCATGGATAGCCCCACAAGGTAAACATCATCCGTTGCGCCGCGCAGTAAATTGTAGCCATCCTCTACTGAGGCAGTCCAGTCGCTCCAGCGCGAGCGGATCATATCTTTGGGACGCGTTGCATGCCCGGTCAGCCGTACACCAAGACAGGTGAAACCGAGCTCACGATTTAGGTATTCCCCCATCCAGCGCATTTCCTTGGGCGTGCCGGTAAATCCATGGATAAGCAAAATACCCGTTCGCCCGCCAGGAAGAAAAAACGGTTCAGTTGTAGGAATGGTTTGGGTGTTCACTCCCTTATTATATCAATGAGACCGCGCAAACCCAGCTCATATGACCGCCAGCCAAAACCGCTGACCTTGCCCTTGCATACTGGCGAAACCAAAGATGTATGCCGGAATTCTTCGCGCGCATACACATTTGACAAGTGCACTTCGATCACAGGGATTTGAATTGCGCTTATGGCATCGCGCAGCGCAACCGATGTATGGGTGTATCCGCCGGGGTTAAACACCACACCCGCTGCCCACATCCGCGCATCCTGCAAGGCATCAATCAAAGCACCCTCGTGATTCGATTGCAGGCATGTCAGCTCCGCGCCCAACTCCCTGCCTAAAGCAGACATCTTCTTGTTAATATCATCCAAAGTCATCGAACCGTATACCTCCGGCTCACGCGTACCAAGCAGATTTAAATTCGGGCCATGCAAAATAAGTATCTTCATTCTCAAGCTCTCCATCACTGATCCGTGAACACTGATTCCAAATCTGTCACATCAACCAACTCGACCTGCCCGATCTCAACGGGCAGCGCTAAGCGGATGGCTTTTGCATTCTTCTTTTTATCCATTCGCATCGCGCGAATGATCTCTTCACGCGGCAATTCCTGGGGAATGGTGATGGGCAGATTCAACGCGATGAGTGAATCCTGTACTGCCTTGACCAGGCCGTGGCCAGCCAGCCCGATTCGAGCCGAGTATGCCGCCTCAACTGCCATGCCGATCGCGATCGCCTCTCCATGCCGAAGTTCAAACCTGCTGACAAGTTCCACCGCGTGGCCGATTGTATGTCCCAAATTCAACGCAGCCCGGAATCCTTTTTCATAAGGATCATCCTCGATGACTTTTATCTTAACAGCCATCCCGCGCTTGACAATTTCCTCAAGGTTACCCTTCACCCACTCCATACCGTGCAGGCAAAGTTTGAACAACTCGGGGTCAGAGATGATTCCATGTTTGACCACCTCCGCCATGCCGGAACGCAGTTCGCGTTCGGGCATGGTTAACAAGAGGCTGGGGTCTGCCAGAACCAGTTTCGGTGGATGAAACGTCCCCACGAGGTTTTTCCCTTCGGGCAAGTCAAACCCTGTCTTGCCTCCAAGTGAAGCATCCACCATCGAAAGTAAGGTAGTCGGCACACCCACCCAATTGATCCCACGCATGTAGGTCGAGGCGGCAAAACCAGCCATATCCCCCGTCACGCCGCCGCCTAGTGCAATAACTGTGCTCTTGCGGTCTAGTCCGTTTTCGAGGAAAGACTGCCAGAGGAAGGATATGGTTTCTAGAGTCTTATGCTCCTCACCCGCAGGGATGATGATGGACTTTGGCTCAAAGCCGGCTGATTTTATGACTGATTGGACTTCTCCAAGGTGAAACTTCGCCACATTTTCATCGGTTACGATGATCGGGTTCTGCATAGGGAAGGCAGCCAAGCTGGAAACCTTGCCTACGATAGAGTCATATTCACCCATCGCTGAGAGATGATGGCGTCCTAATCTGATTTGAGCATCATTCGCATTTTGCCCGGAGGACTTCCCATCTACATGAATAAGCAATGGAAAAGAGTTGTAATGTTCTCCACGCTTTTCCAGCAGCGAAGTGAGTTTCGCTTCCAAATCTCCCGTCAATAAAGGACGTTTTTCGGGATCATTATGCAATCGATCCAGCAAAGTAGGCAGCTCTGCCATTAACAAAATTAGCCTGCCGTTGGTTTCGGCGAAGGCGCGGTTTTCATCCCGCAACAAAGCGCCGCCCCCGAGTGCCACCACACTTTCCTTTCCACCCGATAGATTTTTCAGAGCGGAAGATTCAAGGTCACGAAAGGCGGGCTCGCCCTGTGCTGCCATGATCTGCGGAATGGAGATACCCGCGTTCATTTCGATAACACGGTCAAGGTCAATAAAAGGTAATTTGAGGTTATCTGCAATTTTTTTACCAACGGTCGATTTGCCTGTCCCTGGGGGACCATAGAGGAAGATGTGAGTCATAGGATAGGGTAAATTATGAAGATGAATTGATCATGGTTTGGTGATTACGATCTATTCCCAAAATACATGCGGAATATTGTCCATTGTTAAGTCTTTCAGCGTGGCTTTTCGTAAAGCCTCAAAACGCGGTTTCATTTCGTTTATGGAGTCGCCGCCTAGTTTTTCGAGCAATGCATCAGCAAGAACAAAAGCAACCATTGCTTCAAGGATCGGCACAGCGCGGGGAACAGGGCAAAAATCGGAGCGTTCATATTTGGTCGGCGCATCTTGCCCGGCAGCAAGATCGACCGTTTGCTGAGGA
Organism: uncultured Anaerolinea sp.; assembly: GCA_964385315.1. Lineage (GTDB taxonomy): Bacteria > Chloroflexota > Anaerolineae > Anaerolineales > Villigracilaceae > Villigracilis. Next base: position 30,039 of record CAYLOW010000005.1, read on the forward strand.
GTTAGAGTTGTAGCAATCGGCTTCATTGCCGCGCGGATCACAATGGGCTGTCCATTGCTAATCCCCCCCTCAATTCCTCCAGCCCGATTCGAAAGACGCTCGACTCTTGACTTTTGACTCCCAAGAGTCATCGGGTCATGGGCATGTGTACCCAATCGCTTTGCATTTTCAAATGCATCGCCGACTTCAATCCCTTTTATGGCTTGCACAGACATGACCGCGTGGGCAAGTTTGGCTTCGAGACGCCTGTCCCATTGGACAAAACTTCCCAAACCAACAGGGACATTAAGTGCGACAATTTCCACTACACCGCCAAGAGTATTCCTGCCATGAATGGTTTTTTCTATTTCACCCCTCATCTGATTTGCAAAGATATCAATGGGACAACGGATATCAGAATCTTCGGCGCGTGTGAAGCGTTCCTGATAAGGCATATCATCAAAATCCGCCTGCACCTCGCCAATGGATGAAACATACCCGCCAACGATGACGCCAAATTGTGCGAGATATTGTTTACAAACTGCTCCAACCGCTACACGCATTGCAGTTTCACGGGCAGAGGCGCGTTCCAAGGCAGGGCGCAGGTCTTTATATCCATATTTGACCGCCCCAGTTAGATCGGCATGACCGGGGCGGGGAGCGGTCATCGGCTCGATCGCTTTTCCCTTCCACTTGATGTGGTCATCGTTTTGAACCTGCAAGGCGATCGGCGCACCAGTGGTTTCACCGCCCATCACCCCCCCGAGGATTTGTACCGTGTCCTTTTCGATCTTCATGCGCCCGCCTGAACCATACCCCTGTTGACGGCGCGCAAGGTCCTTATTGATGTCTTCTATTGTGATGGGTAGTCCCGCGGGCATACCATCAAGGATGGCGACAAGTGATGGTCCGTGGGATTCGCCTGCGGAGAGAAAGCGTAAATTCATATAAGGCTCCAGTATTAAATAAGAGGATATCCGTTCTCAACAGCGTTTCTTAAAATATCACGCCGCAGGTGGTGTCCTGTCCAAGTTTCAAAGGCAAGGGCGGCTTGTTCGATAAGCATACCCAAACCCGTAGCGGTTTGTAATCCTTGTTCGCGGGCGTCCTTAACCAATTTTGTCTCGCGTGGATTGTAGACCAGATCATAAATTACAGCGGCGGGAAAAGGTAAGTTTCCCGGCCAGGGAGATTGATCTATATTTGGGGTCATGCCAACAGGCGTGGTATTTACAATTAGATGAAACGGCGAAGGTTGGAAGGACTGAAAGTTAAGTTCCATAATATCCACACCATCAAATCGTCCGGCTAATTCCTGGGCTTGTTCAATGCGCCGGGCGGCGATAGTTACCTGCCAGCCATCATTTACCAATGCATACACAATTGCTCGAGCAGAGCCTCCTGCGCCAAGAACAAGTGCATTTTTAGAAAGTGCATCAATTTGTCCCTGCATAGGTGTCTGAAAGTTGCTTCGCTCTGAATCAAGGATTTTTTTTAGATCAGATAAAAAACCCGGGGCGTCGGTATTCCCACCGATGAGTTTTCTATCATGCAGATAAACTGTGTTAACCGCGCCGATGGCTTGGGCGGCAGGTGTGAGCGCATCCACCAACTCAATCACATTTTTTTTATGCGGGATGGTAATGTTGAGTCCGCGGATTTCGCCAGAGCGAATGCGGTCAAGCAAGTCTTTCAGCCCCTGTTTGTCATCAGGAAGAATTGGAAAGAGTGAATAGTTTCCTTCCAAGCCGCATGCTTTCAAAGCCGCGCCATGGATCTTTGGCGACAAACTATGCCCGAGCGGATAACCGATTAAGCCAAGTTGGATCATCGTAAAGTGTCCAATACTTCAAAATAATCGGGAAAAGTTTTGGAGACACAGGACGGATCCTCAATGGTCACGCCATCAAAGCGCAACCCGATGAGAGAGAATGCCATCGCCATGCGGTGATCTTTATAAGTTTGAATGTTGGCAGGTTTAAAGGTTTGGCACGGATAGATCGTCATGCCGTCTTCATATTCTTCAACCTGCACACCCAGGCGCTTTAATTCGGTACAGGTTGCAGAAATACGGTCAGTCTCTTTAACACGGGCGGAGGCGATCCCGCGGATTCTGGTTGGCGAGGAAGCAAAGGGGGCGATAACAGCAAGCGTTTGGGCTGTGTCTGGGGTATCACGCATATCCGTATCAATACCACGCAGGAGTGCGTGACCAGTGACCTGTATATTGCTGCCTGTTTCAAAAACGCTGCAACCCATTCGTTTCAGGATATCCAGAAATGCGATATCACCCTGAACGGATTTGCGCGAGATATTTTCCACTTTTACCGTCCCGCCGCAGATGGCGGGGGCGGCGAAGAAATAAGAGGCAGCGGAAGCGTCAGATTCGATGGAATACGTGCCGCATGTCATGTATGGCGTAAGGGGAATGGCGAATGTATGGTAACCATCTCGTTCGACTTCCACGCCGAAGTCGCGCATTATGGCAATGGTCATATCTACATAAGGCTTTGAGTTTAGTTCGGTCGTGAGCTCAATTTCAATTCGGGTTTGGGCGTAGGGAGCGATCATCAATAAGGCGGACAAAAATTGACTGGAGATATCACCGGCTATTTTGGCTTTCCCGCCGCGCAAACCGGAAGCATATATTTTCACAGGCGGACAAATTGGTGATTTCTGAATTGGTTGAATATTTGCGCCAAGTTGAGTTAGGGAATCAACAAGGTCACCTATGGGACGTTCCCTCATGCGCGGCTCACCGTCTAAAACATATTCACCGGTTCCGAGGGTGAGAAATGCGGAGAGAAATCGTGCGGCGGTACCCGCATTTCCAATAAAGAGATCGGCTTTTTTTTCGGGAATCTTTCCACCCAAGCCTTTGACGGTCATTTTACGGTCTGCCTCATCAAGTTGAACGTCAAAACCGAGAGTTTGCAGAGCACCAGCAAAATAGAGGGAATCGTCTGAGAAGAGCGCATTGGTCAGGTGTGTGGTTCCATTTGCAAGAGACACGATCAGAAGTGCGCGGTTGGTCAGGGATTTGGAGCCGGGGACTCTGACGGTGGCCGAGAGGGGGTGTGAAATGGTGTCGATTTTCATAAGGAATAAAGGAAAAATGTGTTTCAGCATCTAAGTATATCTATTTGATGCGTTTATATACTTATCCTGTGAATGCCTGATATTTTCTTTGGGATTCATTAAGGAGGCCTTCAAGTTTTGAGAAATCATTTGAAGATAAAGAGAACTCAATTTCGGATAGTTGGTTTTGCATGGCGTGTACGGCATTAAGAACATTTTCGCGATTCGATTGCAGAACGCCCAACATCATGGATGAAGACGTACCAGCCAGGCGGCTGGTGGATTTAAAACCCGGTCCGATAAATGATGCAACATCCTGTTGGGTAGCGAGTGCCAGGGCGGAGGAAATCAGGAAGGGCAGGTGACTTGTGGAAGCAAGGATCCGATCATGATCGGCGGCATCGAGCATTTTGGATTTTGCACCCAGGGCTGTGATAATTTGATTGGCAGCGGAGATTGCGCTGGAAGATGTCCTCTCCAACGGGGTCAGCAAAAATGGGGCGGCGTAGTAAAGCGTCCGCTCGGCGTTGGCGAGGGAGAGTTTTTCCTTGCCACAGATGGGATGTCCGCCGATGGGGTCGAAGCGCTCTGGCAGGCGCGACATGGATTCAACGATCAACTTTTTCGTTGAACCCAGATCCATCACGACACAAGGATTGGGTGTATAGGCTGGCAGCTTTTCAAGCAGCGATAAAATCGCAGGAACGGGAGCGGACAGGATGATAATATCCGCTTCCGGGAGAAGTGCAGCAGGTTCGCTCGAGACATGATCCACGATCTGCTGGGACAGGGCAAGCTCAAGCGTGGCAGGGTCCGGGTCAATTCCATAAATGGCTGTGCATTTTCCGCGTAAGCCCAAAGCCAGAGAGCCGCCCATTAACCCCAATCCAATAATCGCGATCTTTGACTCTGCGAGATTAAACATATATCCTCATATCATGTGAACCCAATGTTTTTTCATTTTATGATACCAAACACCGATCCACCGCTTCTGCCACCGCTTTAACCTGTTTGACCATTTTGGCAAAGACTTCAGGCGTAAGCGACTGCTTCCCGTCGGATATGGCGTGTGCGGGATCCTGGTGCACTTCGACAATGATGCCGTCTGCGCCCGCTGCAACACCCGCTTTCGCAACGGCTGAGACAAAAGCGGAGTCACCGGTGGAATGGCTGGGATCAAGAATGATGGGCAGATGCGTTAGTTTTTTGAGCACGGGGACGGCATTGATGTCGGTGGTATTCCGTGTGGCAGTTTCAAACGTGCGAATACCGCGCTCGCACAACATGACACGCGTATTGCCGCCGCTGATAATATATTCGCTTGCCATGAGCATTTCTTCAATGGTAGCGGACATGCCGCGCTTGAATAGGACTGGCGTGCGCGTTTCACCGATGGCACGGAGCAGGTTGAAATTTTGCATATTGCGTGCGCCAAGTTGGAAAACATCCACATATTTTTCCATCATCTTGATCTGCGATACCGCCATCACTTCCACGACGATGGGCAAACCTGTTTTCTCGCGGGCTTCCACCATGTATTCTAGTCCTTCTTCGCCGAGACCTTGAAACGCATATGGAGATGTGCGCGGTTTAAAGATGCCCCCGCGCAAAGCGTTCGCACCGCCCTCTTTGACTGCCTGCGCGATCTCAAGGATCTGTGCACGTGACTCAACCGAACAGGGACCTGCGATGATCGGAATTTCTGTGCTGCCAACAGAAAAGCCATCAAGTTGAAATACTGAGTCCTGTTCATGGAATTGGCGTGAAGCTAATTTATAGGGCTGTGAAATACGCTGAACCGAAAGAACACCTGGAAGAGCTTCAAAAATCTCCTTGGCGACATAGTGTCCTTCACCAACCGCGCCGATGATAGTCTGCTCGACGCCCTCGATAATATGCGAGGATAATTTCTGTTTTTCAATTTCGGTAATGACTGCTTCGATTTGTGCCTTGGGTGCACCTGGGTGCATGATGATCATCATGGTGGAACTCCTGGAAAAAAATAATTGTGATAATAAATGAATGGAACGGGGTGCATGTTCCGTTATTTGCTTATTGCAGTCCTTAGACTCCTGCTGTTTATATACAACCTTGCTTTACCGGTTGTGCATTGCCGTGCGGGATTGCGAGTCGGCGCCCCATGACCTGGGCGATCTGGCCGACTTGCCTGACCATCTCGGCAAAAGCCTCTGGTTTAAGCGACTGCTTGCCATCGGAAACTGCCTTCGCGGGATCAGGGTGGACTTCAATGATGAGCCCGTCAGCGCCAGCGGCGACGGCAGCACGGGCAATGGCAGTGACATACGCAGCATGACCAGTGGAATGTGACGGGTCAAGGATAACAGGCAGGTGGGTCAGGTTTTTTAAGACAGGGATGGCGTTAATATCGGTGGTGTTGCGGGTGGAGGTTTCAAAGGTGCGGATACCGCGCTCACACAACATCACACGATTATTTCCACCTGCTAAAATATATTCAGCGGACATAAGCAATTCTTCAATGGAAGCAGATAGCCCGCGTTTGAGCAAAACAGCAGTACGCGTCTCGCCTATGGCACGCAGCAGATTGAAGTTTTGCATGTTGCGCGCACCCACCTGAAAAACATCCACATATTTGAGCATTACATCCAGTTGAACCTGTGACATAATTTCAACAACAATGGGCAATCCGGTTTTCTCACGGGCTTCGGCAAGCAGTTCCAAACCTTCTTCACCCAGACCTTGAAAAGCGTACGGAGACGTGCGCGGCTTGAACACCCCACCGCGCAAGGCGGATGCTCCCGCCTCTTTCACGGCTTGGGCTGTTTCCAAAATCTGGGAACGGCTTTCCACCGCGCAAGGGCCCGCAATGACCGTGATTTCATCCCCGCCAACGGTGAACCCGTCAATAGGCAGAACAGTGTTATCAGGATGGAATTGGCGTGAAGCCAATTTATAAGGTTGGGTGATACGCTGGACAACATCAACACCGTCCCAGCCTTCAAACCGTTCAGTTGGGATATTATGTGTTTCACCGATTGCTCCAATGATCGTCGCCTCAACTCCCTGCGAAAGATGAACGGCAAGCCCCATTTCTTTTATTTGAGCGATTACTGCTTCGGTTTGCTGCGGTGTTGCATTAGATTTCATTATGATCATCATGGCGAAAATTCCTATGTGTAAAGAATAAATTATGACAGATGAATGGAACATGCTGTATTGTTCCATTATTTATGTTTTTACTGCGCTGCGACCAGATCAGGTCTCAACTTCACTGCTTCGCGCAGGTAGACATGTGTGATCTCATTTTGAGACATATCTGTATTCCAATGGACCAGGACTCGAATCGCGTGCGGTAAACTACCTGGGACCGGAATCTCCCGCGCGCACATCATCGGGACAAGACTCCACCCCATTTGTCGCGCTGCCTGGGCAGGGAAGGTGGAGACCAGGTCATCGGTTACGGTAAAGAGCGCACTGCCTACATCCTCAGGATTCATATTTTTGTTTGCAGCCAAAATCGCCTCCAACAATTCCCGCGTGGCTTCGAGAATTAAATTGGGTTCATCTGCCGGCACAGTTGTTGCGCCGCGAACTCCACGGATTGCCATTGATCGCTCCTTGATAAGGTAA
>CAYLOW010000006.1:0-1580 GCA_964385315.1 uncultured Anaerolinea sp.
TCCCAATATTAAGAGCCAAAATTGCCTTCATCCAAGCATGGGCCATCTTATCATAGCCCGCTGGGCTCGGATGGTATAAAGTTGTGAAATCTCCTTCAGAGAGGATTTCCTGCATGGCCACAACCGAAACCTGCTCTCCCTTCAAGGCGGCAATTCCCGGGATTGCATTGTTGAAATTAACATGTTTCACATCGGATCCCCAGCGTGTGCGAATGATGGCGGCAAGGATGACATGTGTTTCAGGCAGGCGCGTAAGGATGTCATCCAAAAGTGTCGAGAGACTTCCGATCGCATATTCCGGATGCCCATGGCGCAAGTCGTTCGAACCAATATGCAGAAGAATGATATCCGGCTGATAAGTTTCGAGCCACCCCTCTTCATCAATACCGTCGCGAATATTTGAAATTCTCCAACCCGAATGACCTTCGTTATCTGGATCGGTTAAGGACTCATCCCCGCTTTTTTGTGAACCGACAAAATCAAATTGAGCCCCTTCACCCTCCAACAGGGCGCTCAGTAAATTCCGATAACCGCCATAAGGTAGGATCCCCTCGCCGTATGTTATGGAATCACCGAGCGGCATGATTTTAAGGGGTCTGCAGGGTGGCGTGACAACCAGGGTTGCCGTCAAGGAAGGATAAACGGTCGGGGAAGGTACGGCAATTGTTGGTATTGCCGTCGGACTCAAAAACGTATCCGTAGTCGGGCTGGCTATGATGCCGGGTTTCACGAAAGGAACATTCCCCGCTCCCGGGGTACAGGATGTGATCAGGACAAACAGGATGATGGCTGCAGCGATTCGATTCATAATTTCAAAGCCCTGAAGTTTTACTTTTACAAGGCGGGCGAAAGAATCCCGTACCGTATTTCGATGCGGCGGATGTCTTCCAAATATACCATCAGCGAATAAAGGGGCGGATGTGGATCATCTGGCTGAAAATTTTTATCTCTTCCATAAACCGGGAATCAGCATCGGCGTCGATTTTTGATAAATTGCATACACCTCCCCAAATTCCCTCAAGAGCTTTCGCTCTTCAAAATAAATACCGGCCAAAATATAAAGCGTTGATCCAATATATACGGTTAGTGAATTTTGCGAAACGGCCGGTGTCAGCCAGAGAAATAGCAGGCTGAATGTATAAAGCGGATGCCTGACGATTTTATACATTCCATGCACAACGAGTGAGCCTGATTCTTCCGTTCCAAAAAGCTGCCGCAAACCGATGAAGGAAAGTGCGCCGGTTTGCAGAAAAGCAACCGCAAGCATGACAATGGACAATAGCTGTCCCCCGAACATGGCCAGATTCCAGGGGGAAGGTACCTCATAAACTTTTCGATTAGGCAGGGTCGCCATTAAATACAAAATGGGCAGGAAACTGACCGCTGCAAAGATATTGTATGCCAGACGATAAAAATCCATGCTGCCGATTTTGAACCGAAACAAGTCCTTTGCCAGATGTGAAGCCAGGAAGGAATGTACAACACCCCAAATTGCCAATGCAAGTAAAAGAATGAATATGCTCATAAGATTTATCCTTTAAAAAATAGTGACGACCCGGGGTCGTCACTACCTTACGTCC
>CAYLOW010000006.1:1680-33773 GCA_964385315.1 uncultured Anaerolinea sp.
TCCTTTTTATATTGAGCAATGGATTCTTGTGATTCTTGAACATCCGCTCTGGCATTTTGGGCCATTCTAAACTTGGAGACCGGAGTGGATATGCTTTTTTTACGTCCAACGCCAAATAACCCGGCGACAACTTCAATTCCATTGATCCCGGTTTCAATATTGCGATTTTGTAAATCTTCCTGATCCTGGCGTAATTCGCGCTCCTCTTTTCCAAGTTTATCTTCCAATGTTTTGATCTTCTTTTCAATTGCAGAGGTCTTCTTTTCTATCTCTGCATCACGCGCATCTCGGGCTGAGTCGGAACAAGCCTTCATGAATTCAGCCTGGCTGACATCCGGACCTCCAAATACTTTGAGCTTCACGTTGGCGCGTGCGGTGACTTCTGTGTTGCGAAATATCCAATCGGTGAAATCCTTTTGCAAAGCCGTCATCAATTTCGAATCAGTCAAAGGCGAGTCAATGGTGCCAAATCGCGCCGAGGCCGCGGGTATGGTTTCGACTTTATCAAGCGAAGGTCCTTTGTAGGCAAACTCATCCCAGCGGACAATGCCGCGACGATCCAAAGAGTCAACAAGCACAGCACGGGTAATTTCCGAGTCCACACCGTATTTGCGATCCAGTAATCTGATTTGAGCTGCGGCAAGGAGTGACGGGCGGTAGATGATGGCTTGAATCATGGCCTGTGAAGGCATGGGGCGTTGTGCAGATTGATATGCTTCGGGCAGGCTGTTATTTTGCGGAAGGAAGTATTCACGGATACCCGCAGGAAGCGTGGGCTTGGTTTGACTCCCTTCGGGTGTGGACGAAGTACGATGGGGAGAGGAAGCTGGTTGAGAAGCAGGCTGCGTTGCTGATGGAATTGCTACAGGCTGCAGGGATTCCACAGAAGGTTGAGGCTTAACTGTTTTCTTTGAAATAGAAACAGAGGTTGATCCAGCGCCAACCAATTGATTGAGGGCGGGTATCTGCGCTCGAGTCATGGGGCCAGCCAGGAAATTCATCGTCCAGCGGGTTTGGATCAAAACCGGCATTTTTTCATGCACATTGTGCATCACGAAGACACGCTTGCCAAGGGAAGAAATGAGTTTATCCATTTCAGTGCGTGGGATGCCTCCGGTAACGCTCTCAAGTCCGTCAAGCAGGCGATTCTTATCGCGTTCAGTTTGGAGTTTGCCAATGAACCACGTGCCGGTATTGGAAAGGGCCTTGTAGTCAACATCCACCGGATTCTGGGTGGCCAGCAGGATCCCTAAGCCAAAAGCACGGGCTTGTTTCAACATGCGCAGAAGCGGTCCCTTTGAAGGCGGCACTGCTGTTGGCGGAAGGTAACCGTAGATTTCATCCATGTAAAGCAAGGCCCGCAAAGAAGTGGACCCTTTTTGGGTTCGCATCCAGGTTTCGACAGCGGAGAGAAGTAGCGTGACGAAGAACATACGCTCTCCGTCTGAGAGGTGTGCAAGGTAAAAAATGCTATGACGCGGTTTTCCATCCGGCGTGAAAAGCATGGACTGGATATTCATCGTTTCACCTTCGCGCCAGGTTTCAAAAGCGGGTGCGGCAAGGATGTTATTCAAGGTCATGGCAAGTTCCATACGGTCTTTTGCCGGGAAGAATGTGTCAACAGGGAATGCGCCAAGGTTGGCAAAAGGCGGGGTCTGCGTTTGCAGGATGAGCTCTGTCAGATCCAGGTCTTTTCCTTCACTCCAGTGGAATTCAAAAATATTGGAAAGCAAAATATGCTCGCGCGAGCGAATGGGATCAATGTCGTTCATCCCGACCAGACCCAGCAAGGCGGTGACTGTGCTGGAGATGCGTTCGCGCAGGACCTCGCGATTGCTATCCCAATCCAGGTCGGGTGCGGCCAGGGAAGAAAGTACGCTGACCGGGATGCCTGAATCTGAGCCCGGGGTATAGATCGCAAATTCTGCAGCGTTCTTCAAAGCAAGCAGCCGTTCCTGCCCGATCCCCCACTCCTTTAACCCATTGCGCCATGAAGAAGCGGCTTCTTTCGCAATTTCATCCATCGATTTGCCTGTGCGGCGCTCCATTTCAGGATCGATCCACGGTTGGAAATCTCCCGGGAGTAAGTCGGGAAAATGTAAAAGCAGATTTGTTAAGTCTCCTTTCGGGTCAATGATGATAGCGGGAACATTTTGCAGTGCAGCTTCCTCAAGCAAGTCAATACACAAGCCTGTCTTGCCCGAGCCTGTCATCCCTGTTACTACAGCATGAGTCGTTAAGTCAGCCGGATCATATTCGATGCGGGTACTTGTAGGTTTGGAGGTTTTTGCATCCACCAAACACCCAATATAAAAATTTGAGTCTGCCATGAATTCTCTCCTGAGTTAGAACGTACGTGCTAGACAAGCTAATTTAATCGATTTTAGTGGAAAAGGCAATGATAATACGACTCGCGGCAATGTTATTCTTTTCATCCTACCAAAAACCACCGGTTTACAGATTCAGCATATTATCCCATGGCCGTAATTCAACTGGCGTTGGCGTTCTACTCAATTGGGGTTTAAATTGGCGTTATGCAGGTAATTTTAAAAAGCGGCATCTTGCCTTTTTTTTGTCGGTTTTGATCTGCGGCACCCCGGGTAAGGGACCGAGGTTCGAAACAAAACAATACCGGGCTCTTTTCTGCTAAGATTCTTTATCCCTCAAAAGCATCCACGAAATTGCCAGAAGGAATACGCCGGCACTATCAAAGAGAATAAATCTCAAAATTGAGTTTCTCAAAGGGATATGCTCCAGGGTCAATGTGTGGAAAATATAACTTTCCCCGATAAAGCCGATCAACTGCGATAGCAGTGCAATATTTAATGCCAGTTTATAGCGAGCCGGATCTTTCGCAGCAAAAAGATATGGGATATTCCACATTAAAAACAGGATGCCAAACCCTCGTATGGCTGCTTCGCCTGGAATACCCGATAACTCATAGGCGTGGGCGAATTTACCCGGATTGACAATAAAAGTAAAAGCGGCTTGCAAATTCCACCCCGTGACAAGAGCGACACACACTCGTGCTGCATTTATTTTAATCGCCGCTATCGCCGCTACCCTCCGCATCACCTGAATCCCCGGAACTTTCATCGCTATTTGAATCGCTGTTATCCTCTAATTCCGGTTCAGAATCTTCAGTCTCTATTTCTGAAACCTGGAAACTTTCATTTTCATCATAAGAACCTTTTAACTCCACATTTGCACCGGGTATCAGGGTCCCGCTGATCTTGGCATCATCCAAGTAAACAGACTGCCCATTGATCACAAGTTTGTTATTGGTGATCGACTCAACGGTGCCGTGCATTTCAAAATTCATGATGTTCGATCCTGAATTCGATTCAAGATCCATTTCTAATGGATTTCCAACCGGCACAACCGTTCCCGCTGGAAGCAGCTCAAAAGCGCTGATCTCAACAAATCCCTGCCCATTTGTTTTACCGCTAACAAACACAGTCGCGCCGTCTGCAGGCACTTGCATATTTGCGGGGAATAAAACTGTCACACCTGATACATACATCACGCCATTTATTTGCATGTATACGCCCGCAAATTGAATGGTCTCATCGCGGCCTTCAAGCAGCAGATCGCTTACTTCGGTTAGACGTTCATTATCGTATTCACTTTCCAGATACGTTTTCCGGTTATGATCAAAAGTGAGAAATAAGCGCAGATCCTCCCAGGTGCGTTTGACCGGATATAAATGCTCCCCGGGCAGTGCTGATGAGGAAGCGCCAACCAACCCTGTTCCGCCGGTCAGGAGCAAAGCGGTCAGGGAAAACGATATGGCAAGTCGTTGGAAAAACGGGATCATACGTTTACGCGGCCCGGCTTTAGCTTCGCGCATTTGAGCGGCTTGTTGTAAAAATTTCGCCCGGCTGCGTCGCACAACATCTGGCGATGGAGCAGGAGTCGATGAACTTCGCGCGCGCGCCAGGACGGAAGCTTTTAAGATTGGGCGCAATTCTTCTGCAAAATCTGGATAACGGACGAGAACGGTCTCCAGCTCCACTCCATTCTCGAGGTCTCCGATGCATTGTTCCAAAACATCGTAAATATTATTCATTAATCACCTCACCAACCTCACGCTGAAGCGATGCCAGCGCGCGAAACTGGAGAGCCTTGACCGCATTCACATTCTTGTTCATTAAGGCTGCTGTCTCTTCCAAAGAATAGCCCTGCCCGAAACGCAGGGCGAGTACATGTTGTTGATCGGGCGTCAATTGAGCATATGCATCGTTCACCATCCGATTCTGTTCACGCTGATCGATTTCCGTGGCAATACTGGGGCCGCGGTCAGGTATGGATTCGGAGATTTCTTCTTCAGGTCGGCGATATTTTCGGCGAAGATGATCTGTGATGGCATGGGAGGCGGTTCCGATCAACCAGCCCTTCAAATTTGTTTGCGGCGGGTGCCCATTTTGCACAGCTTCAAGCAGGCGCACAAAGACGTCACTGGCAATATCCTCGGCAAGCCCCGTATCACCGACTCGATACAGCACGTAACGGTAAATTTCCGAAAAATACACGTCATAAACCCTGCCCAGGGCTTTCTGATCAAGGTCACGCAATCCATTAAGGGCAGAATCTTCAATGTTAAGAGACATCAGCAAAGGGAATCCTGGGTGAAAGTTGTTGAGTTGAGCATAATCTTTCATGGCAGTATACCATTTTGCGAATGTATCGTTTTGGGTTGGTGCTTAAGTTTCATTGTCTGTTCTCATCCTAATAGTCGATCAATTCAGCGAAAAGTTACGGGAATTAAGATGAAAATCCCCTTTCAAAGGGAGGAAAGGGGGAATTAGCGAAAATTGGGGGATTAAGTTATCGGTCCGTCTGTGCCTGTTGATATACTCTTTGGAACTCTTCCATAAACCTGGAAGCTATTCCCTCATTGAAAACCACGATCAGGTTTTCATCATTTCTGGTTTCGGCACTGTTTGTGAAGTTATAGGATCCGAAAATGATGGTATTTTCATCAATGATCATCACCTTGTGATGCATTTGGCCATTGTTGCCATCCCGTAAAACATCCAGGCCTGCCTGCTGGAACGCATCAAATTCGGTGCCGGCATTGGAATTGACCTGTTCACCTTCCATCACGCCAGCCACCCTCACACCCTCCCGGGCTCGGCTGCGGACCGCATCCCCGATCTCATCAGCTGTGAAGGAAAAGGCCATAAAATAAATGCTGCGATTTGCACTGTTCACCAGATCTACCAATCTCGCCTGCACGCCGTCATCGGGCGAAAAGTAAACTTCGATCGGTGTGCCATCGATTGTCACGAGTGGATTTGGGGTCTCTGCCGCCACGTCCGGACCAAATTTATCATCAAGGAACATTTCTTCAAATTCCTTGGTGTAATTCTCAGCCATCTTCACCGAGCGGATCCGTATCAGGTTGTTATTATCGGTGTATCCGCCAGAATCAGTGAAATTCATCGAACCAAGCCAGACTTCCGAGTTATCAATGACCACGAATTTATCATGCATCAAGCCTTCACGGCGATCACCCAAAATGGGAATACCCGCATCCTTTATTCTTTGCGGGTCCGAATTATCCAAATTCTCGCTCTCCATTACCATGCGAACCTGCACACCTCGATTATGCGCGTGAATTAAAGCATCCCTGATACTGTTCAGGCTCAGGCTATAAATGGCAACATCCACTTTTAACCGTGCAGAATCAATGGCCGCAGCTAATTGTGTATCAACTCCGCCTGTTTTCTGTGATGCTAGCGGGCTTTCTGGATTCGTAAAATACAGCTCAAACCAGCCGCCTTCAGCTCCATAACCTGCACCAAGTGGGATCTCTGTCAGCGTAGTTGGAATCCCGGATGCAGAGGAATCGCCTGAGGGTATAACGGGGGCAACGGATGGTGGCGGTGTGACAGAAATGCATGCTGTTAGTACCATCAATACTGCAAGAAGGTAAAAAACCGTGTTTTTCATAAATAATCTCCGAAACGATTATAATCCCGCCACCCTATGACAGAATCGACTACAAACAAACAAATCGCTTATGCCGCTGGAACCGTAATGATCGCCATTTTTCTGGGACAGATCACCGGGCTGGTACGCGGCATGATCGTTGCCCGTACATTCGGCGCCTCCCCCGAACTTGACGCATTCTTTGCTGCAAACCGCGTAAGTGAAACCTTGTTTTTGCTGGTGGCAGGCGGTGCGCTCGGTTCTGCGTTTATTCCAACTTTTACCGGATTGCTTGCACGAAATGAAAAAGAGGCGGCGTGGAAACTCGCGTCCTCGATCGCAAACACGGTCACGCTCGCCCTCATCCTGCTGGCTGCCTTGGTTGCTCTATTTGCTCCACAAGTGGTTCGTTACGCACTTGCCCCCGGGCTCTCCAACGACCCGCATTTATTCTCCCTGACCATAACGTTATTGCGCATCCAATTGATTTCCGCCGTTGTTTTTGGTCTGGGCGGGTTATATGTTGGTATCCTTAACGCGCATCAAATATTTCTTATCCCTGCGTTAACGCCCGCGTTATACCAAATGGGAATCATCTTCGGAGCCATTGTTCTTGCACCCTCAATGGAAATTTATGGTCTGGCATGGGGCGTTGTCATTGGCTCGGTCCTATACCTTCTAATACAAATTCCATCTCTAACCAAACTCCCCAATTTCCCGCTTCTTATTTCCCGTTTCTCACTGGGATTGAACGACTCAAATGTCCGTCAGGTCCTCATCCTGATGGGACCGCGCCTATTGGGTGTGGCGATCGTGCAATTGAATTTCTGGGTAAATACCTGGCTGGCTTCACAGATGGTCGGTGGAAGTGTCACCGGCTTATATTATGGCTTTTCACTGATGCTGATGGCTCAGGCTGTGATCGCCCAATCAGCAGCAATTGCCGTTATGCCGACATTTTCGGCACAACATGCACTGGGGCAGCAGGAGGAGATGCGTTCCTCTCTGGCGGCTACGCTGCGTTCTGTGATCATGTTGGCCCTGCCTGCCAGCGTTGGTCTCATCCTGCTGCGCCGCCCCTTGATTTCCTTATTGTATCAACGCGGCGAATTTAACGAACACGCCGTTGAAATTGTGGCCTGGGCATTGCTTTGGTATGCGGCGGGAATGGTGGGTCACTCGATCATGGAGATTTTAACGCGCGCTTTTTACGCCCAGCACGACACAAAAACCCCGGTCATCATTGGTACGGTTGCGATGGGGTTGAACGTTGTCTTCAGTCTTACCTTCATTAAATTATTTGAGTTCATCGGCTGGATGCCCCACGGTGGACTTGCATTGGCAAATTCAATCGCGACTGCGCTTGAAGCAACCGTGTTATTTATTGTGATGCGAAAACGGTTAAATGGAATAGAAGGAAGTCACATTTTACGTGGTGTTATCCCCTCCATCCTTGGTGCAATAATTATGTCTCTGGGTATTTATGGCTGGCTGCATTATGGAAATAATTTAAGTACATGGATCGTTACTCCTGTTGGTGTGGCGATCGGTGGCGGAATATATTTCGGCTCGTTATGGTTCCTGCGGGTTCCTGAGTTGCAATATTTGGTGAACGGGATATTTAGAAAACTGAAGAAAAATTAAATATAAAGTGCCGGCAGGGAAACCGGCACAATCCAGAAAGCTCCCATTTGGGCGGGAATTTGATTCAATCTTGGGGATGCCGCATGAAATGAAAAAGCCCGTCCCCGGAATAATAAATTACGGCCATATAAGCCACTGCACGGTTGCAACCAGCAAACCCAGCAAAATCCCGCCGACTACTTCAAGCGGGGTATGACCTATCACTTCCTTTAATTCTTTTTCATCCCAGATATGACCTTTAAATAATTCCTCAAAAAGCAGATTGATACGCTCTGCGTGCATGCCTGCCTGTCTGCGAACGCCTGCCGCGTCATGGACCACGATCATGGTGATCGCTACTGCAATGGCGAACAGGGGATCATCAAATCCATGATACAAACCCACAGCCAGGGTCCCCGACACCATCAATGCGGAGTGTGATGATGGCATGCCGCCGGCAGCAAAGAACATTGCCCAGAGTAAACGCCGTGAGCGGATGTATTCAGTTGGGATTTTTAATATCTG
The DNA here is from genome assembly GCA_964385315.1 of uncultured Anaerolinea sp. Lineage (GTDB taxonomy): Bacteria > Chloroflexota > Anaerolineae > Anaerolineales > Villigracilaceae > Villigracilis. The sequence continues at coordinate 9,763 of CAYLOW010000006.1, forward strand.
TGCCACCAGCCAGGCGACCAACACGGCAATCAAAACTTTATTTTCGAATATCGCAAGCAGATTCATTCAGATTCTTCCTCAAAGGAGCTGATCATCTCGCCAGCCAGTTTCTGTACTTTTATTTGAGCAGATTCAAGCAAGGCGCTGCAATACGCGGTTAATGCCTGTCCCCGCTCAAACAGTTTCATCGACTCTTCGAGTGAATTTTTCTCTCCCTCAAGGGATGCGACAATGCCCTCAAGTTCAGCCAGCGCCTCTTCGTAGGTGAGGTTTTCTATTAGAGTCCCGGATATCTTTGATTTTTTTGAGTTAGCCATGATTGCTCCAAACGGTTTACTTGTTACTTCCTGCGGTTTTCCTTACAACATCAAACTCGCCATCGCTCACATGGACATTCATTTCACCCAAAGCCTGTGATACTTTCGAGACCAGCGCGCCGTCTTCCTTTCGGGAGATGATGGCATACCCGCGCGTCAGGATGGATTTGGGATTTAACGAGAGCAGGCGTTTTGATAATCCATTAAGGTGGTTCGATTGTAACTGACAACGGTAAGTCAATTGGGAGTATGCCCGGCGTGAAAGTTCATCGAGATGCTGGGTATCAGATTGGATGCGCCGTTCGGGAGAACCGTATTTCAGGCGCGATCTCAGTTCAGAGATATCTGCTTTTTTTTCAACGATCGTATTCAGGGTTGAAGAAGTGATGCGGGTGGCAAAAGAAGCGAGGAGATCCTTCAGATCATCCACTGTTGTTTGCGTGGCTAGTTCGGCCGCGGCTGTCGGCGTGGGAGCACGGAGGTCGGCGGCAAAGTCACAAAGGGTGAAATCGGTTTCATGACCCACACCGCAGATGACCGGTATTCTTGAATCTGCGACAGCGCGCACCACCCATTCATTATTGAATGCCCACAGGTCTTCGATCGAACCGCCGCCGCGTGCGAGAAGGATGACATCAGGTATCAGGTTCATGGATACCAGGATTTCGGAGTTGAGTGCCTCCAATGCCTTCACAAGGGCAGGAGGCGCCTCGGCGCCCTGCACAGGCGATGGCACTATAAGAACTTGCACAAGCGGCAGACGCCGTCGTAAGGTATTAAGCATGTCGCGCAGGGCGGCACCTGTGCCGGAGGTAATGATGCCGATCACACGCGGCAATCCAGGGATGCGACGTTTTCGGTCAATATCAAAAATACCCTCAGATTCGAGCAGGGCTTTCAGGCGCAGAAAATCCTGGTACAACGCGCCTTCACCTTTTGGCTGAATCAGATTCACCGCAAGTTGATAAGTTCCCTGCGGCTCATAGACCGTGATCCTGCCATGGGCTTCAACTGCCATGCCATCCTGCAGAGTGATGCGTGAGCGTCCGGCATCCTGTTTCCACATCATGCATTTCAAGGCTGCATTCTTATCTTTTATCGTGAAATAGATGTGCCCCGAGGCGGGACGTGCCAGATTTGATATCTCCCCTTCCACCCATACATCCTGTAAAGTGGAATCGTTCTCCAATTGCCTGCGAATATGGGCTGTGAGCTGTGAAACAGTCAGATGAATGGAGGAAAAGAGGGTCGGCTGCATTGGGATCATGATAACTTAAAATGCAAGGAATGAGGGGATTAACGGGAGGGAGGGATTAGACGATATAAAATGATTATTTTAATACGGTGAATCCGTCCATTGTTTATCTATCCACGCCAGATTTTAAAGCTTTTCAGACTCGAGCCGCCAATAAATTCCCGGACGATGGAATTCGCAGGGACAAAACCCGCATCCAACGGCAGGAACCAGTCTAGAAAAGCCAGCAGTCTGCGGGCTTCTATATATTCAGGTGCATGATGTTGGACCTGGCGCAAAAGCGGCTCAGCCAACGGTTTAAGCACTGCCAATTCGTACACCAACGCCGAATTGAACATAACATCTGCATTTTCCTGATAAGGAAATATATGTCTCTTTTCACCACGCCGCACAGACTCCCACACGCCAATGGTTTGCGTGGCTGTATATCCCCTTTCACGCGCATCGCGTACGATGCGGCGGATGAGGCGTGTGTCAGTGGTCGAGACTCGATTATGGCGGTCAAGGTTGAGCTGCGTCAAGGCAGAGACATAAACTCGAAAGGCTGCGCCGGACCAGCGTTCGGAAATAAGGCGGGGATTCATCCCATGGATCCCTTCGAGGATCAAGGGTTGGCCGTCCTTCAATTGAATGGATTCTCCCGTTTCACTCATCCCCGCCTTGAAATTATAGTGGGGTAATTGGACCATTTCCCCTCCGAGCAATTTTTCGATGTCTTGCTCGAGACGGGTGGTATCCAAAGCCTCCAGTCTCTCAAAATCCGGTTTCCCGTCTACGTCAAGCGGTGTCTTGGCGCGGTCTACAAAATAATTATCCAATTCAAGCGGAAAGGGGGAGATGCCGCGTGCGAGCAGTTGAATAGCCAGGCGCCGCGAAGTTGTTGTTTTGCCGGAGGAGGAAGGACCTGCAATTAAGATAATCCGCGAATTTTTTTGCGCGATCTGTTGTGCAATGTCAGCCACATTCTGTTCGTGAAGTGCCTCTGAAACCAGCACGATCTCGTCGGCGCGTCCTGATTGGATCACATCGTTTAGTGCGCCGACATTATCAATATCAAGACGGGTCAGCCAGTCACCATATTGGCGGAAGGTATTTAATAGTTTGGGATAATCACCCATTGGCTCAAGATGCGTGGGGGCATGCCGGCGCGGGAATTGAAGGGTGAATCCCCCATTAATAAGGTTAAGATCGAACCAGTGCAAATAACCCGTGGATGGAACCATGTAACCATGCAGGTAGTCCATTCGCTCGCCAAGGTTATACAGTGTCAGATAATCTTTTTGACGATGCGAAAACAATCGGACTTTATCTTCATATCCAAGTTTTTTAAAATACTGGATCGCTTCCTGTATTGGAACTTGTTTGCGCCCGATCGGAAGATCCTCATCCACAAGTTTCTGCATTTGTCGTTTGAGCGCTTCCAGCTCTGTTTGGATCAATGCATCACGTTCCGTCACCTGACAATAATACCCGCCGGATGAAACTGAATGATCTATGGTCAGCTTTGCCCCCGGGAAAAGGTCCGCGAAGGCAAGTTCCAGCAGGAAAATTAGGGATCGGCGATAGATTCGTGCGCCATCGGCCCCGTCCATGGTAACCGGGGTGCAATGCGCCTCATTCTCAATTGGATAAGTTAGCTCATGAATTTCGTTGTTAATGATCGCCGCGACAATCGGCGCGCCAAAATCGTTATTCACATGTCGAAGAAATTCGCCTGCCTGAGTACCCCGGGGACCGGAAAGCACCCGCCCATCGGGGAGGTGAAGTTCAACATTTTTATTGGCTTCGACAAATTTTATGGACATTTTTCACCATCGGATTATTATAGTTGGATCAAACACTCTTAAAGAGTTGGTTTTTGACTTACTTTGGATAGAAATTTCTCGGGTTGATTCGAGTATTCTTCCAATGGGATTTCCTTGTTGGTTAAGGCGAGCAGTGTGTTTGTAAGGAGTTCATTAACTGGTGTGGAAATGCCCAGTTTTTTCCCCTCTCGTGCGATCGCGCCATGCAAATACCCCACTTCGCTTTTTCCACGACCGGAATATAAGTCTATATGAAAAGAGGGCATCTTCGCGCCGCGCCCGCTGCCGGCGGCACGCGAGAGAAAGGGTTTGGAAATTGAAAGCGGCAATTGAGTGGCAAATGCGAGCGCCTTGACAGGAGTACCGGGCAGGTTAACAACTTCGATCCCTTGCGCTTTCATTACAGCAAGGCATTCTTTTAGCATATCAATTTCGAGTGTATACAATTTGTTATTCGCAAAAACCTGAGCGGCGGTCATATTCAAAATTGCAGAGGTCGGATTGGAGATCAGATTGGTCAACATCTTCGACCATTTCATGTCATTCGCGTTGGGGAACAATCGACAGTTCAGAAATGCGCCATCCAGTGCAGCGACAAGCTCCTCTGATAACGAATTCCCGGATGCGACTCCCATACCGCGCAATTTTTCCAGCACGACATCACCAGCCCCGCGCCTGCCAATTGCAGTGGTCACCGTTCCATAGATTACTTTATCCGGTCCAAATGCCCCGGCAATGACTTGCTCATTTTCAACGCCATTGGATAAACACAGGATTGGCGGCATTTTTTCAGCAAATGGCATCATGCCTTCAATGGCAGCGGCGGTATCAAAGGACTTTAAGGCAAATAATGCAGCGTCGAATGGTCCAAACTTAAATGCCTCATCCAGGGATGGTTTGATTACAAATGAATTAGGAGCAACTACAAATGCATTATGCGTTTTTCTCCTGGCATCGATCGTCAGGTCCAGCCTGAGACCATGTTCACGCAATCCCTCCACAATCTTCGGTTGTTCAACAAAAACTACATCATGACCGGCTAACACAAGTGAACCACCGATATAAGTCCCGATGGCGCCCGCGCCAAAAACAAGAAATTTCAAATGTCTGGATGATTGCAAGGTAACCTCAAATAATATGACGATTTTTAATGGGGAATATTATTCGTGCCCAAAAAACTGATTGATAAAAAACACGACTGATCAGGGTCCCCGTACGAACAGGTGGTGGCGGGCAGAACCAGTGATCTTTCTTCTGAAAACATAGATCCGTGTTTAAAGGCGGTGTAAGGAACGGGAATTAACACCTGACTCCCCAAACCTAATCTGTATCGAACCAATGCACGTGGTCGTTAAGTTTATCGATCGTCCAGCGGTGCTGGTGTGGATAATACATCAGCTGGGCAAATGCGGTGTTTCCGAACCGGAAACGTGTTCCTGCATTATTTGCCTGCGGTGCAATACCCATCACGGCATGCATAACCTGATTTAACAACCCGCCATGCGAAACGATCAAATACCGGGCGGGTTCCCGCTTAAGCAAACTGTGCAAAGCCTGTCCTGCCCGCAGGAATAACTCCCAATCACCTTCGCCATCCCCGCCAACCGGATCATATGGCGTTGAAAAGGAAGGGTGTTGAAAATTCTGACGGACTTCATGTGCGGTAAGCCCGGCAAAATCTCCATTATCACGTTCCAGCCAAAGCGGGTCCAATTCAATTTTTAGATCCAGTTCAGAAGAAATGATCTCAGCAGTCTCTTTTGTTCGCAACAATGGGCTGACGATCACATAATCAAATTTGATCTTTTCCTTTTTCCAGCGTTCTGCCAGCGCACGCGCCTGTGCCCGCCCGGTATCTGTCAACAGAAAGTCAGATTGACCCTGCCAGCGCGATTCGGCATTGCCTGTCGATTCGCCATGGCGAAGCAATGTAATATGAAAGGGCTGCGAACGAATATCATTCATCATCCTTCCCCCTTTTGACCAAATAAACAGGTCGATGTTTTACTTCCTGAAAAATATAACCGACATAGACGCCTATAAAGCCCAGTAAAGCCATTAATATTCCACCTACGATCAGGATCACGAACATTAATGAACTCCAACCTGGCGCAAGGGTTGATGTTCGCCCCGTGACCCAAAAAGAAAGCACATAGATCATTTCGGCTGCCGCCAGACAAAACAGGAGGCCTCCCAGACTGAGTCCCAGGTAAAGTGGCATCAATGAGAATGAAAAGATCGCGTCCATCGCGAGACGGATCATCTTGCTTAGGGAATATTTCGACACACCGCGTGTTCGTTCTTCAGGCTGATAGGGAAGGATCACCATGGAATAACCGATCCATGAAACCATGCCGCGTATAAAACGGTGATACTCAGGCATTGCTTTCAAGGCATCCACTGCAGGTCGCGTCAATGCCCGGAAGTCTGCTGCGCCCTGCAATACTTTTGTACCGCTAATGGAATTGATAAGGCGATAAAAAAAACCGGATGTCCATTTTTTGAAGGAAGCGGGACGTGCATCATCCATCCGTTGCGTTTGCACGATGTCGTATCCCTGGGCGATGAGTCCCAGCATTTGAGGAATCATTTCGGGGGGATGCTGGCCGTCACCATCAAGGGTTATGATCACCTCGGCCTTAGAAGCATCCAAACCGGCGGTTAAGGCGGCCTGGTGTCCAAAATTACGACTAAGGCTGAGAAGTGTAACCCTTGGATCGTCTCCCGCGATTTTTCGGATTGAATCTGCGGTGCCGTCACTTGAACCATCATCCACATATATGTAATGAAAATCGTACCCGAGTGAATTCACTACATTGCAGATCCGCTTATGTGTATGTTCAATAACCCCTTCTTCATTGAAGATGGGAATAACGAGGTCTACCGTGATTTTTTTGAAAGTCATGTGCAGGATTTTACCACCAGCCTCAAAGCCTGGCTCCATGCTTCTCCCGAAGTAAATGCGTCACAGACTCAATCTCGGTACTTTTCTGCCTGGCGTCCCAACCCATGCAATCCCCTAATATATCCCCAATTTCCTGCACACTTTCCATCGTGAGATGGCCCAGCATCGCCAACATGGTACGCCTCAGGAGCAAGTCATCAAGGTGCATGGATTTTTCACTCTGCACGAGGAACATGATCTCACCCCGGCTGTAATCAGGAAGGGATTTGAGTGGTTTATCCGATTCCAATTTCATGAACCGGATCACTTCCTCGGCACGCGAGCCATAACGCAGATACAAGACCTTGACCCGGTCTTTGCCAATCCCCGTCCCTGAGGACATTTTTTCTATCTGACGGTTTTGCTCGCTCGGATCAGTGGAAAAACCACGGCCTCCGCCAATTGGCAGGTCGGAGGTGCTCTTTAGGCGGATCTTGCCTAAAAATGCAAGGGCTTTATCCGTTACCTGTTCAGAAAATGCACGGAAGGAAGTCCACTTACCCCCTACCAGCGAATAGACTGGAAAGGAAAGTTTTGAATGATCGCTGCCGAGTACTTCAATGTGATGATCCCGGCTGTATTGGGCCGTTGTCTTGGCCTCGCCGCTGCTCCCCAATGGGCGAACACCCGTGAATTGATAAATGATATGTTCCCTGGTGACCTTGATGGTTGGAAAGACTCTCGTCACCAATTCAAGGAAATATTCGACCTCTCCATCTGTACAGTTTACATCATCCGGATCCTCAATTTTAATATCTGATGTACCGATCAAAACCCGGTCATACAACGGGAAGAGAAGGACAATGCGTCCATCTTTATTTTCAAAAAAGAATTCATTCGAGCCAATGGCGGCACGCAGATCAGGATGATCAACAACCACATGCGAGCCTTTGGTCCCGCTAATATAACGGGTGGAAAGTCCCAGCTTGCCGTTTGCCGTGTCGATCCACGGGCCAGCCGCATTAATCAGCAATTTTGGCCGAATAACATATGCTTCACCTGTCAATTCATCGTGCAGTGTGACAGAGTCCTTTTCACTGCCTACAAGGCTCATGTAATTTAACATTCTTGCACCGGGATTTTCAGCTTCAGCATCAAGGGCAATTTCAAGCGCAAGACGTTCAGGATTGGAGATGAGGCCGTCATAATATATGGCTGTTGTTGCAATATCTGGATTCAAGCGGGGCCATCGTTTTAAGGACTCGGTACGGAGCATAAACTGATGGCGCGGCACGGTGCGGTTCTTGCCTGTATAGGCATCGTACATCATCAAGCCAAGTTTGATAATTACAGAGCCGCGTTCCGAAGGTTTTGTCAACCAGCCCAAAAATTTTAGAGGGGCATTGAAAACACCGGAAAAATATTTGAACATCGGAATGGTCGTTGGCAATGGGCTGACAATGTGTGGAGCGTTTTGGATCATTCGATTGCGTTCCCGCACTGCCTCGCGCACCAAACGGAATTCACCGTTTTCAAGATAGCGAATACCCCCATGAGCCATATGGGATGAGGCGGCGCTTGCCCCCGAACAAAAATCTCCACGGTCAATCAACAAAGTATCCACACCGTTGAGGGTCAGGTCTCGAAAAGTGCCAATGCCGTTTATGCCCGCACCAACGATCAGTACGGAAATTTCGGGGTTTGTTTTAAGGGAGGAGAGAATTTCGTTTCGGTTCATTTTTTCATCCAATTTTGAAGTTAGTTATAATTTTTTCATTATGTGCTGCGAAAGCGGAACTTTTGTCAGGCTTATTCAACCCAGTCAAAAGTGCGGGTGACGGCTTTTTTCCAGCCTGCGTACAAACTTTCACGCAGTTTTGTGCCCATGGTTGGCTTCCATTCTTTATCTTTGCCCCAATTGGCACGAAGTTCATCATAATCTTTCCAGAAATTAACAGCAAGTCCCGCCGCGTAAGCCGCGCCAAGCGCAGTAGTCTCAGCAACTCTTGGGCGCACAACAGGTACATCCAAAATATCAGATTGAAATTGCATGAGTAATTCATTGAAAACCATGCCGCCATCCACTTTTAATGCGGTCAACCTGACACCGGAATCGCTTTCCATTGCTTCGAGCACTTCCCGGGTCTGGTAGGCGGTGGCTTCCAAAGCGGCACGCGCGATATGGCCTTTATTAATATACCGGGTCATCCCCACAATAGCGCCACGCGCATTTGATTTCCAATAGGGGGCATACAGACCGGAGAATGCCGGCACAAAATAAATACCCCCGTTGCCATCCACAGTTTGCGCCAAAATCTCAACGTCAGAGGAATTTTGAATAATTCCAAGATTATCCCGCAGCCATTGAACCAAAGCCCCCGTTACCGCGATCGACCCTTCAAGAGCATATACGGCTTTTTGATCCCCAATTTTGTATCCAAGTGTTGTCAACAAACCGGATTTTGAGGGTACAGGGATTTCGCCCATGTTCATCAGCATAAAACATCCAGTGCCATATGTATTCTTGGCCTCACCCGCGCTGAAACAGGTTTGACCAAACAACGCCGCCTGCTGATCGCCCAAATCGCCAGATACTGGCACGCCTTTCAGGATGACCTTCGCCGCCCCATATATTTCTGAAGATGATTTAATTTCCGGCAGCATCACTCGCGGAATATCAAGCAGTTTGAGAATATCATCATCCCAATCCAACGTCCGCAAATTCATCAGCAAGGTGCGGGATGCGTTCGTCACATCAGTGACATGTGCGCCAGTTAAATTCCAAATGAGCCATGTGTCAATATTACCGAATGCCAGTTCCCCTCTTTCAGCTTTTACACGCACCCCTTCAATATTATCAAGGATCCATTTTATTTTGGGTCCTGAAAAATAAGTCGCGAGGGGCAGCCCTGTTTTCTCACGCAGCCGGTCCTGTCCCCCGTTTTTTGCCAGTTCATTGCATATTGCATCGGTCCGCGTATCCTGCCAGACAATTGCATTATAGACAGGTTTTCCGGTGGCTTTATCCCACACAACGGTCGTTTCGCGTTGATTTGTAATTCCTATCGCGACGATATCATTTACATTTGAATTTCGTTCGTTAGTTAGCTTCCCAAGCGCCCCTTTCATCACTGCCTGAGTCCGCTGCCAAATCTCCAGCGGGTCGTGCTCGACCCACCCCGGCTTTGGGAATATCTGTTCGTGTTCCTTTTGATCAACGGCAACGATATTTCCTGCATGATCAAAAATAATAAAACGGGTACTGGTCGTCCCCTGGTCTATCGCAGCAACATAATTTGGCATGGTATTCTTCCTTGTGATGATTTTCCTTAATCACAATTTTACCCTCAAGCGGGTTATTTTGGCCACAGGCAAACAAATAAATATCTTTCAATGAGGGGTAAACCAACCCATAATCACTAAAAGATGGTGTTTGGGTATAAAATTGGACTCAACAATCATGAAAATTCCACCTTATTTATCCGCCGTTTGGCAATATTTATTTTCTGCCGTTCTAATTGCGCTAACCACTCTTTTATTTTTTTCACTCCGCAATTTCCTCGACACAACGATCGTGGCACTTTTATTTTTAATTCCAATTGGGGTCATCACCACTACGTGTGGCTTTGCACCCGGTATCATGAGCGCGTTGTTTTCTTTTTTTGCCCTCAATTATTTCTTCATCAAACCCTATTACACCCTTGCTGTTCATCGTCCCCTTGACCTGGTCATTCTAATTATTTTTCTGGTCGTATCGGTTGTGTTGAGCAGATTGGTGGGACAGGCACAAGCGGGGCTTGCTGCTGCGAATGCACGGGAGAAAGAAGCCACTCAACTATACGAAATAAGCACCGCCCTTGCTGGATTACACGATGAGTCCAAAGTGGCTCAGATTTTGGGCAAACAGATATTTGCTCTTTCGCAGGGTCAAAATGTTCGTGTAAATATAACTGGAGAACAATCGGTCAAATTTTCTTCGCCTCAAATTGCACTACCCGACCGTCCGCCGGAATTAACTCTGCCCATTCAAGCGGCACGCAGCACATTAGGAGAAATCCTGTTGTGGAGGAATGCTCCACCCATCTCGCTGGGGGAAACCCGATTAATTCAAACCTTTGCAAGTCAGGCGGCATTGGCTCTTGAACGTGCAAGGTTGGCAAAAGCGGAGTCGCGCGCTAAAGTATTGGAAGAGAGCGACAGGCTTAAGTCGGCGATATTGTCTTCTGTGTCACATGAATTGAGGACACCCCTTTCAACGATCAAGGCAGCTGCCTCCAGCTTGCGGGGGAATGAAGTTGGATGGGATTCCCCCGCCCGTGTGGAATTGATTGCCGCCATCGATGATGAAGCGGACCACCTGAATATGCTCGTTGGCAACCTGCTCGATATGTCACGAATCGAGTCTGGTGCACTCAAACCAAAGCGCGAGTGGAACATATTGTCCGAAATTGTTGGAAGTGTCATAGCACGCATGAAGTATTCGGCAGAGGGTCATAAAATTGAAATCAAAATCCCGGAAAGTTTGCCTTTTATCCCGATGGATTATGTCCAAATGGAACAGGTTTTTACAAATTTGGTGAGCAACAGTATTAAGTACGCACCGGCAAATTCCATCATCCGCATCCACGCCAGCATTGATCTTGAAAACATCCTGGTTCAGGTCAGCAATCAAGGACCGCATATCCCGACACAACATCTGGAGCGCATTTTCGACAAATTTTATCGGATCAATGATGCAGACCGGGTCACGGGAACAGGACTGGGGCTATCCATCTGCAAAGGCATCATTGAAGCACATGGGGGGCATATTTGGGCTGAAAACCTCAGTAATGGCCTGGCCTTCAATTTCACCCTTCCTCTCACTTGGGAAGGAGTTCTACCGCCAGAGTTGCCGATGGATACAGAGGTCGAATGAGTAATGCTCCGCATATCTTGGTAATTGACGATGAATTGCAAATTCAGCGCGCCATCCGAACCATTCTGACTGAAAAAGGGTTCCGCGTCACAACCGCAAGTAACGGAGAGGAAGGCCTGACCCTTGCGGCTACCGCCGAACCCAACATTATAATTCTCGACCTAGGCCTCCCTGACATGGACGGCGTGGAGGTATGTTCACGACTACGTGAATGGACACAATGCCCGATCATCATCCTCTCAGTCCGTGATAGTGAACGTGATAAAGTAGCCTCACTGGATAAAGGTGCGGATGACTACCTGACCAAGCCTTTTGGCATCGAGGAATTGTTAGCCAGGGTACGCGTCGCCCTGCGGCATTCTGCTCAAAAACAGGGTACACAAAGCAAGATTATTAAGGCGGGAGATCTGACAGTTGACCTTGTCTGGCATGTTGTAAAACGTGGCGAAGAAGAAGTCAAATTGACAGGTACGGAATATAAATTACTTGCTTATCTTGCCGCAAATCACGGGCGGGTACTGACTCATCAAAGCATTCTCACTCATGTTTGGGATCCAGCCGATGCAAACCATACCGAGTACCTGAGGGTTTACATGCGCCAGCTTCGCAAGAAACTGGAGACCGATCCCGAACGTCCACAACACATCATCACAGAGCCTGGCATAGGCTATCGTTTCATAGTTGACGAGTGATTTACCCGGCGTTAAACGAAAAGCGATAAAAGGGGGAATAAACATCCTTTTACTTCATTATGGGCAATATTTCCGTACATATTTCCTACTCCCTTCAAAAGGGAGTTTTTATTTTTTCTTTATACGATTGGAGGATTTTTTTGTCGCCATTTTATACCAGCTGGTTATTATTAGATGCAATCAATGAGGAAAAATGAATAAAATTGACAAAAATTCCCCCAATTTGCCCCTCTCATCTGAATCTCCTGAACCCAAACACAGATTGATAGTCCTAGTACCAGATTCTGACTCGGATATTTCCAGCGCGGCTCGAAAAATACTCGAACTGGCAACTTCACTCGATTGTTCGATTCAATTCCTCGGTTTATGTAAAGATAAGGAACGCGAGCCCAGTCTGAGGCGGCAGATAATCGCCATGTCCAGCGTGGTAAATGGTGATTCAATGATTGATTTCGGAACTGATTGGTTGACCTTCGTTAAATCCAACTGGCATGAAGGTGACGTAGTGGTCTGTTTCGGCGAATACCGCACAAGTTTCTCTCGCCGCCCGCTAAAGCTGATCCTTGAATCAAGCTTGAATGCCACAATATACGTGATCCCTGAAATTCAACTTGAAAAAACGCATCAAAACTGGATCCCCGTTCTGGCGAGCTGGATGGGCTCAATTGCGATCGTCGGGCTATTTTTCTGGGGACAGGTAACCCTTACCAAAATGCCGCAGGACTGGGTACATACCCTAATGCTCTACCTCTCTATCTTTGCCGAAGCAGGTTCAATATGGGCTTGGAACAGCCTGATTTAATAGTGCAATTTAAAAGTCGGAATATATGATTAATCAAAAAGATAACCCACAAACATCAATTATTGAGCGAACAACAACATACAAACCACCACAAACTCTGAGTTCCTGGTTTGTCGGTCGCCCGCTCTCAACAGCAGACTCAGCCCACCAAACCATTGGGAAGGTTGTCGGTCTGGCTGTCTTTGCATCAGACGCGCTTTCCTCAACGGCGTACGCCACCCAGGAAATCCTTGTCATCCTTGCCGCTGCCGGCTCGATGGCCTTCGGCATTGTTTTCCCAATTTCCATCGCCATTGTTATTCTGCTTGGGATCGTCACCATTTCATATGAACAAACCATCCATGCCTATCCGGACGGCGGTGGCGCATATATTGTTGCCCGTGACAACCTAGGTGAATTCCCTGCCTTGGTCGCCGGGGCTTCCCTGCTAACTGATTACATCTTAACCGTATCAGTTTCGATCGCTTCAGGGGTGGCACAAATCGCCTCCGCGTTTCCATTTTTATATGATTATCGGGTTTTACTCTCGGTTTTTTTTATCCTGTTCGTCATGACGATGAATTTACGCGGTGTGAAAGAGTCGGGGGTTGCGTTTGCCATTCCAACTTATTTCTTTGTCTCATTAATGTTCATCACCGTGGGGACGGGGCTTATCCGCCTGTTTATGATGAGATCCCTTGGTACAGTCATTGATCCTCCAGAATTGGAGATGGTGCATGGAATTTCGACGATAACACCTTTCCTTATCTTGCATGCTTTTGCAAGCGGCACCACCGCACTGACCGGTGTTGAAGCGATTTCAAATGGGATTACCGCCTTCAAGGAACCACGTAGCAAGAATGCAGGGATCACATTAATTTGGATGTCCGTTATTCTCGGCTCCCTTTTTCTTGGAATTTCATATCTAACAAAAGAAATAGGCGCAATTCCATCTGAAAGCGAAACGGTGATCTCTCAACTGGCACGGACTATTTTTGCCGGGCGAGGTGTTTTATATCTAATGTTGTTGGGGGCAACTGCCGTCATCCTCATCATGGCAGCGAACACAGCATTTGCAGATTTTCCCCGACTGGGTGCATTGGTCGCAAAGGACGGATTTCTTCCCCGTCAATTGACATACCGGGGCAGCAGGCTGGTTTACTCACGCGGTATTGTCGCACTTGCTGCAATTGCATCTATTATTTTGATTATATTCAATGCAAGTGTGACTCGTCTTATCCCCTTATATGCAATCGGCGTATTCCTGTCATTTACACTTTCGCAGGGCGGTATGGCCCTTCGTTGGTATAAAATTGGCAGGTTAAAACCTGATGAAGAAAAGCATGAACAGGGTTCCACCTTGCGTTTTGAAAAGGATTGGCGCATTAAAATGGCCATTAATGGATTTGGTGCGGTTTGTACTGCGGTAGTCATGATGGTCTTCGCCATAACCAAATTTCGGGATGGAGCATGGGTGGTGCTGATCCTTATTCCAATAATGGTTACGGTATTCTGGTTGATACACAATCACTATAATAACCTCGCAAACAAACTTTCTCTTGAAAATTTTGGAGCCATTCCCCCGCGAACCACCCGGCATCGGGTGATCATGCCAGTCAGCGGCGTGCATCAGGGCACACTCACAGCGCTAAGGTATGCGCGCATGTTATCAGATGATATCACCGCGGTACATGTCACGATCGAACCCGCAGATGCAGAAAAGGTGCGTCAAAAATGGGAGTCCTGGGGGGAAGGAGTACGAATGGTGATGTTGGACTCACCGTATCGTCTTTTTCTTGAACCACTATTGGCTTATATAGCCGAAGTTGCACATCAGCGACAGCAGGGTGAAACAATCACGATCATTCTGCCTGAGTTTATTGCAGAAAACCGTCTGGCAGGCACGTTGCACACCAACACTGCAGAAATTCTTCGCAGCCAGCTTAAACGTCAACATGGCATTGTTATCATCAATGTGCCTTATCATGTTCAGGAAGAGGATGGCACATTTTAAAGGTCTCTGACCGTAATTTAAAACGGACATTTCAAGGTTTCTTGAAATGTCCGTTTTAAATTACGGTATTGTGCTTATCTTATTTCTCACCAACAAGAGTTCCGGTTGTTCCCAAAGGGGCGGTTTAAACCGCCTCATGCTCAGTGATGTCGAGAAAACGAAGTTCCGGATGTTTTTCGGTGTAATGCTTGAGAAAAAATGGTGTACTGAACAAAGCCACCCAGTCATTACTCGAATCGCGGGCGATCATGGCTTCACTGCGATTTGGAAGGCTTTCAATATCAGCGTCAGCCCCTATGATCCATCGTAATAGAACATGCGGCAGTCTTTCGAGATCGGTGGGAACATTGTATTCAGATTTCAACCTTGCCTGCACCACATCAAATTGAAGCTGTCCCACCACCGCTAAAATGGGTTCACGCTTGAATGCATTCAAATTGTAAAGCACCTGAACCGCGCCTTCACTTTCCAGTTGCTGTAAACCCTTGGCGAATTGTTTCTGCTTGCTCAGATCGGTATTCCGCAGCAGGGCAAAATGTTCTGGCTGAAATCGCGGAATGGATGCGAAAAAGATCGTTTTATCTGAACACAGCGAATCTCCGATGGCAAAATCACCGTTGTTGGGGATGCCCAGCACATCACCGGGGAACGCCTCGTCCAATATCTCACGCTCATTTGCGAAAGGTTTGTAAGGACGCAGCAGCTTTAAAGTCTTCCCGCTTTGGGAATGGATAAGATTCATGCCCCGTTCGAAGCGTCCTGAACAGATCCGGAGAAAGGCAACACTATCACGATGCCTGGGATTCATATTGGCTTGAATTTTGAAAATAAATCCTGAAAAACCCGGCGCACTCGGCTGGATTTCCCCGGAATCGCTCTGGTAAGGCTGGGGCGGCGGGGCATATTTCACAAAAGTATCCAGGAACAACCGGACGCCAAAATTAGTTACTGCGCTCCCGAAAAAGACAGGGGTTTGTTTTTCCTTCAAAACGCTTTCGTGATCAAAGACAACGCCCGCTTCATCCAACAGATGAATGCTTTCGTTCAATTCATCCACACGCCTTTGGGATATGGATTTATTTTCAGCGAGTTGACCAAGGGACATAAATACTTCAGGCGCCATTCGTTCATTACGCTCAGTACGCTCAAATAAATACACGCCATGCGAAGCGCGGTCAAATACACCCCGAAAGTCAGGACCGTCACCGATCGGCCAGTTCATCGGGATTGGCTCCATCCCAAGGACTTTTTTGATCTCGTCCAGCAGATCCAGTGGATCCCGGGCGGGTCTGTCCATTTTATTAATGAACGTAAAAATGGGAATTCCGCGCTTTCTACAGACTTCAAATAATTTAAGTGTTTGCGGCTCGATCCCCTTGGCGGCATCAATTACCATGACTGCGCTGTCCACTGCAGACAGGGTACGGTAGGTATCCTCTGAAAAATCCTGATGCCCGGGCGTGTCCAGCAGGTTGACGATGTACTCGTGATAGGGGAATTGTAAAATGGTTGAAGTGATCGAAATTCCACGCTCCCGTTCCATTTCCATCCAGTCGGAGGTGGTGGAGCGCTGATTGCGGCGGGCCCGCACATTCCCGGCCAGCTCGATCGCGTTCCCGTATAAAAGCAATTTTTCGGTCAGAGTGGTCTTACCCGCATCAGGATGGGATATTATTGCAAAGGTGCGGCGCATGGCTATCGCGTCGCTTAATGGGATATTATTAACATTATCAACAATCGGCATATCATCTTGCATAAAATTTCTCCAAAATTTACAAAGGCCGTAAATTTTAGCATATATTTTCCTTGAAAGCCTAAAATCTTTTTCCTCAAATAACGCGCAAGCCGTTGATAACATAAAGCAGCCCCGCCTGATTGGCTGGGGCTGCTTTATTCATAATTTCTTTCTCGAAAGTCTACTCAGCAGGTGCGGAAATTTCTTCCACTTCAGCATCTTCTTCCTCAACTTCTTCCTCGGCATCTTTCAAAAAATTGAACACGATCACAGCAAGCGTGGAGCCAAGCAGCGGGCCAAAGAAATAAATAACATAAGTATAAACATTGGTTAGGCTTGGTCCTGCAAAAATGGCGGTTGCAAGCGTATGCGCAGGATTGAACGAACCGCCTGTAAACGGAAGCCCCACCAGGGTTGCAAAAGCCAGTGTCGCACCGACCGCCCAGCTTCCTGATGTCTTGCCGGCCTTCCCGTCAACCAATGTGTGTAAATAAGTGTTAACCAGGAAAAAAGCCAAAATTGCTTCAACAACCATTGCGAATATGGGCAGTGGTTCATTCAACGCACCGGGCGTAATGACACCGCTAATATTCCCGCCTAAAGCTCCGATCAGTGTTTTTAAAAAGAATACTGCCAGAATAGCACCTGCGAACTGGCCGATCCAATAAAAAACAGCCTGCGGCCATTTCACGGTGCCATTCAAGGCAAAGCCAAAGGTTACAACAGGGTTGAAATGAGCGCCGGAAATATGTCCATAGGCGTAAACAAAGACCGCCAGCGTAAGTCCGTAGGCAAGGGCAATTGCGATCAAATCAGAATTAACAACGATACGAGCGCTTAACCCAACCAAAACCAGCGCAAATGTGCCGATAAATTCGGCAAGGAAAACTTTCGAATTAAACATTTTTTCTCCATGAATTTGAGTTGAAAATACCATCGCCATTACAACACTTCCTGACCAAATACGCTACGTTAACCAATCCCGCGCTCCAGCCAAAAAGGACTTTCCCGACATGGGCTTCCGGCCTGCGGGCTGAACCTCTTCCAAAACCAATCCGCCATTTGCAGATTGAACTGCCGGTTTGCCATCAACCGCAAATCTGACTCCAAGGCCAGTATTTTTCTCTTCATTAAAAATAGACACACGAAGTACCTTGAGCGAATTATCATTCCATTCAAACCACGCGGAAGGCCATGGATTCATCGCTCTGACGTGTCGATCCAATTCAACTGCAGTATGTGTGAAATCAAGCAGCCCGTCTTCCTTCTTCAGCATTGGTGCATAAGTCGAACCTTCTGCTGGTTGTGGAACAGGCGTTAGATCGCCCGAAAAATAATCTGGCAGGACCTCGATAAGAAGGTCAGCCCCCAAGGGGGATAAAATCTTGAATAAAGAATCAGCTGTATCACCGGGGCCAATTCTAATTGACTTTCTTGCCAGGGTAGGCCCTGTATCAAGCCCCGCATTCATTTGCATGATCGTGACGCCCGTCTCTTCATCCCCATGCAAAATTGCGGCATTGATCGGTGCTGCCCCGCGCCACCGTGGCAGCAGGGAGGCATGGATATTGATACAGCCATAACGCGGCAATTCGAGCACATCGTTTTTTAGGATCTGTCCAAAAGCAGCCACAACAATGACATCCGGGTTCCATGCTTGCAATTGCCCCAAGGCCTCGGGAGTGTTCAATTTTTCCGGCTGCATCACGGGAATATTTAACTCGAGCGCCAGGGCTTTCACAGGCGGGGCTTTCAACTCACGCCCGCGCCCCGAGCCGCGGTCAGGCTGGGTTACCACGCCGACGAGCTGGTAGGTCTTCGCCAAAGCTGAAAGGCTTGGCAGTGCAAAATCAGGTGAACCCATGAAAACGACACGAATAGCCATGTGTCCATTTTAGCATACAGTACTCATGGGTGAATATGTTGGTTGCATCTTAGTGGGATTGGTTGTAAAATATCATAAATCAAAAATCATACTAATTCGGAGGAAAAAAATCATGTCTCAAGCACCAATGTCATCTGATATCTCCAGTGACGACAAGTTATGGGCAATGCTGGGCTATATCATTCCCATAATTGCAGTGGTTGTGCTTTTTATGGAGGATAAAAAGGTTCGCCCTTACATTAAATTCAATGCCGTCCAGTCTCTTGTTGCAACAGTTGTTCTCACGATCTTATCAACAATTACATTTGGCTGCGGCACCGTTCTTTTCCTGGTCATGTTCTGGTGGGCTTATCAGGCATATCAGGGTCAGGACGTAAAGATCCCGATGGTCAGCGATTTCATTCGCAACCAAGGCTGGGCATAACATTTCCAGATTTCAAAAAAGACTTGCGGAAACCGCAAGTCTTTTTTGTTTTATTTTTCCAACAAAGCACCCTGTCGGATACACCGGAATCCTATAACCAACAGAAAAAATTATGGAATAACCCCCGCCAGATCAGCGCCAATCCGTATTTCAAAATCGACTGATGAGGAAGGATCGGGGCTGAACTTTATCTGCGTATGCGATAAGCCAAAGGTGCTTTGCAGATAGCGTAAGGTGTAAAGTTTCGGACCGTACACGATCACAACGGTTGAAGTGTATACGCCATCAGCAGCGCCAACCTCGGTTACATTCATACCCTGCGATTGAAAAAAAGCGCCTGCCCGCTGGTCCAATCCCGGGGTGAATGTGCCGTCAGCAATACGCACACGTGCTTCTTCGGCACGCATCAATGAAATGGCATCCCCTTGTGCTATGGGACTCAATGGCCCAGCTGAGGTAAATACCTCATCTCTCAATACGCGAACCTTGTCAGCAATAGGCTTCATAATACTGGCGGCTTGCCCGCCAAGCACTGTAGTATCAAAGCTCACCATTGTGGTATCTATGATTCCGGTTTTTATGCTCGCAGGATCTATATCCTTACCCAGCATGGCCAGTTTAAGGGCATCTTCAAAAGGCATATTGGTGTGAATCCCGTTTTGAAGTTGCTTGTACATTTCGGGCGCCTTCGCGATCAAGGAAGGGAATGTTTCCGGATTAAAAATTTTTTCCTGAAGGGCGAAAATCACCTGTTGCTGGCGTCGGGAACGATCTGTATCGCCGCCTTCGGTTTTACGTGTACGTGCAAACGCCAAAACCTTCCAACCACAAAGCTCGCGTTCCCCGCCAGCTGTAACCCTAACATGATCAGTACCGCTACCAACCGGGTCAAGTACAAGTGTCTCTTCAGGAATAACAGTAATACAGCCAACCATATCGATTAAATCTACAAATGTGCCAAAATCAATTTGGGCGTAATATTGAACTGGCACACCAAGTAGCTGTTCGACAGTTTTCATAGCAAGCCCTGGTCCACCGCCAGGAAGTTGAGCGCCTTCTCCGGCAGGGTATGCGGTGTTTATTCGGCTGTACCCGAAACCAGGAATATTAACCCACAAATCACGCGGTATGGACAACATACCGGCAGTTTTGGTGAGGGGATCAATGGTAAACATGATCATCGTATCTGAACGCGGCGGACCGTCATTTTCCTGCCATTCACGATAATCCAAACCGATAAACAATATATTAATCCGGCTTGCCCCATCCCAGGACGGAGGCAGGGCGGCTTCGGGTGCGGAGGCGGGCGGAGCAGGCAGCACAGCGTTTTCAGTCGCGATCGGGGTCCCCTCAGGATTGAAATTGACAGTGCTGGTCGACTCGCCGCAACTGGCAGGCGCTATACCCGGCAAGTTCGTTATATTCCAACACAAAGTAAAGTCACGCGAATAGAAAAACACGACGCCCGCCAAAATCAACGCCACTCCCCAAAAGAGTATCTTCCCGATCGCCGGTATCTTAAATCGGGGGAGCTTTATAAATTCAAAATTATTCATTCTTTATTTCACCTCAAGGCTTAACATATACCATATTAAGCCCAAGTCGGTCCAAGCCTTCCTGTGCCCAATACTGCAAAACCGCAGATTTCTCTCCGAGACATTTCATCATCTCTGGAATGGCGCGATGATCCCGCATCTCAGATAATGCCCGCAAGGCAATGATGCGGACACCGGTCGGCGCTTCCCGCACTACCTTAAGCAGACCGGGAACCGATGGGCTGCCAATTTTCACAAGTGCATTTGCCGCGAGACCCGCAGTGAGTGGATCACTATCTGCAAGAGATTTTATCAATGCCATAATCGCATTTTCGCCTGGGTGACCGCACAACGCGAGCGCAGCCGCCGCTCTCACTTCAGGAGAGGGATCTTCGAGAAGTGGAATCAGGTCATCGGAGGGGGTGTCGGGCAAAGCTGCAAGGGCACGCACTGCCCACCAGCGTACATCCACATCTTTGGAGTGGGATAAATCCATTAAAGCTGGAAGTAAAGTCTCTCCTGCTGCAACGATCGCAGGGATGGATTTTTCTGCGCGGTCATCATCACCGCTGGTTAATTCAGCCAGCAGGTCCAGCATAATTATTTTGACGGCGGCGGAATGGGAAGAGCATCCTGCGCGGTATGGATCCATTTATCGCCTTCATCGATCAGCATCACCGGAATGTCATCAATGATCGGATACTTACGTCCACAATCCTGGCAAATAAGCCATACATCCTTGTGCAAAACGAGCAGCCCGTCTTTCTCACGTACGCAATTGGGACATCGTAATATTTCAAGTAATTCTGAACTGACCATGTGATCTCCTATTTATTACAAAAGATTGTACCATCTGATTTTTAGAAATTGTCCGGACCCGCAGCAATGAGTGATTGTCAAAAAAAGGTTTAATCCCCGTGCTGACACTGCTTTTCCTTAACCGAATCCCCTGCCTATGTTTTGGGAGGCTGGCAGAAGGACTTGTTTTTTGCCGCCTTGATCGGGTCTTCCGTACCCGGTCCATACTCACAGACCGCCGACCAGGGTTGATAATGCGTTTGGAAATTATCCGAAAAATAGATCTGACCCGCGCGCCACACGGTTCGCGTAACATTTACATCTGCTCCCTGGGCGGGATAATCAATTTGCCTCATTTGTTCGGCTTTCAAATCAGGGTTTTCTTCAAAAACCGGCGCCGTGGGAGGCACAACATTCGTTGGGCCTGTTGTTTCCCAGGTGACACTGCGTCCATCCGGGGTGGAATATATTTTCCATGTTAAAGTCCGGGCGCTCACATCCACAAAGGTTTTCATCAGCATCCAATAGGGTGAGTCATTAACGAATTTGAAATCTACAAGCGGGAAGTAAACAGTTGCATCCAAACCTGCAAGGTTGGGATCAGCATTGCCGCTGATGGTTTTTTCGTAATATGAAACACGGTAGGCATGGGAATATCTTTCGACCACAGGAAAACCCGCAAAAAACACCGTCCTAAAAAGCGTGGTGCTCACCTGACACACTCCGCCTCCCACCCCTTTAATGGTCCGCCCGCCGTAAATAATAAGGGCCTCAGCAAACCCGTTTTCAAGGCTCACATCCCCCAAAGTATTGCCCATTGAAAAGGTTTCGCCTGGGGCAACCAGCACACCGTCAAACGGACCTGAAGCAGCAACGATATTTTGAATACGTTCAGTGCTTGAGCCGTAGAAATAGGTGGTATGCGAGATGATTTCCTGCGTGATTCCAAGTTCGCTTCCGGTGGCGGTATCTGCGACGGCAGGCTGCAGCTCCCCGACCGCCAGGGCAACGGTGTGCTCGCCGCGTAAAAGGGCTTCATTAATGGCTGAAATGCTGGCATCAACATCCATCACTCGTCCGATACTGGAAGCGGATATAGACTCGATTTGCTTCGTCTCATCGTTAAAAGTGAAACGGGCATTGGCCGGCATGCGATCGACATATGTTTTCAATTCAGACAAGGATAATCGCAGCGCGTTTAGGTCAAGCCCAACCCGCATCTCCGAACTTCCATTGTTATCCACTACATTCACCGTGACCATATTCGCAATCACCGGAATATCGTATGTCCACGGCCCGGGATCACCTGCCTGATAATTTGGCACGGTGATTGTCAACGGCTGGCTGAGGATTGCCCGGGCGGCATCGGCCTGGGAAGCGACGTCCACCAGTTTTGGCGCGGCCTCCTGAATCACTAACGGAACTTCCCCGTCTCGAAAGGATTGCAACTGCGATCCAAGGTAGATCAATGTTGCATCAAGACTGAGCAAACGCCCGACCTGGCCGGGTTGGGCGACTACATTCGTACCTTCGATTTTCAAACTTGCTTCGATTACGGGTTGATCGATCTGGGATGAAATATTTTGCAGGTAGGTATACGCCACCCGTTGATCAAATATAAGGACGGGGGATACATCAGCACCAAGGCCAACCGCGCTGATCTGCCCGGAGAGCGCACCCATTAAGCCACCTGAACGCCCAAATCGATACGCTGCCAATGCGCTGGCAGATGGATCGAACACCATTCCCAATTCAACAGGAGATGCCACCCAAATTTTATCTGCAGCGCGAAATAAGATTTTGCCGGTTATCGGAAATGAGAGTGTTTGGCTCAACTTAAGCGCGGCATCATTTGGCGAGAGCCCCGAGACATCCACGCCTGCGACAGAAATACCGGGGAAGATCCGCCCCGCGAAAGCCAGTTGGTAACCGATTGTCCACACAAGAACGATACCGACAAAAAGTACAAATCCGCTTATCAAAGCGGCAAAAAATAGTTTAAATGGGTTGCGGCGGGAATTGACCATAGGAAGTGATTATAACGAAAAAACCGTTTTGTTTGTGCTGTTTATATAAGATTTGGATGAGGAACATGGGCTATAATCCCAGCAGGAAAACCATGGTGATTTATCATCCATGCACACAACCCCACTTCATCCCTGAATATGGCGCCCCCTAAATGAACGATTATGAAAAACGCCTCCATCTGTTCCCTGATCCTAACCTTGCTGCTCACGGCCTGTACGCCGACAGTCAACACTCCTGCGCCGGAAATCCACGGCGCGACCACAACGCCCATTGTCATCCCGGTAATGAGCGCAAGCCCCACGCCTAGTTTACCAACCGAACCATCCACCCCCCTCCCTTCACCAACGGCAGAACCTACCGGCACACCCACTGCAATTCCCTTTATTGACAGTCTGGATGCGGTTGTCACCGCAGACTTTCTCAGCTGCCGTTATGGTCCCGGGGCTGAATATCTTTATCTTTATGGCCTGAAGAAAGGAGCAAACATCCAAATTATTGGGCGCACAGATGGGAATAACTGGGTGATGGTCAAAGGCAAAAATTTATGTTGGCTCAATGCAAAACATATAGAAATTAAAGGCGATCCGCAAACCTTGAAGGTTACATATCCGGACGAATACAAACTTCCCGTTTCGCCGTACTACGCAGCTCCGGCCATATTGAAAGTTGAGCGCAGCGGTGACTCGGTGTCCGTCAAGTGGTCGGAGATAACCCTGCGCGCTGGCGATGAAGAAGACGACACCATGTTCATCTACATTGCTGAGATCTGGCGCTGCGAGGGCGGAAAATTTATCTTTGACCCGGTCGCATCCAATGAATCTGCAGTGACATTTGTAGATTCGGAGGGCTGTACCGTCCCCTCGCATGCCCGGGTCTTCTTTCAGGAAAAGCACGGCTACGCCGGACCGGCTGATATTTCCATTCCCCCGCAATAAAATAAAAG
>CAYLOW010000007.1:0-28031 GCA_964385315.1 uncultured Anaerolinea sp.
CCTGCAATATCGGCGGTCTGGCTGTATCGTTCTGCGCGCAAGGTTTGCAGCACGCCAAGCGCAGTCATGACCGATGTGCCATTGGTTAAAGCCAAACCTTCCTTTGCTGCAAGTGCAATTGGTTTTAACCCTGCCCGTTTGAATGCGTCTGCACCTGATAGGGTCTTGCCCTGATATTCCACCTCGCCTTCGCCAATGATCGGTAAACTCATGTGCGCGAGGGGGGCAAGGTCTCCGCTTGCACCAAGGGAACCCTTTTCAGGAATAACAGGGTGAACGCCCGCGTTGAGCATTCCCACCAGCAATTCCAATGTGGAAAGCCTGATCCCAGAATGTCCGCGTGAAAGTGTATTGGCACGGATCAGCATGATGGCACGCGTGGTTGGGATATCGAATGCGTTGCCAACTCCGACGGCATGGCTGAGGAGGATATTACGCTGGAGTTGCTCCACATGGTCAGGCGGGATAATGCGATCCTTAAATGCGCCGAAACCTGTTGTGATTCCATAGGCAATGGTTCCCCTATTAAGCAGGGTTTGTACAGCATCCGCAGCGCGTGTGACCAGCCGTCCCGCGTTCGCACTGATTTCCACCCGTGGTGCGTTGGGGTTTCCGTTTGCAACAGCGTATACCTGATCAAAGGTCAAACTTGTTCCGTCCAAGTAAATGGTGTCTGTTTTCATTTCGCCTCTTTTGCGTAGCAATAATTGCGCTTCCGCTTCCATTTAGTGTGACTGTGACAATGGGTTTGAGCGCTGCATTGAAATGATTATAAAACATCCAGACGTTTATAGTGTATTATCCAGTGTTGGTAAAATTTTCAATTCAGATACTCCCCGGGAATAATAAAAATTTTATTAAACTGGCGCGTCTCAGTATCCCCCAAAAGTGCAAAGGGATCAGTTTTTCATTATGATATATGGATCATGCCTGTTTTTTAAATTTGATGAATAAATTCATGCAAAAATGGCTGTATAACCTTGCGCCTTCCACCTGTCTATGCTAAAATCCTTCGCGACTGGACAACCCAATAGAGACGACATCGAAAAGTGGGTATCCCCCACTTTTTTGCTTGTAATAAACAGTAACGGGAGTAAATGGAGCAGGGATTATGGCTAAAAACGAATTTGCATTGGCATTTAATGAAATGCTTGAAGAAAAACAACTCGCCAAAGACGTGGTTATTTTCGCGATCGAATCCGCGATGGTATCTGCTTATCGGCGGGCTGTTAGCGCATCCACAGCCCAGCATGTGGAAGCCAAGCTTGACCCTGATACTGGAGCCGTCACTGTATACGCCGAGAAGGAAGTGGTTGAAGACAACGTAGTTGATGACCGCACCGAAGTGCTGTTGGAAGAGGCGCGCAAAGTCAAACCGGATGTCCAGCTTGGCGATATGATCGTAATCGAAACCACCCCGGCAGATTTTGGGCGTGTTGCTGCGCAGACTGCCCGTCAAGTGATCCAACAACGCATTCGTGAGGCAGAACGTTCGAATCAAATGCAATATTTTGAGCGACAGGTTGGAGAGATCGTTTCAGGATTGGTACAAACCACCAACGCTCAAAGCACCACCGTAGGCCTGGATATGAAGGCTGAAGGGGTGATGCCTAACAATCAAAAAATTCCGGGCGAAAGACTTAAATTGCATGACCGTATCCGCGCCGTGGTCATGGAAGTAAAAGATGGCACACGTGGACCGCAGATCATTCTCTCTCGCGCGCATCGTAACTTTCTGCGCCGCCTGCTTGAAAATGAAGTCCCTGAAATTTATCACGGAATTGTTGAGATCCGCGCAATTGCGCGTGAGCCAGGTGCACGTGCAAAGGTGGCTGTTTCAGCCACGCAGAGCGGCATTGATCCTGTGGGCGCTTGCGTGGGTATCAAAGGTGTGCGTATTCAAGCTATAGTCAAGGAATTACACGATGAAAAAATTGACATTATCCAATGGGATCAGGATCCCATTGTTTATATTTCCAAAGCAATCAGTCCAGCCCGTGTGAATGGCGTCTATCTTGTTGATAGCGAAGGGGCCCGCACAGCGACAGTTGTGGTGGGTGAAGATCAGCTGAGTCTTGCAATTGGGCGTGATGGCCAGAATGCGCGTCTTGCTGCAAAGTTAACCGGCTGGCGCATTGATATCAAATCCTTGAGCGAAGCCTCCGGCGATTCGCTGAAGAAGTTGCAGAACAATGCCGAGCTTGCCTCGCTGATCCCATCCGTTGTGGAATCAATTCCTCAAATTCAGGAAATCCTTTCAAAGAAGGCGGAAAATCGTCCGCTTACACCGGAAGAGTACACTGCGCTTGGCCAGTTTGTAGACCGCGTGGAACGCCGCACGATTCAAATTAAGGAAGATGCAGCACGTGTGGAGGAAGAACGCACCACAGCTGCCCGTGCCGACATCCCTGTCGCGGCATTCAACATGCCGCTCGAGCAGGCTGGCATAAAAGAGCATATATTTAATATTCTTATCGAGGCTGGCTTTGAAACTGCCGGTGCTTTGATGTTTGCGCTCAAGACAGATGCCAACAAAGTGATCGGTCTGCCCGGTATTGGCACAAAGGCCATGCAGAATATTGAAGAATCGCTGGCTGTGCTCACCTTCCCTGAACCGGAAGTCGTGTCTGAACCCGAACCTGTGACATTAGAGGAACCTGTTGTCTCCTCGGTTGAGGTCGTGGCAGTGGATCCCATCGCCGCAGCAGATGAAGCAAATGCCGCGAAGAAACAACTCGAAGGCAAGAAAGAGGCAAAGAAAGTCGTCGAAGTAGAAGACGAAGAACATGCGAAGGACGGCGTAGCCCTGGATGAATTATTCAAGATGAAGCCCGAAATCTTCCAAAATGCAGGAAATAATGTCGAAGATGAAGCCAGCGACAAGAAGAAAGGCAAGAAAGGCAAGAAAAAAGCCGTTGAACTCGAATTCGATGAAGGCTTGGGCGAGGTTGTGGGACGCAAGATCCACAAGCGCGGCGGCGAAGATTCTGGAAATGCTTGGGAGTAATTTGTACCTTCCCTTGTATTTGGGAGGGTCCCTTCGGGTAAATTGAAGGTGACTAAGAAACCTGTCCAACGTGTGAAGCATGTACCCCAGCGAACTTGTGTGGGATGCCGGGAAGTTCTTCCCAAGCGGCAAATGGTGCGGATCGTCCGCACGGCAAATGGGGTGTGGGTGGACCCCGGTGGTAAAGTGGCTGGAAGAGGAGCTTACCTGCACGACAAGCATGAGTGCTGGGTACGCGGCATGAAAGGTGCCTTGGCTCATGCGCTCAAATCGGAATTAACCGCGGATGACCGCGCCCGTCTGGAAGAGTTTATGAAGACTCTCCCTGCAGAACCAACGGATAAAGCCATGTGAACGATTAGCCACTCGCTCACAAGCATCTTGTTGTGGAATGAAGTAATGTGCAGGTCTTTATTGAGATTTGCAAACCAGAAGGAGGTGGCTTATGAGCAGCAATGGAAATAAAATTGAATTACCCGCCAACATTGTAATTCGCGACCTGGCGTTGAAGATCGGAAAAAGCCCGATTGACTTGATCAAAAAGTTAATGTCAAACGGTGTTATGGCAACCATCAACCAGAATGTTGATTTTGATACTGCCGCAATCGTGGTGGGGGAATACGGTTTTGAGGCTGTCCTCGAAACCGTGGAAGAGACAGGCAAGGAAGAAACGGGGGAAGTACCGCACTGGCGTCAAATGATCGCAGGAGAAAACAGCGCGTTATTAAAGGCCCGCCCTCCCGTTGTGACTATTTTAGGGCATGTGGATCATGGGAAGACCAGTCTTTTGGATGCCATTCGTCAAACTGAAGTCGCCGCAGGGGAGGCAGGCGGAATCACCCAGCATATTGGCGCATATCAGGTGGAGAAGAAGGGTCGCCTGATCACATTCCTGGATACCCCCGGACATGCTGCTTTTACCCAAATGCGCGCGCGCGGCGCGCAAGGCGCAGATATTGTTGTGCTGGTGGTCGCTGCCGACGATGGTGTCATGCCGCAAACTCGTGAAGCCATAGCTCATGCAAAAGCAGCCCGTGTGCCCATGATCGTTGCATTAAACAAGGTGGATAAAGCCAATGCCAACCCCGACCGTGTCAAGCAGCAGCTGGCTGAGTTGGAGCTTGTTCCTGATGACTGGGGTGGTACCACCATGGTTGTACCTGTTTCAGCAAAGCAAAAACAGGGTATTGACGACCTGTTGGAAGGTATTCTGCTTGTCGCTGACAGCAATGAGATCAAAGCCAACCCTGGCGGAAAAGTGATCGGGACAGTTATCGAAGCCGAGTTGGATAAATCCAAAGGCGTAATGGCGACTTTGCTGGTTCAAAATGGAACTCTGGAAGCAGGTGACATTGTTGTTGCAGGAACTTCTTATGGTAAGCTGCGCGCGATCACAGATTACAAAGGCAAGACGATCAAGAAAGCAGGACCATCGACTCCGGTGGCTGTGATGGGTCTAACCGGTATGCCCTCTGCCGGCGATATTTTTCAGGTTGTGAAATCTGAAAAAGAGGCACGCAACATTGTCTCAGAACGCATGGATACTGCGAAGACATTATCGCAAACAAAGAAAAAAGTGTCACTCGAAGATCTGTTTGCCAATGTGCAGGCCGGTGAAGCCAAGGGTCTTAACCTGATCATAAAAGCCGATGTGCAGGGTTCCCTTGACCCGATCGTTAATGAGTTGAATAAACTCGGAGAAGGAGAGATTGGGTTGCACATCCTACATGCTGAGACAGGCAACATCGGCAATAATGATGTCATGCTTGCAGCCGCGTCAAAAGCGATTATTATCGGTTTTAATGTGCAGGCAGATGTGGATGGCCGCCGGCTGGCTGAAAAAGAAGGTGTGGATATCCGCTTGTACGAGATCATCTACCGCATGACCGAAGATATCGAGAAAGCGCTTACGGGTATGCTCGAGCCCAAACTTGTGGAAAAGATCATCGGGCGCTCCCAGGTTTTGGATGTGTTCTCTGCCTCAAAATTTGGCAAGGTCGCAGGATGTAAGGTGACCGATGGTGAATTAAAACGCGGCGCGCGTGTCCGTCTCTACCGTGGAGTCGATATGATCTATGAAGGCGACCTTTCATCCCTGCGCCACGAAAAAGAGGATGTTAAAGAGATCCGCCAGGGTTATGAATGCGGTGTCGGTTTCAAAAGCTTCAATGATATTCAAGCCGGTGACCAGTTGGTTTGTTTTGTTGTCGAATAACGCAAATCGTAAATAATATCGTCATTGCGCGGGCGGCGTATTAACGTCCGAAGGGGTCTCTCTTAATTGATTGGAGATTTCTTCATTGCAAAATAAATCTTCCCTGCAATGACGACAGGTGAGTTAATAGTATGCCATCAGGAATTCGTTTACAACGCATCGCAGACCGCGTTCGCCAAGAACTATCGGAATTACTTATTCGCGAAATTAATGACCCGCGCCTGCAGCACATTTTCATTACAGATGTAAAAATAGATAAAGAGCTGGCTTTTGCGGATATTTATGTTTCGGCGATCGAAGGCGCGGAACGTTCTGCTGAAATTCTGGCTGGCCTTGAATCCGCGTCCGGTTTCTTTAGGCGTGTACTTGCCGCCAAAGTGGAATTGCGTGCTTTTCCAAGGCTGCGGTTTCATTGGGACCCCACGCCGGAAAATGCAGATCATATCGAAAAGGTTCTGGCCGGGTTAAGAGCAAAAGAAAAGAAATAAATGCAATCGGAGCGTTTTAAACGCCCCCGATTAGCATAAAAACATTACGGAGGATTTACATAAGTGGACAGTCAACTCTCAGGGGAGATAAAACATAGATTAGATGAGGCGAAAAAGGTGGTTATCGCTTCGCACGTTCGACCAGACGGGGATGCGATTGGTGCCTTGATTGGATTTGGTCTAGCCCTGCGCAACGCAGGCAAATCGGTGCAAATGGTTCTTGCAGATGGTGTGCCATCTTCTTTCAAATATCTTGAAGGCAGCAAATTCGTCGAGAAGGAACCAAAGGGCGGACACGATACGTTCATTACTGTTGATTGCGCGGATTTTAAACGCACAGGGGCTATTTTTGAAAATTTTGGGCAACCTGATATAAATATTGATCATCACAAGACAAACGAAAAATTTGGAAAACTAAACCTAATCGAGGCGGAGGAAGTCGCCACGTCCGCCATCCTCACAAATTACCTGCCGGCATGGGGTTTCACGATTACCCAGCCAATTGCTGCAGCGCTTTTAACTGGTATCATCACCGATACACTTGGTTTCCGCACATCCAACGTAACGCCTGAGGCCTTGCGCCAGGCGGCGACCCTCATGGAAACTGGTGTGGATATGCCGGAAATTTACATGCACTCCCTGGTGAGAAAGACATTCCCCGCTGCCAAATATTGGGGCGCGGGGCTTTCCAGCCTGCAAAGCAAAAATGATATTGTCTGGAGTACGCTCACCCTTACAGACCGTAAAGCGGCAGGTTACGGCGGGAATGATGATGCAGATCTGATCAACATGATCTCATCCATCAATGGCAACAAGATTGGCATGATATTTGTTGAGCAGTCCAATAATCACGTCAAGATATCATGGCGCGCATTGGAAACAGGCATTGACGTTTCAAAAGTCGCAAAGCATTTTAAGGGTGGTGGCCACGCCGCTGCCGCCGGAGCAGATATCGAAGGCAGTCTGGCTGAAGTCCAAAAGGAAGTTCTTAAGATCACACGCGAGATGTTAGGCCTATAATATTAGAGTGGAGAAAATGGCATAATAGGGCTATTGCTTAATCAGACTTTTTTTGTCATAATCTGACATATGGATGGTTTAGGAGGAATATAGCATGAACAGTCAGGATATAAAGAACGCCATTTCAGGTGCTCTCGTTGTAGATAAACCCGTCGGCATGACATCTCATGATGTGGTGCAGGCGATTCGAAATGGAACCGGTCTGCGCCGCGCAGGGCATACCGGCACCCTGGACCCGCGTGCCTCCGGTGTACTGGTCATTCTTGTCGGCCCCGCCGTGCGTTTGAGTGAGTATGTATCCGCGTCTGACAAACGTTATCAAGCGATTATCCGTCTGGGAGGATCGACAGACACTTTCGATGCAGAAGGTAAAGTAACCCTTTCCAAAGACCCCCTTAATGTAACTGAGGCGCAATTTGATAAGGCCCTGCAAACCTTTGTGGGCGAAATTGAACAAACTCCGCCGCCCTATTCTGCGGTCAAAGTGCAGGGACGCAAAGCCTACGAAATGGCACGCGAAGGCGAAGAAGTGGAACTTGCTCCACGTAAGATCACCGTTCATCACCTGGAAGTGTTGGAATGGGCTCCGCCCGAAGTGGTAATCGATGTGCATTGTTCCTCGGGCACCTATGTCAGATCTCTTGCGAATGATCTGGGCGTGATGCTTGGCTGCGGCGCTTATCTTGTTGGTTTGAGACGCACAAAGAGCGGAAGATTCTCTCTTCGCGATTCTGTCCCTTTGCGAAAACTGCAGGAAGCATTTACCGCCGGCAACTGGTATCAATACCTGATTCCCGCTGCTGAAGCGCTTGGCGACTGGCCCGCAGTTGAGCTCAACCCAGATGAGGTTGAAGGTGTTCGTCATGGTCATCGCGTTAAGGTTGTTGGTGAACCCACCGAGACCAAAGTGCGCGGCGTCAGCACACAGGGCGAATTGGTGGCACTGATGGAAATCACCGTAAATGAAGACGGCTCGCGTGAGTGGCAGCCCAAGAAAGTATTCTTCACTTCAGATTAAAAACATGTCATTGTAAGGATGTATTCACTTTTCCCATGGTAATTCCAGATATTGTGGAAATTGCCATATCGGGGAGAGCGTTGTCCTTGCAGTGACATGCAGCCGCCGACAGGCGGCTTTTTTATCCTATGCAACATTATCACTCCCTCGAAGAAGTATCTGTAAAAAACGCATGGTTAACCATCGGGGTCTTTGATGGCATTCATTGTGGACACCGTGAGATCATTCGCAAGTTGACCAGCGATGCGCGTGCAAATCACGCGCCTGCTGTTTTGTTAACTTTCGAACCTCACCCCGCAAGTGTTCTGTCTGGACAAGAGATCAAATGTCTCACCACGCCAGACGAAAGGGCACATCTGTTGGGAAGCCTTGGTGTGGACGTTGTTATCACTCAACCCTTCACCCGCGATCTGGCTGCCTCCACTGCAATGGAGTACATGTCGCGTATCAAGCAGGCGATTGGCCTTAAGCATCTGCTGATCGGGTATGATTTCGCCCTTGGCAAGGGGCGCGAAGGCACTGCAACCCGTCTTATGGAAATTGGGAGGATGTTGGGGTATGGCGTTGAGGTCATTCAGGCCGTCAGTGATGAAAGCGGAGTGATCTCTTCGACGGAAATCCGCAAACTTGTAGGCACTGGAAATGTCAGCGAAGCCGCCCGGCTGCTTGGATACCCATATACCTTGGGCGGGGAAGTCATTCGTGGCGCAGGACGCGGGCGGACCATTAACTTTCCCACGGCCAACATTGATTATCCAAAACAAAAAGTCACGCCTTCCAATGGGATCTATGCGTGTTGGGCATACCTTGGCGATGAAAAATTTATGGCTGCCACGAATATTGGTTTCAACCCCACCTTTACCCCGGAGAGACAAACCACCAGTCTCGAAGCTTATTTGCTGGATTTCGACCGTGATATTTACGGACAGCAGGTAAAGCTTGAATTCGTATCCCGCATTCGCAATGAATTGAAATTTAATTCAGTTGAGGCATTGATCTGGAAGATACAGGAGGATGTGAATAAAACCCGTGAACTGTTGATGGGGGGTGCTTTTACTTGAGAACACGTTCCGGTATTATCCTGATCAACGACGGCCAGCTTGCGCTCATCGAGCGGCATCGTATGGATAAACATTATTTCTCCTTTCCCGGCGGCGGTGTGGATGAGGGAGAAAGTCCGCTGGAAGCCGCGATTCGGGAAGCTGAGGAGGAATTGGGTATCTTTATTGAGATCAAACAAAAGTCAGCTGAGGTGCATTTTGGCTCAAATGTGCAGCACTATTTTTTGGTTGAGGGTTTTAGCGGGGATTTTGGCACAGGCAGAGGTGAGGAATATGGGGAATACGATCCTGTGCATGGCACGTATCACCCAATTTGGATGCCGTTGGTTGATGTATTGAACAACAACGTCCTGCCCCGTAAACTGGCGGAATTTGTCGTTAAGTCAGTGAAGGAAGGTTGGCACCGGGAGCCGGTTATACTTATCGAAGAAATGTGATTTTTGTTTTTTAGCCCCGTAAAACGCACGAAAATTCTTTTTATCTCTTTTTTTCATCCCTGCCTCCTCCATGCACATCCTCATTATTCATCAGGCATTCGCATCTCTCAATGAACCGGGCGGAACACGACACCATGAATTTGCGCGCCTGCTTACTGCGCAGGGGCATAAAGTAACGGTGATCGCCTCCCCGGTTAGTTATATTACGGGAACCCATACCAACCAGACAAACTCAAAATTGGAAGGCGTGACGATCTTGCGCGCGGCGGTGTATGATGCGCACCACAAATCCTTTGTTCACCGCATTCTTGCATTTTTTTCTTTCATGGTCTCATCGTTTTGGATCGGGTTGGGAGTCAAAAATGTTGATCTCGTTTGGGGCACATCTCCACCCATCTTTCAGGGTGTGACTGCCTGGGTCCTGGCACGGATCAAAGGGGCGAAATTCTTATTTGAAGTGCGTGATTTATGGCCTCAATTCGCAATCGCCGTTGGTGTGCTGACCAACCCGATTTTGATTTTTCTCTCCGAGCAACTGGAAAAAAGCCTTTATCGTTGTGCCGATCAGGTGATGATCAACAGCCCGGGCTTTTTTCAGCCGGTTACCAGTCGTGGTGCGAAGCGGGTGGTCTTGATCCCCAATGGGGCTGACCCGTCCATGTTCGATCCATTGGACAATGGGGCAGTGTTCCGCCAATCCAATAAATTGGGAGATAAGTTCATCGTGTTATATGCAGGCGCGCACGGCATGTCCAATGATCTAAATATTGTTCTGGACTCAGCTGGAATGCTGGACAGCATAAAAAATCTCCAGTTTGTTTTCCTGGGTGATGGAAAAGAAAAAAATGCCTTGATCGCGCAGGCAAAAAAAATGCAATTATCGAATGTGACTTTTCTGCCATCTGTGCCAAAGGCGGGGATGGCCCAGATACTAGCGGGCGCGGATGCGTGCCTTGCGATACTTAAGCCGCTTGAAGAATATAAGACAACCTACCCGAACAAGGTGTTTGATTACATGGCGGCGGGCAGGCCTGTAGTCCTCGCGATTGACGGTGTGATCCGTGACGTGGTTGAAGCGGCTGGTTGTGGAATTTTTGCGGCGCCAGGCAATGCGGAAGAAATTGCCAAAGCCATTCGCACGCTTGCGGCAGATGCCGGGCTAAGCCGCGCCATGGGCCTGAGAGGACGCATGTACCTCGAGAAGAATTTCAGCCGCGCGGTTATTGGAGAAAAACTGGTACGTCTGCTGGAAGGAATTGTTTCAGACTCAAAAGATTCACAATCGTTTTAAGTCTTTGTCATTTGATAAAAGGAGACTCCCATGCCAGATATAAAATTCAATCGTTTTTACCGCTATGCCGAACTGACGCGCATCCTTAAATCATATGCAAAGGAATTTCCAAACTTGATCCGCATAGAATCAATTGGTAAAAGCCATGAAGGGCGTGACGTATGGCTTGTGACAGCGACAAATTTTAAGTCTGGGAATGATGGTGAGAAGCCCGCATTTTGGGTGGATGGCAACATCCATGCTGCCGAAGTGACTGCCTCTTCGGCGGCATTGTATCTCATTCATTCACTGGTGACACGATATAAAAATGACGAGACCATTACACGGGCGCTGGACACGCGTGCGTTTTACATCGTTCCGCGTGTTAACCCAGATGGGGCAGAGTGGGCGCTGGCAGACAATCCAAAGTTCATACGTTCCGGCACACGTGCATATCCATATGATGAGGATGCTCTGGATGGGATGTTCAGTGGGGATATCGACGGTGATAAACGGATCTTACAGATGCGAATCCCCGATCCCAATGGTGCATGGAAGGCCCATGCAGATGATCCGCGTTTGATGGTGCGGCGCGAGCCGATCGAAACAGGCGGAAGGTATTACCGCATCCTGCCTGAAGGTCTGTTGAAAAATTATGATGGGGTGACGATCCAAATACGCAATCCCAAACAGGGTTTGGACTTGAATCGCAACTTTCCCGCGGGCTGGAGGCCGGAGTCAGAACAGTCAGGCGCAGGCGAGTATCCAGCCAGTGAGCCAGAAGCACGAAACCTGGTGCAATTTATTTCCAGTCATAAAAACATCACCGGTACCATGTCATTCCATACCATGAGCGGCGCCCTGCTCCGTCCGTATGATGATCGACCCGACGATGAATTCCCCACCGATGACCTGTGGACATATCAGAAAATCGGTGACAGGGGTACGGAAATAACAGGGTATCCCAATATTTCTGTGTATCACGATTTTAAATATCATCCCAAGCAAGCCATCGCCGGCGGATTTGATACATGGACGTACGATCATATCGGTGTTTTTTCGTGGACGATCGAGTTTTGGAGTCCGCAAAGGCAGGCGGGAATCGAAAAATATAAGTTTATCGACTGGTATCGCGAGCATCCGATTGAAGATGATATGAAACTTCTCAAATGGAATGATGAGGTTCTGCAGGGCAAGGGGTATGTGGACTGGTATCCGTATAAACATCCGCAGCTTGGGGAGGTGGAGCTTGGCGGCTGGGATACCATGAATATGTGGATAAATCCCCCGCTTGAATTTTTAGAGAAGGAAATTAGCCCCTTCCCTGACTGGGTGGTATGGCACGCCCTGATCTCACCGAAGCTTGATCTCTATGAAACGAGGGTCACTGCCCTGGGGGCGAATACCTTTCGCATTC
Source organism: uncultured Anaerolinea sp. (assembly GCA_964385315.1). GTDB lineage: Bacteria > Chloroflexota > Anaerolineae > Anaerolineales > Villigracilaceae > Villigracilis. The sequence continues at coordinate 11,934 of CAYLOW010000007.1, forward strand.
GGTTGACCGTGGAAAATACAGGCTGGCTTCCCACCTATGTGACGAAAAAAGCGCTTGAAAAGAAAATGACGCGCGGCGTCATTGCGGAAATTACCCTGCCCAGGGGCGGGACACTGCAATCAGGCCGGGAACGCGAAGAACTTGGCGAACTCGAAGGGCGGGCATATAAACCTGTCATGACAGATGAGATGGCCGAAAGCACATCAGACCGGGTCAAATTCGAGTGGGTGGTAAAGGCACAGAAAGGCTCCAGAGTGAAGCTCACTGCCAGGCACGACCGTGCAGGCACGGTGAAAGCAGAAGTTGTTTTGAAATAGCAAACAGGCGGCAGGCATTACGAAAGACCATGAATTACCAATATTCGTGGTCTTTTTTATTTATGGGAACATTTCATTAATTCCTTCGTCTACCTCATAACGCCGGATACAAATTCAAAAGGAGAAGAAGATGAAGACACGTTTGAATATCCCTGCCTTGATTATGCTATTGGGACTAATAATTCTCAGCGCCTGTGGATCCAAAGCAGAAGCGCCTGAAGCGCCTGCCATGGCGGAGCCCCTTCTCGCACAAGACCAGGCTTTCGGAGTGAATAGCACAGGAGAAGTGGAGGCTGCAAAAGGGGCGCCTGCACCATCGTCAGATATTGCGCCTGTTGTAGTTAACAATACAGGAGCAAATGTGCCCCAATCTGATTTTCCATTTTCGCACATGATCATCAAAAACGGCGAGATCAAACTGCTGGTCGAAGATACAGACATTGCCATTGATCGCGCCACGCAAGCCATTGGGGATATGGGTGGTTATATTGTCAGTTCGCGGGTTTGGTATCAACCGTATTATGATGGCGAAAATTATAAGTATGCCACCATCACCATCGGTGTGCCGGTTGACCAGTTCGAGCATACCCTTACCCGCCTGCGCGGATTGGCTGTCAAAGTTCTCGATGAAACCGCCTCTGGCGAGGATGTGACCAATCAGTTCGTTGACTTGCAATCTCAGGTCACCAACCTTGAAGCTACACGTGATCGCATAAAGTCTTTCCTTGATGAAGCCAAGACTACAGACGAGGCCCTGCGCATCAATACCGAACTCTCAAATGTGGAAGCACAGATCGAGCAGCTCAAGGGGCAGATGAATTATTTGCAGGATCGTTCGGCCTATTCCACCCTTACCGTCAATTTTGAACCTGTGTTGCCTGAATTAACCGCCACACCGACACCTGTGCCCAATGTATGGCACCCAGGTGAGACGTTCAGGGATGCCAAAAAGGCTGTCACGTACGCCTACCAGGGCATCATAGACTTTCTGATCTGGGTTTTCATTGTATTTATCCCCATTATTGCTCCGCCCGTGCTTGTCATTTGGGGTCTCTGGAAATTCTTTACACGCAAGTCAAAGAAGCAGCCGTAGGAATTGTAATCGGCAGGTAGTGATTAATAAGCAGAGCTCCGGGATCAAGAAACCCGGAGTTCCTGCGTTAAAGAAGTATTACTTCTCTTCTTTGGCGCTTGCTCTTACTTCTCCATCTTGTCATACAGACTGACCAGTTTTTGCGGCTTGGCTCGTTCGCTTTGGGCAACTTGAGCATAGGTTTCTCGCAGGCGTTGGCTGAGCGCTTTGAGCAGGGATAGCCCAATGTCAGGTCGGCGGCGGATGAGCGTGAAGAGCATGGATTGGCGGATCATCAGAATATCCACCGGTTCTATGGTCACAATATCTGCCTGGTGTGGAGCCCCATCAAAAATGGAGGTTTCAGCAAAATAGTTTTTTGCCCCCAATGTTTTTAACCGCACAATGGAACCAGTGCGGGTTTGCTGTTGGACAGATACCTGTCCATGAATGATCAGGTACAGGGATTTGGTGTTCTCTCCCTGCGAAAAAATCTTGTGCTCTGCCGGGTAACTGACTTCTTCACTAATGCCCGCGAGAATGGAAATTTCCTGAAGAGACAATTCAAGGAAGAATGGAACCTCTTTAAGGAAGATCACTTTTTCGATCAGAGAGAGGGGTTGAGAAGGTGACATAGCGGGTTCCTTTGAATTTGAATCCATATGCGCTAACGCCAGTGTTGCGGCTTCCTGTACATTGGGGCGGGTATCGACTTTAAGCGTAGATAACAGGGCTTCCTGTAAGGTTTTGGCTGGAATAGGCAGGCTGGCGTCGGATGGTTGGAATTCAGTTAGTAAATAGATGGCGGTTGTCATCAACCACCCGTCAGCGTAGAAATGCTGCAGGCGTTCTGGAATGATCGGTCGTGTGTTTTGCAAGTACAACTGCCCCCATGCATTTTGCAGGACTTGTACCAGGCTGGGCCTGTGCATTCCCATTTCGGTTTCAGCACAGGCAATGATTTCATCTGATGACGAGCCGTCCAACAGACGTACCAATTGCCGTGCCACGACTGGGGGCAGGGTTGCTTCCAACGCTTCAGCGGCATTTGCCCGTTCAGTCGGGTCATTGGAAGGTAAAGCACGCTGCACGGCCTGTGCTTCCTCTTCACTGCTGTCAGCGCTTATCAGCCAGAATATCCGCTCCATGACAGAAAGGGATGCTTCCTGAAGCGCCTGAAACATGATGCCAGCACCGGGATGCGGCGGATCTTTTGCCACTTTCATGTCTTCCAACGCTGTGCCTTGCAGCGCCAGCCAGTACGTATCACGCACCAAAGAATCTGTTGCCTTGCCAAGCGCGGTTCGCATACCACGTTGTCCAGACTGAGTGAGCAGGTAAATAGCGCTTTCAGTCCGCTGGGGAGAGTTTTTTATCGAGTTGTCATCCAGGCATCCGCGCAGCATTTGCATCTCTGTAAATTTCAATCGGATGGGTAATTTGCAAGCCAATCGCCGAATTGGCAGGGATGGATCATTTAACATCTGCCAGACCACCGGCTTGAGCGGGATCGTTTTTACCTCCGCCTGCAGTTCTTCCGCCACAGCCAGGCGGATACCCTCTTCCGGGTCTTCAAGTAATGTGGCAAGATGCCGCACAGCCCAATGCTCGCCATCCCAGTGAATGGATTTGCACTTGCGCACCAGGGCGGGAATCAGCTGCTGCCGTATATAGGGTGATGGACTTTGAATCAGTTCGCTGATCAACTCGCTCAGCCGGCTTGCCGCTTTGCCGGCACCGTGGCTTTCTGTTTCAACCAAAACTACAAGCCCAGCCGCCAGGGTCTTTCCATTTTCTTCATTTCCCCTGTGTTCCCCGGAGGAAGAATTTAACCATTGGTCAAGGATGGATTGCGCGTTTGTCTGCTGCTCCAATGAGCCGTGTTGAATAAGCAAAATCATCAACAGAGTCTGTACTTCAATTTCCAGTTCACCTAATCGGGTATAAAGGCTGTTTAGGATGCTTATGCTCGTACTGTCTTCACTCCTGCCCGCATTCCTTTTGATGAAGTTTAACAAAGCACCTGCTGCAGCATCACGCACAACTGGTTCGGCGTCGTCCATACTGTGCTGGCAGAGTTTAATAAACTCAGGCTGATCAAGATTGGACTGATCCAGCAGTTCGATGATCCCCTTGCGGAAGAATGATCCGCGTTGTTGAGCCATTTCATAGATCACAGGCAGGGTGGAGCGGGAATCCATGTCATATAAGATCTGACTGATGAAGACGGCTTGACCATCGGCGTTGGGGTCCGCAGGCACGGCTTTCAATTTCTCCCGTAGCCACAGGGCTGTTGTCGGATCAGTTGGCAAAGCCTCAGATTGATCCTGGTTGAAAATGGAAATTTCATCGCCAGCCAGCAGGCTGGTCATGGAACGTCCGTATTCGCGCCGTACATTGATCATGATCAGTACATAGACCAGTGCTAATCCGAGGCCAATTGGGATCAGAAGCGGACCTGTAATAAATTGCGACTTAACCGCCAGCACGATCAATCCGGCTGCCAATGTTCCAATGGGAACAATAAAACCGCCGATAAACCCCCGGGCGCGGGTCTTACTGTTGAGCGGCACACTGTTGTACAGCATGGCATCCAGCGGGTTGCGGAATGTCTGCTTGATCGCGTTGTAATCCAATCGTGCAAAGGTTGCACTCGCCAGCCCCGGGAAAAAATTGATTACCGATATCGCGCCCAATGTGATAATTGGGAAGAATAGGTTCATCGTGCCAACGCCAAACCAGTTGATCAGGCGGCTGAGAAATAGGGATTGGACTAAAAGTCCGGCGACATTGGAAATGCCGCCCAGAATGCCGTAAAAGTTAAAAAGACCATCGGGGTTGCCGGCAAACTGAATGGCGAACTCATGACTGGCTTGATAGGTAAGTAAGGTCATCAGCACAACCATCACAAACGTTGCTGCTGCCAATCCGCGCAACAAGCCAGAATGGCGGACAAAGTTAAATCCCTCACGTAGATTCTGCAATCCGCTGGCTTTTTTTGTGTTTTTGGTTCCTGCCGCAGATATGGATTTTTTGCGCTGGCGTTCTATCTGTTCCAGGTCATCTGTCAATCGGCGTTCGATCATCAGAATGACGATAAAACAAAGGGCCAGAGTGACCGCCCAGGCCAGGGGGGTATTTTCCAATCCGATCCATTGGTTGAGTAATTTTGCAGTAAACCCTGCCAGTGTTCCGCCTGCAATCCCAGCCGAGAGCATCAGCGGTATGGCGCGTTTGGAGGCGCGGGTGTCGTAAAAGTCATTGATGTACATCAAAATGTGCATCGTCGATACATCACGAAATGCGCTGTACACCAGATAGAAATAGGGATATACAAACCCGTGTGGGCCGCCGTTGGTCATTAGCATGAATCGCACAGAGATCAACCACAGGATCATGATCCCCACAATGATCTTTAATAATAATCCATTGCTGATGCGGTCTGCGACAAATGTGTAGGCCAGTCCCATGATGAACCCGATGACTGCATAGATCACGAATACGAATGCCAGATCATCCGCTGACCACGCGGAAAGGAAAAGTGTTTCACGCGCAGCATCCCCCCACATCAAGCCCAAATAAAAGAGCAGATGCAGGAGATAAAGCAGGGAGGTCTTTTGCTCTTCGCCTGGCGCAATGGATAACAGGTTGCTTAAAGAGCGTTTAGGCATTTTTATTTTTTATCAGAGTTCTGTTTTTGGGATAAGCGCTGTTTCTCGCGTATCTTGGCGGCGCGTTCGCTGAGATTTTGGAAGAACTCACTGTCTGTAATTTCTTCCACGGCTTTCTTGCGTTTTGTCTCGTCAATCACGATCTTCAAGCCTTCGACCTGCTTGCGGAGATCAGTTTCGCGGACATACACCTGTTTGGTCATGGAGGCAAAGACGCGTGCCAGTTGACCGACTTCAGCGCCGCCCCTGCCGATTTTTTCAAGCCTGTTTATGTCCACCTTGTTCCAATGTCCCTCCTCGATCAATTTGGCCACATTGGTCAGGCGCATGATGGGTGAAACGATGGTGCTGGCCAGCAATACGGCCAGGATCAACACACCCATCAGGGTCACTGCGATCAACTGGAAGGAGAAATCGCTCAGACTTTGCAATTTATTATCGAACTGCTTGCTCAATACTTCGGCATCGACATGCAGGCGCCCGCCATCTGTGCTTAATATCAGCAGCCCAAACCCGGCGGAGGTTTCGTATTGTCCGCTGAAATAGGGAACGGTGGCATAAATTAACGCCCGCTTACTTTCCTTTGTCCATAACATTCCATTTTTCCCCTGTTGGTTTTGAAGGACAAGTTCGGGGAAGGCAGGGTCAATGAATCCCATCTGGCTTAAGTTTCCCGGGCGGTATAGATTATCCACCTGAGTCTGATCTTCCCTGCTGATCCCCTTTACCGGCTGGCCGTTTTTATCCACGCCATAGATGTTAAAATGACGAGGATGACTGATCGCCCAGCCTTCCGGATTGATCATGTATGAAAAATCGGCTTCACGGGCATCAATTTCAGCCTGTAGTGCCGAATTGGATGGGGCAATATGCGCTGTAAATTCCATCAAGTGGAGCATCTCTATTGCCATGACGACTGTTCCGATATGTTTACCATTCTCAAAGACCGGGGCAGCCATGCGCAGAACTCCGCGATAGCGTTCACCAGGACGGTACTGTGCGCTGGCGTATGCGATTTCAGGGGGCAGGTGGTACCCTATGGGAGAGCCAATATAAACTTCACCTTCTTTCAGGTTCTTGCTTTCAGAGAAATAGGTCTCACTTTTATAAAGTGTATTCGCAGATTTACTGACATCCAGCAACTCGTTGTTTATCTTCATGTAGCATGTGAACGGGTATGCTATGCATTCGTTACTGATCTTGATCTGCTCCTGTCCTGTTAAATCCACAAAGGCGATTTCGCGGTAGATGGGCATTTCAAAATGCGTTTCGACCCCGTCGCTGGTGATTGTCCATAGGCTTCCATTTTGTGTCACCCCGAAATTCAAATAAGCTTGAGCATCGGGTGTTTGCGATGCAAGGAATTGCAGGGTGTCCTCACGGGTGGTCAAAAACCCGGCAACCGAATTGGCAAGGAGAACGGCACGCGCTTCGATCCCCTGAATGGCTTTCGTATCGAGCGCTTCCTGGCTTTTGGTAACCACCTCAGATTGAGTGGTCTTATAGCTTTGCTGTGTAAAAGTACTAATGGCGTAGAGTGGCACGACGGAAACGATCAGCAGAGCTGTCAAAATTCGTAATATCAAACCGGAAGTGAGCCAACGGAACATGGAATTATTTCTCCTTGCTTTTTATTTGAGTGCGATAACCAGAAGATGAACCTCTGGATATGGGACTGGTTTGTCGCCGGCTGCAACCAATGCACCCAGTCGTGCAGCCCCTTCAGCAGCCCCTTCAGGGCTAAGGAAGGAAAACATTGACCATGCTTTTTCTTGAAGGATGGTTAACATTTGCGATGGGAGCATAAAATTCTCCCTGGAGAAGGTTTGAAACGAAACAGAATTAAAGCCAATATTATTTAGCAAGTATTCATAATCCGCCATATCGGGATAAATGCCCAACATGAGCGGCATTAACTCTGGAAAGATGGATCGTAAATCCCAACGCGCTGTAATTTGGGCATGGGAAAAGGTTTTGATAAACAAACCACCGCCGGGTTTTAGGCAGCGGAAAAATTCACAGCCGGCCTGTTCCTGGTCCTGAAGGTGGTGCCAGACCTGTGAGAGAAAAACCGCCTTGAGTGAGCTTTTTGCAAAAGGCAGGGATTCGGAGATGCCCTGAGACCAGTTCAGATTGGAAGGTTTTTCCTTCTTTACAGCCTGTTGCAGCATAGCCCAGGCTGGTTCCAAACCAAGCACATGGCCTGTAATTTGTTCTGCAAATTGAACTGCTAAAAGCCCTGTGCCGCTTCCTGCATCCAGTACCCAGTCAGATGCACTGATGGAAACGCTGCGGCTGATCTCTTCTATCCAATGTTGCTTTTGTTCGAACTCCCTGCCCTGATCGTAGCGGGGGGTAATTTTTGAAAAATGCTCCCTTGATATCTGGTGCCATTTTTCAATGCTGATTTGCAAAGTCTGTGCCATGCGTTACCAGGAAGTGGCTGAATAGGATAACATCTGCAGGACTTGGGCGGCGGCATCATTAAGCGCATCTATGATGGGAATTTCCTTGCGGTAGGCCGACTGGAGCGAGCGTGCCACTATATCGGAAATGTCTGCACTTTTGACGTTCAACGGCTCGAACTTGCCTGTCGGAAGTTTTTCCATGAAAAAGTTATAGGCAGGGTTTTCTGTGATTTGACTATTTTTAGTGACCGAAATTTTTTCAGGAAGAACGCCATCGCCCAGGGCATATTTTAAACGGTAGTCATCTGCGTAGAGAAATTCGACAAATTTCCATGCGGCTTCCTTGTTTTCAGCCTGTTTGAATAAAATGAGGGTATCTTGTGCCGCAAGAGTTGTGGATGTCGTTTGATAGGGAATGGTGGACAGTCCATAATCCAAATTTGGAGCCTCGTTTTTTAACCGGGTCGCCAGCCAGGGGCCGGTAATGACCATGCCCAGTTTTCCCTCCACAAAAGCAGTCTCCATACCTTTGCGTTCACTTTCAGCAGGGTCGGGCTGGGTCAAGCCCTCGTTAATCATTTCCATTAGGAACTCTGCAGCAGCCTGTCCCTCCGGCCCGTTGAATGCGGGACGTGTACCATCCTTTGTGAGAATTTCCCCGCCGTTGCCCCATAGGAAATAATAAAAATAGGTTGATGTTTCCGCTTGTTTGCCTTGAATCCCAAACCCGTACTTGTCTGAACCCAGCGCATGAATTGCCCTGGCGGCATCCTTTAATTCCGACCAGTTTCGGGGTGGGGTGGTTAAGCCTGCCTGTTTGAACAGGATCTTGTTGAAGTACAGTGCGCGTGAGGAAACCGTAATCGGCAGTCCAAAGGTTCTGCCATCATATTGCGAGCCTTCATTGATCAGTAGTGGGATGAATTGGGAACGGAATTCCTCGCTCATGTACCCGTCCACGGGTTCAAGCCATCCAGAGGCTACATATTCGGGTATCCAACGTGTTGCCACGCGTGCCAGTGTTGGCGGTTTGCCTTGCGCCACCATATCGGCGATTTTCTGGCGTCCCTCATCCCAGGTAAAGATGTGAAGATTAACCTGAATATCCGGGTTTTGTGCCTCAAAATCCTTGATTACGCCCTGCCAATAGGGTTCGGTGAAGTCGCTGGTTCGCATGAAAACAAAATCCACCTGGGCGCGCTGCGGGGAACAGGCGTTCAATAAAAGAATGGCCATTAAAAACATCACCAAAACTGTCGACTTGTTGATACGGTATGTAAACATACGAGCCTCTTATGTCGGGCCGGTGGTGTGGCTTTCATGTGCCCGATCGGAATGATATTTTTATTTAATTGTAACCCAAGTATCAGCTTTCATATAAATTGTGAAAATGCAGCGATCAGCAGGAAAGAAATTTGTCCGCGGGATGCGAGTAAAGTTAGTTAATGTGCAAAGCAGATGTATTTAACATGGTTAAAATCAGTTGTGAGTTATTTTCCAGCAGCAGTGCAAGAAAAACGAGGAGGGTGATTTGAAACCATCTTTTTTCTGCAAGTTCCTTCCATGCAAGTGCAAGGAAGAGGATGATGGCGTAGGTCCAGTTTGTGGAATACAGGAAAATGTCCTTGCCATATTGTAAGTGAAGAACAAAGTTTAATAACAGGATCAGGATAAATGCATGGGGGAACCGGTTGTCCCGTTTTTTCCACCCTTTCAGGAAAAGAACTCCCCCGGACAGAAGCAGACCAAGCCAGATATATGCCAAAATTGTGTCAAATCCAGTATTGTATTCGCTCAATCGCATTGGGTTGGCTTTGAAAATCCATACTTTCAAAAAGGGAATTTCCTCTTTGAGAATAAGCGGGTCTGGTGCAACGATGCTGTGCAGGAACATCACGCGCAGGATCGCCTCACCGCGCGCAATTGTTGGTACAAAAGTATTTTCCGCTTCGGTCGTCAGGTTGGAGGGAATGAAAAAATAAGGTTGCGCGTTTGGGTAGATTGCATTGCTCAACAAGGCCAGCGGGATGACAGAAACCCCAACAATTAACCCGTACGTAAGCCATTGTTTGTAATTCTTCTTTATTAAAATAAATGCGATTGCAGTTTGAATAAAATTGGTGAGTGTAATTCCAAATAAAAGTATACCTGCCACTGACAAGGCAAACAGCGGTTTATTTTTGAGCAACAATACAAGGAATGTCAGCATGGTCGCCGCAAGAAAAATGTAGGTCTCGATCAGTGAACCAAAAACCAGGTGCGCAGCAGATGCGCCCAGCAGGCATGCGACGATCAGGCCGTAAAGCGAGTTGCCAGTCGTGTATTTGACAAAATACCAGGCAAGGAAAACACATAGCGCACCAGCCAGGGCCACCAGCACAAATGCTGCGCGGAGTGTGTTGCCCTTCAATAGAAAAGCGATTAGTGAAACCAAAGGACGTATGATGATCAGGACGAAGGGGTGCACGGAACGCCAGTAGTAATCAAGGTAGTTTTCGGTGGTGAAACGCGTTCGCCAAAGTAAACCATCCGAGTCAAAAAAAATATCGTCCACATCGAAAGCCGGCTGATTGAAGATGGATGCAAGCATTAAATATGCGATGAAGAAGAATCCTGCAATCAATAGACCTGTTACCATTTCGCTCATCAAATGGTAAGCACGGGTGGCCTTGAAATCAGTCTCATGGATAAATCTTCTCCCTAACGCCAGGCATGGCGCAGCTAGGAGACTGCCAAGAGTGAAAGGGAGCAGTTGATCGTTTTTCAAAATAAAGTATCCCGCGTCAAACATGTGGGGGAACTGGTTTGCCATCCTGAAAAGATTCAACACAAAGAGAGCCAAAATGAGGCATAGAACCAGTACAAAGGTCAAGTCTGTGGGTTGGTTGGCAAACAACGTCTTTGCCTTGCCCAGCAGGCGATAGATCACCAATCCTGCCAGGAACTGTAGCAGAATGGTTAGAAAAAATATCTCAAAAAATGAGGGGTAAAAATTTTGCAGGAAACCAAGCGCAATGAATATTATGGGGCCGGACAGTATCCACGCGATGACCATGCGGGGATTAATGAAACCAGACATCAACCACCTCGACCATAAAATGGCGCAATCGTATCAAGGATGGATTGAAAAAAATGCATCTGATTATAGGCAAGCAGTATCAAAAAGATCAGCAGCACACCCTGGAAGGGCCGATTCTCTGCCAGCGGAGAAAGGCAAACCCCGACAAAGAATATCAAGGCATAAGCCCAGTTAGGCGAGTATAGGAATGACTCAAATCCATAACTAATATGCAGGATAAAGTTGAACACCACGCTAAGGGCAAATGCCAGGGACAGGTCTACTTTGCGGGTACGGATGAGATTCCATAAAAAGAAAATACCTGATAAAAAGAGTAGTGCAGCCCAGGCATAGATCAGAATGGTTCCCAGGCCCGCATATGCACTATATGAATATTGTTCAGGGGAAACCCTGAAAAAATTGAAATACGGAAGCCACGCGCCGACTTCCTTGCCAAAAACAAAGGGCTTTGCTGCGATCACCGTGTAGAGCAGGATCGTTCGGATAAGCAAAATGATACGCCCAACGAGTTTCCACCGGGGTTCTTGAAAAAGGGCCAGGGAAAAGTCGCCCTCAATTTTCGCGTCGGCCAATTGAAAAAACAGTCTGCTGGATGGGTACCACGCGGCATGGATGACACTGATGACAATGCCAAGCGAGAGCACCAGGGCTGTGAAGTGAAAAACATTCATCAATAAAACCCTGATTTTATTTTTTACTCCTCCCGGTTGATGTTCAAGGCGGGAAAAATTTAGAATTTGGGCCATCCCAAAGCCGATGAAATTCTGGATAAAATTCGTAAAGGTGATGCCGAAGGTGATGACACTCATTGCCACGGGAGCCAATAGAGTTCCTTCATTTTTTTGGATTGCCAGCACAAAACCGATCAATGCCGCGGCAGAGAAGATATAAGATTCAATGACAGACCCGAAAAAGAGATGTGCTGTACTCAAACCTAGCAGGGATGCGATCAACAACGCGTAAATGGAGTTTTTCGATTGTCGTTTAATGAATACCCATGCCATGAAGACGCACAGCGCTCCGAAGAAGGTGTTTAGTAGAATTGCAGAAAGCCACGGGTTGGATGTGAACAGGTTGAGCGCCCAACCAAGAGGGCGGAAGATAAAATAAGCAAAGGGGTGGGGCCCGCGCATTTCAAACTGATATCCATGCGGATCGGCAATCCTTTTCATCCAGGGATAGTTGTCGGCTTCGAAAAAATTATCTGTAGTGTCGCTGTCTGCAAAGTTAATTTGCAAGCCGAAATAGGTATAGGTGGCGAAGAAGAGAATCGCCAGTAGGATGCCGGGTATATATTCGCGCAACAGGGGCGCAAGCGGGGTGGCTTTGAATTTTGGCAGAAGCAGTCCGCCTGTTTTGATGATGTTTCCCCAAGCCCAAAAAATCAAATATCCCAACGCGAGAGTGGAAAATCCCAGAAGCAAGACCTGGTCGATGGAAGAACGTTTAAACAGAGCGAGAAAAAAGAAGTCGAATGCAAACGAAATGATAAGCGCCAGCAGGCCGGAGAAAAAAAAACGGAGATACGGATTCATTGTTTTGGACATGATCAACCGGCGGCAAAGTATGGGTTTAATCCGCGCAGGATGACGAGGATGAACCAGCCGTTGTTGATCATCAACATCACCACAAGGACTGCCAGCAAGATCTCAAGCCAGCGGCGTCCTGCAAATTCAGCAAGGGCCAGCGCCGTAAAGAAAACCAGCAGATAAGTCCAAAAGGTTGAGTAAAGGAAGAGCTCGGTGCCATAATTCATGTGGAGTAGAAAATTAAAGGCGATGCTTGCAAGTAAACCCAGCATCAGCGGAGTATGACTTGATGTCCGTAGGTTTTTTAGAAAATAGAAAAATGCGCCTGCAAGCAAGATCAGCCAGAGGGCAAGCGGGACATAAGCTGGCCCGTTGTACCAGGCTTTGATGTGCTCGCGATAGTCGAAGGTTTTGTATTCGGTTAGGGGGTCTGTGTTTTTTCGGGCAATACTTTGCAATGGCGTTGGGGCAACCATGCCGTACATAAAGATTGTGCGTCCGACCACTCCTGTTCTTTCCACCACCTTTTCCAGCGGGCCTTCGTAGATTGGTTTTGAGAAACGTCCTTCGAAGGCAAGATCGGCGGGAACGAAGAAGAAGGTTTGGTTGCCGGGGTAAAGTACGCTGACCAGTGCAGTTAATGTGATACTGATGGCAAGTACAACCACGCCGTAATAAAAAAGCCGCCAGAAGCTGAACGTCTTTTTGAAGAATAGGAGGATCATGCTTTGTGCAATGTTGGTGACAGTCACGCCGAACACCAATAAACCAGCTGGCACGAGCACTGAAAAACGTTTTTCATCGGCCTGAATCAAAACGGCAAACAGGACAAGCGAGATCATGCCGAAGACATAGGTTTCGGTCAGTGAGCCGAAGAGCAGGTGGGCGGCGGTTGTGCCAAGCATGACGGCAAACAGAAAGGCGTATGTGCTGTTTTTGGTTGCGCGTCTAACGAACAGCCAGCCCATCAGAACGGATAATCCATTCATGGCGGCAACAACGATCATTGGCGCAAGATACCATTTGTCTGCAAGGAAGAGACGCACAAAACTGGTGAGGGGTCGCAGGGTAAGCAGAACCAGCGGGTGCACGGCGCGATTCACATCATGACCATCGGGATAGCCAAGAATGGACATCCATGGTCCGGCATCGGCTTCAAAGATGACGCTGTTAATGCTATAGGTGGAATGGTTAAGAGCCCGTGCAACGATCAGGTTGATGAGAAAGAAGATCGAACCTGCATAAATGCCGGGCAGGTTGTCCTTTATGAATGCAAAGAGTTTGGTCTGTTTGAATGCCTGATCATAGCCGCGCGTTTCCAGTTGCTCCAGTGTCAAAAGCCCCCATGCCCCTCCGATCATAGCGCTGAAAAGGTACATCCCAAACCACTCATCGGGCATTTGGATGTAAGCCTGAGGAAGCATAGCGGGATACTGAAGTGCGCCATAGATAATTCCCGCCAGAAAGACCGGCAGGGACAAGGCAGTCAGTACGCTGACGGGGTTGCTCAGAAAACCGCTATAAAATGATTGGGCAGCCCGGCGTATGAGGTAGTATCCAATAATGCTTCCCATAATGGTGGATGTTACGGAAAAGGCGATGATGTCAAACCTGCCATTGATCACGCCGGATAAAAAGCCAAGCGTTGCATAGGTGAGAAAAAGACTCATCAAAAAGCCAAGGAAATAGTGAATCATCGAATGCGTGCGCCGCAGTCGTTCAACCGCCGGGACCGCGGGAAGCATAAAGGCGAAAATTATGGCGGCCGCCGCTATCATGCCGAGATAGTACACCCGGGAGACTGCATGCGGCAGAACAAATTCAATTGCGGCCAGTACAGCCAGCCCGCCAAATATGATTAGGACAGGAGTTTGCCTTTGCGTGAGCCATGTCCAAAATTTTGGAAATATCTCAAATATCAGGAAGGCAATGGCTAGTGTCGGGACCGCCACAACGAAGATGCGGTCTGAAGTTTGTTTGTATCCCGAGTAATTAAAAAAGATCACCGCCGAGGAATAACTGGCGATAAATGCGATGAACAGACTAAACCCCGCTCGAAACAGATATTGCAATAATTTCATTTAGTTATCTCCTGACATCTCCATGTGAAAAACGCCCCAAAGGCTTCCTGTTCAATTATATGGGCGCCAGGGAAGCCTTTAGGGTTTTGCTTTTTTTATCCTACTTCAATGCCCGCGCGAGTTCGAGAAATTCAGTCCATTCCTCTTCAAAGAAATGCACGGTGACATTGTTCAACTCGACATGATAGGTGACTTCGCCATCCGGTTCTTCCGCTTTCCATGCGATGAAATTCTCGGTTTCGGCGATGGTGTCAGTTCGTGGTTCGTTCTCATTGGTGTTCATGGGATTCTCCTGGGTTTATAGTGGGTTAATTAAAATGGCGCGTGGGGCGCTCATTGAACTCAAATTGTAAGTGATTGATTATTTATTCTTGTTGTGATTTGGACGGAGAGTGCGCAGAAAGCGGCGGATCGAAACAAGAAGTTGTGCTCCGGGGGATGGTGCTGGCTGGTGAACCTCATCTTCGGTCCAGGGGTTTATGTCCAACATTTTTCGCATGACGTATTTCCATAACAGAATCGCAGTCGCAAGGATCGGCGCGGCAACAACAACGCCAAGTAAACCAAACAGGTTTGCAGCAACGATTGCGGCAACCAGCACCGCAGCGGGATGCACTTTAAGCGAATCCGAAAGGATGCGTGGAGAAACAACATAGTCGAATATCTGGTCAATTACCAGCGCGGTGATCAAAACAAGCAGGCTGTAGGAAAATGGCGACAACCCAAACAACTTATACGTTTGAAAATAGGAGATCAGAACGAGCACTGTCCAATTTACTGCCGGACCGACGTAGGGAACAAAGCGCGCAAGACCTGCCACGAAAGCCAATCCGATAGCGTAATGCACGCCCAGTATGCTGAGAACAATGAAATAAATGATAACGGCAAGAAGGAAAACAATTATCTGTCCGCGCAGGAAGGCGTTCCAGATACGACCAAGTTCACGCATCAGGCGCTTAATATCATGGGTATAACCGGGTAAATCCAAAGGAATGATGTTTCCACGCAGACCGCCGCTTTCAGCGAGCACAAAGTATGAAACAAGAATGACAAAGAAAGTCCAGCCCAGGAAATTTGCTGCACTCCCTGCTACCGAACTGAGCAGAGTGCCGGTTTGACTCAATAGGGGTTGGACCATGCCAAGTATCTGACTGCTGATATTACTCAAGTCCAAAATGCGAAAGTCGAGTTTGAAAGGCCCAAATTGGTAAACCTTTCTGGATGCCTCTTCGATCAACTTGGGCAGGTCCGTTACGACATTTTGCATAATGGTAACAAGACTTTGTATTTGTTGTACCAGCCCCACGCCACCGGCAGTGAGCACCCCCAGAAAAAGGATCAGGGTTAAAAAATAGATCGCCCCAACCGCTGCACCCCACGAAAAATGCGCCTTGCGTTGAAGAAAACTGGCAACCGGATGAAGCAGGTAGGACATCATAAACGCGATCAACAATGGCGAAATTACAAACTGGAACTTAACCAGCAGCGCGCCGACAATTACCACAATGGTGAGTGCAACGACTAGCTTTGTGTTTGTCCCCCAGGAGGGGGAGATTGGAGCTTGTGATTGGGCCATCTAGTGTGTTCCATTTTTTTGTTGAAAAATAAAAGATACATCGACTTCGGAGGATTGGGACGTTCCGGCTTTTGATTCTATCAAAGATAAATGATTTTACAACAAAAAAATAAAAAACCCCGCGAGTTTTTGCTCGCGGGGTTCCATGGTAAATTTTAGCTGCAACCGGAAATGAAGGGGAAGAATGTGCACCAGCGGTAGGTGGCATCCACCCACCAGAAGAAACTAATGCAAAGACAAAGGAACAGGAATACGCCCCCGCCAATGAAGAAGGGTAGCGTATTTGTCTTTTTAACAGGCACGCCTGAATAGACCGGGGCCGGCGTGTAGACGGGAGCAACCGGTTGTTGTTGAATTGGCGGCGT
>CAYLOW010000007.1:28041-33695 GCA_964385315.1 uncultured Anaerolinea sp.
TGCGATGGTCGCGCCGGGATCCATATTGATCGCATCATACATCAATACAATATGCTCTCCAAAGGCGACAACATCACCAGGTTTTAACACCACCGGACCCGAAAGGCGCTGCCCGTTTACGAATGTCCCATTGGTGGAGCCAAGGTCTTCAAGCACATATTTGCCGCCCTGAAATGAAAGGCGGGAATGCTTGCGGGAAATTTCGGCGTCATTAATCGCAACGCTGTTGGATGAGTCACGCCCAATGATCAGTTGATCCCCCTCAAGAGGGAATGTCACGCCGGGTGTAGGACCTGAACGCATAACAAATTGAAATTGAGACATCTTCTTCCTCCAAAAATAATGAATAATAGGACTTTGTTTAGTGTACAATTTTCAGACAAAAAAGTCAAATTGTCACTGTTTATTTTTTTTAGATTCGCCCGCGGATTCTTCCCGTGGTTGTTTTTTGCCGGTATATGGCAGGAACACCGAAAATATTGTTCCCACGCCGATCTTGCTCTTGACTTCGATCCGCCCGTTATGACCTTGAATAATTTGCTTGCAGATGGAAAGCCCCAGCCCGGTACCGGCTACGCGTGATTCATGTTCGCGCACACGGAAGAATTTCTCGAACAGATGAGGCAGGGAATCGTCCGGAATACCCAGGCCCGTATCCTGAATATACATGACGAATTCCTTATCTTCAAGCACCTCTGCGCGCAGCATCACTGTTCCATTGGGACGATTGTATTTGATGGCATTGCTCAATAAATTCAAGAGCACCTGTTTTATCTTGTCGCGATCCGCGTTGAGCAGGGGAAATCCATCGGGCGATTCTACACGGATTTGAATGTTGTTTTCCATGGCCTTTGAAGACATGACATCCTTGCACTCATAGAACAGGTCGGCAATACTGAATTGTGCCTTGCGGAATTGTACCCGCCCCGACTCGAGCCTTGCAAGGTCAAGAAAAGAGGATGCCAGCGAGTTTAGCCGCATTGTCTCGCTATGAATATTGTTCACAATCTGGTCGCGCTGCTCCTGCGACATTTCAGGCCGCAGCAGCAGGTATGTGGCAGTGCTAAGTGACGATAATGGTGTTCGCAGCTCGTGGACAAATTCCGAGATCAGATCCGACTGCTGGAAAAGACGCGCGTTTTCAATGGCTACTGCGGCTTGGGCTCCCAGTACCATCAGCATCGATTCGTCTGTATCAGTGAATTTGCCCTTTGGTTTGTTTAACGCCTCCAATACGCCCACGATTTTGTTTTTGGTGACCAGTGGAATGCCCAGGAGCGATTCTGTGGTAAAGCCTGTTGTTGCCTCCACATTTGAAAAAAAACGGGGGTCGTTATGCGCGTTCGTGATGCGTACCGTCTGACGGTTGTTAACGATCCAGCCCGCGATGCTCCCTTCCAACGGGACTACAATACCGCGCCGTGTGGATTCGTCCAGGTTGGTCGCAACTTGGAAGTATAACTGGCGCGAGGTTTCGTCAAACAGCAAAATGGACGCGGCTTCCGCGCCGCTGATCTCCGCGGCGGCATGTACAATGCGCGAAAGCAGGGTATCCAGATCGAGGGTTGATGCAAGGTCGCGCGCGATGTCTATTAAGCGGCGATAGCCATCCAATCTTTCAGTTTTTACTTCAGCCATTTAATACCTTCTCTACAATTGCCGGAATGACCACAGCTGCATCTTCGGTAAGTGCCACATCGGCACGAACATTTAAATAAGTCGGCACGTTGTTGACAATAATCAAATGCGCACCGCGGTCCAATGCCTGCATGGGCAGCCCGGCTACCGGTAAAACTTCCAGTGATGAACCGACGATCAGCATCAGGTCGCACTGTCGGGCTTCCCGCTGGGCTTTGAACCACTCTGCCTGCGGCAATTGCTCGCCAAACAGGATCACATCCGGCTTAAGGATGCTGCTGCATTGGGGACAGCGGGGAAGTTTTCCTTTTTCAACAAACGTATCGAGGTAAAGTGCAGATTCCACTTTATGATAACACTGGGTACAGGTTAAGGTTTTCATGGTTCCATGCATTTCGATCACAGTTCGAGAACCAGCTTTTTGGTGAAGCATATCTATATTTTGGGTAATGGTGGAATGTATGCGCCCGGCTTTTTCCAGTTTTGCCAGCGAAAGGTGCGCCGTGTTGGGCTGGGCATTAAAAATTTGGCTTGCCAGCGGGCGAAACCAGTCAAAAAAACGTTCCGGTGCAGTGCGGAATGTACTGAGTGATGCCACCTCCATCGGTTCATCGCGCGACCATAAGCCTGTTTCTGTGGAACGGAAGTCGGGTATGCCTGAAGGTGTGGACAGCCCCGCGCCTGTCAGCAAGACAGCATGTTTGGCCTGGCGGAATAGCTCCGCGGCAAAATCAATGGCTGACTGCGTCTTTTGGGGGAAGAAGGTCATTTGTACTTTTCACGCTCAATAATGGTATCAGCGATCTTAAAAAATTGTTGAGATGTCGTATTGGTCGGCTGGCAAATCACGGCAGGCGTTTCCATACGCACGGCCTGTTGGAAGGCTTCAGGGGCGGGAGTCAGAGTGGCGGCAATGGAGTGTCCAAGTTTTTCCTGCACCTGTGACAACTGCATCTGCGATTCACTGCGCATGCGGTTATTCAACAACACGCTGATTTTTCCAGGGTCAACATGTAAGCTGATAATATCTTCGATCAACAGTTTAGTGTGCTGAATGGTGTTTCCAACACCCTCCACAACAACGATACACTCGTTGCACAGCGGAAGTATATTTTGCACAAAAGAAGGCAGTCCATTTCCCAAATCCAGGATAATAAATCGGGCAAGTGTGGAAAGACGGGCAATGAGCGCCTCATAATTCTTCAACTGCGAGGTCAAAGTCACGTCACGCGGATTTCCTGAAGCAAGCAAAAGCTTCAAGCCAGAGTTATGGGCAGAAAGGGATGCTTTCACTTTCTCGCGTGTTATTTCCGCCACAGTTCCCTGTAGAATTTCGGTCAAGCCCTTTGGATTCTGATATCCAAATTCCATGCCAATGGTGCCATGTCCCGGCGTAAGCTCGGCAAGGATCACATCAGATTGGGTGCGGGAGTAAATTCCCGCGGCTAGATTGGAGACGATTGAGGAGACTCCCAGCCCTCCACGCGCAGAGATTACCCCGATCACATACCCATGATGTTCATGTACTGCGGTGACAACTTGACTCGCCTCCTTCCCTTTTTGGGAGGAACGTGCAAGTAAGGTCTTGATATGTGTCTGCAATTCTGTGGGGTGGGTGGGTTTGGTGAGGTAGTCATCGGCGCCCACCTCAAATCCTGTGACCTTATCGTCCAGTTGTGTCTTGGCCGTGAACATCAATATTGGAATTGCCTGTGTCGGAGGGTTCTTACGCAATCGACGCGCAACTTCATACCCATCCATCTCGGGCATCATCACATCTAAAATGATCAGGTCCGGGTGTTCTTCTATTGCCTTTGCCAGCCCCTGGGTGCCATTTGATGCGGCGCTGATCTCATAACCCTGCCTTTGTAACATTAGTCCAACAAGTTTTAATGTGTCGACATCGTCATCAATAATCAGGATTTTTTCTGCCATATTTTCCTCTGCCGGTTGCTTGCACCAAATATTTCCAATTATAACGGACAAGTTCAGAGTTGTTTGATTAATCGGTAAATTTTAGAGCTGCGGCAGCTTGCGGAGCCGGCCCTAATTCACCTTGCGGTTGCATGAGATATGGCATAAGTTAATAAATCCAACCGGTTTGCATGACTGGGTGAATATTTCAGTGCTTTTATGAATCATTTTACACGCAATGATCTTTTAAACCAATGCAGTCACATTATAATCAGGCGGATATGATGCCCACCCCTGAATCGATTCTAAAGTCCATATTTGGTTACGATACCTTCAAGCCGTTGCAGCGTGAGGTTATTGCCAACGTGCAGGCGAGACGGGATACGCTCATTGTCATGCCAACCGGCGGTGGGAAGTCACTTACATATCAAGTCCCCGCGTTGATGTTTGACGGCCTGACGGTAGTTGTCTCCCCCCTGATCGCCTTGATGAAAGATCAGGTGGAACAGCTTGGAGCCCTGGGTGTCCCCGCTGTTTTTCTCAATAGCTCGCTTTCACCTGATGAATATCAGGCGAATATGGATTCGGTAAAGAGCGGGAAATCCAAACTGCTTTATGTGGCCCCAGAAACGCTGCTGACTCCCAGACTTTTTTCACTCCTTTCCGGGCTTCAAGTTGACCTGCTCGCAATTGACGAAGCACATTGCATCTCAGAATGGGGACACGATTTCCGCCCCGAATACCGCCAACTGGCGGGCGTGCGGACTAGATTTCCAAAGGCTGTGTGTATGGCTTTGACTGCCACTGCCACCCCGCGCGTCCGTTCGGATATTAAATCTTCGCTTGGGTTTTCCCAATCGAACGAATTCCTCGCTTCTTTCAACAGGGATAACCTGTTCATTGAAGTAACTCCCAAACATGATCCTGTTTCTCAAACGCTGCGCTTTCTACAAAATTTCAAGGACCAGTCGGGGATCATTTACTGTTTTTCCCGCAAGCAGGTGGATGACCTCGCCGCAACGCTGGCGAGGTCTGGATTTTCCGTCCGCCCATATCATGCGGGACTGGAGGATGTGGATCGCAGGCGGAACCAGGAAGCCTTCATTCGTGATGATGTGCAGATCATGGTTGCGACAATCGCCTTCGGCATGGGAATTAACAAACCCAACGTGCGTTTCGTGATCCATTTTGACCTGCCTAAAAGTATCGAAGGTTATTATCAGGAGATCGGTCGTGCAGGACGGGATGGCTTGCCGTCGCATTGTTTACTACTTTACAGCTATGGCGACGCCGCCAAACTCAGGTATTTCATTGACCAAAAGGAGGAACCGGAGCGGAGTGCCTCCTATCAACATTTGGATGCGATGACCCGCTACGCTGAAGGAGGTCTCTGCAGGCGCAAGCCCCTGCTTTCCTATTTTGGTGAAACCTTCACGGATGAGAATTGCGGCGCATGTGATAACTGTATATCGGGCAAAACCGAGCTGGCCGATATTACGATCTTTGCGCAAAAGTTTTTGTCTTGTGTCAAACGCAGCGGGGAACGTTTCGGCGCGGCGCATGTAGTGGATATATTGCTTGGCTCAAAGAATGTTAAGATCGAAAAATATAGGCATCACGAATTATCCACATATGGCATTGGCAGGGAATTATCCAAGTCGCAATGGATGCATATTTCACGCCAATTGGTGGAGCGTGGATTGCTGGATCAGGATCCTGGCTATCGGGTTTTGTCGGTGACAACAAAAGGGTTGGAAATGCTTAAATCGCGGGAACCGGTGAAGGGGCTGATAAATGAAGCACAGAAAAGTGAACGGTCTGGCACGAGACTCAAATCTGCATCCATGGAAGAACCTGAATACGATCAGTCCTTGTTTGCCTTGCTGCGCAATAAAAGAAAAGAGCTGGCAGATGCCTCCAACGTGCCGCCTTACATTATATTTTCAGACAAGACGCTTGCGCAAATGGCGGCATATTTTCCGCAGACAAAAGAGGGACTGCTCAATATGAGCGGGATGGGCAGGGTAAAGTATGAGCGTTACGGCCCGGATTTTTTGAAGATCATCAAAGAGTATTGCAGGGAAAACCGGATCGAAGAAAAA